>CAYVZU010000014.1:0-47113 GCA_964455935.1 uncultured Fibrobacterota bacterium
TGTCCTCTTCTCCGGCCTCCGCGTTTCTCTGTGGTTTCATGATTCTTTCGAGAGATGTGAGTAGTTACACGAAATAAAGGAGTTCGCGATGCCGAAATTTACAATCGATGGAAAGCCCCTGGAGGTCGCCGAAGGCACGACCATCCTTGAGGCGGCCAAACAGGTCGGGATCAAGATCCCAACCTTGTGCTATCTCGAAAGCGTGCAGGCCATTGGCGCCTGCCGCGTGTGCCTTGTGGAAATCGAAGGGGCCAAGACCTTGGCCGCCTCCTGTGTCATGCCGGTCTCCGAAGGCATGAAGGTCCATACCAACACAAAGCGTGTGCGCGAGGCGCGCCGAACCAATGTGGAACTGATTCTCTCGGAGCACGAGGGCAATTGCCAGACCTGCGACCGCAACAATGACTGCGAACTCCAGTCTGTGGCCTTTGAACTAGGCATCAAGGAAATCACCTATGAAGGCGTCAAATCCGGAGCCGGAATGGATGAAAGCACGCCGGCCATTTATCGTGACAACGGCAAGTGCATCAAATGCCGACGTTGCGTGACCGTCTGCAATCAGATTCAGTCGGTGGGTGCTTTGTTCCCGCAGTTTCGCGGTTTCAAAACCGTGATCGGGCCGGCGTTTGGAAGAGACCTGGCCGATGCGCCTTGTGCTCAATGCGGCCAGTGCGCCGCCGTTTGCCCGGTGGGCGCAATCGTCGAAAAGAGCCGCCTGGACGAAGTGTGGGCCGCCCTTGATGACCCGAACAAGACGGTAGTGGTTCAAACCGCCCCAGCGGTCCGGGCTGCCCTAGGCGAGTGCTTCGGCATGCCGGCCGGCACCCTGGTAACCGGCAAAATGACCGCCGCCCTTCGTCGGCTGGGTTTCGACGGTGTGTTCGATACAAATTTCACGGCCGACCTGACCATTATCGAAGAAGGAACCGAACTCCTGGTCCGGCTCAAGAAAGCCGTGGTGGAAAAAAAACCCGTGGCCCTGCCGCAATTTACCAGCTGTTCGCCGGGATGGATCAAATTCATGGAGCATTTCTACCCCGAGTATCTCTCGAATCTCTCGACCTGCAAGTCGCCCCAACAGATGTTCGGCGCCGTAGCCAAGACGTACTGGGCGCAAAAAGTCGGCAGGAAACCCGAGGATGTCTTCGTGGTTTCGATTATGCCCTGCGTGGCCAAGAAGTTCGAGGCACAGCGGCCCGAGATGAATTCAAGCGGCGTGACCGATGTGGACGTGGTGCTCACCACCCGCGAGCTGGGCCGTATGATCAAGCAGGCCGGCATCGATTTCGTCAACCTACCCGATGAGGCTATGGACAGAATCCTGGGCGTATCATCCGGAGCTGCGGACATTTTCGCCAACACCGGCGGTGTGATGGAAGCCGCCCTGCGCACGGCTTATGAAGTAATCACCGGAAGGCCCCTGCCCTTCGAAAATCTCCACGTGGATCCAGTTTGGGGCTTGGAAGGGATCAAGGAGGCCGAGGTCACGATTACGGGAACGGTGCCGGAATGGTCGTTTTTGGAAGGCGTTACCATGAAGATTGCCGTGGCGCATGGGCTTGGAAACGCGCGCAAACTGATGGAACGGATCAAATCCGGCGAAGCCGTTTACCATTTTGTCGAAATCATGACCTGTCCGGGCGGATGTATTGGTGGAGGCGGGCAGCCGCGGCTGACCACCAACGAAGTGCGCAAAAAGCGCATTGACGCGATCAAGAGAGAGGACGAGGGCAAGGAACTCCGAAAATCGCACGATAATCCCAAAATCAAGCAGATCTATGGGGAGTTCCTGGTTGCGCCTTTGGGGGAAAAGTCACACCATTTGCTGCACACAAAGTATTTCAAACGGGAGAGGATCTGATTGTGAACAATTTCACAATAAAAATGGCTTTCCCCGATGCTGGTGTGCTATATTGAGGCTTCAGGAAACACAAAGCAGGAGGTTCTATGGCAAAGATTCTTGTAGTGGATGACGATGCCGATTTTGTAGACGCAACCAGGACTCTCCTGGAGGCCAAGGGTCACAAAGTAAGCAGTGCGCCGGACGGAGAACAGGGTTTTTCCAAGGCCAAAGCCGAGAAGCCAGACCTTATGTTTTTGGATGTCATGATGGCCCATGACACGGAAGGTTTTGACATTGCCCGCAGACTGAAAGAGGAGCCTTCGACCAAGGCCATTCCGGTTATTATTGTGACGGGAATTCGGAAAGCCAAGACCCTTCCCTTCCAATTTGAGCCCGATTCGGACTGGCTTCCAGTCAAAGCCGTACTGGAAAAACCGGTGAAGCCGGATGACTTGTTGGGACAGATCGAGAAGGCGCTGAAGAAGTAAGTCGAAGAAGGGCTGTTTTTTTGGAAAAAGGGAAGGGGCGCTCGCCCTTTCCCTTTTTATTTTAACCTGCTGAAATGCCTCGAATCCCCCCACCGATTCAGAGCCACTGTGCGACCGATCGATTCAATGCGTCGCCGGAGGCATGAGGAACATTGCTCCGCGGATTCATCCAGGCAGGGCTTGCCTTCATAAAGCAGGTAGTCGTGGCGAACGTTTGGGGGAGTTGCCATGGGCATGATCACATTGGCCCCGTATTGAAGGCCTAGTTCCCGGCCTTCGGGGTGGATTGCCTGCAATGCCGTGGTCGAGGCGATGTTGACGTCTTTAAGCACAAGGCGGGTGACCGCGATCATTCGTAACGCCAATCGGAATACTGCATCCTTGTCGTAACCCCCCGCTATGGCAGTCTGTCCCAGCGGTGTATCCGAATGAGGAATGAACGGCCCCATGCCGATCATATCGATGTCCATGTTCCGGAAAAATAGAATATCGTCCGCCAGGTCCTCCGCGGCCTGACCGGGCAATCCGATCATCACGCCGGTCCCAACCTGGAATCCGATTTTGTTGAGCATTCGCAGGCGTTCGATTCGAGTCTCGATTCTCTGGGATTCCGGATGAATGCGGGCGTAGAGCCTGGGAGAGGATGTCTCGATTCGCAGAAGATACCGATGCGCACCGGCCGCAAGAAACCGTCGATATGTTTCTTCCGTCTGCTCGCCCACGCAAAGGGTTATCCCCAACCCGTTCGGCAGGCGCTCCGAGCGTGAACATTGTTTGATTTTTCCCACGCAGTCCTCGACAAAGTCAACGAATTCCGGATCCCGGCGCTCCCCGGATTGCAGCACCACCGACCCATATCCATGTTCTGCGCACCACAAAGCGGTCGAGACGATTTCGTCTTTTGTGAGCTGAAACCGCTTTACCTTCGTGTTGCCCCTGCGAATGCCGCAGTAGTCGCAGTCATTAAGGCAAATATTCGAGAATTCGATGAGTCCCCGGAAATAAACCTCCGGCCCGCAATTTTCGAGAAGAATACCGGATGCCTTTTGCCGCAGTAGATCCATGGACGCATCGTCATCAGCAGAGAGCAGCCGCACGATATCATCGCGGGAAAGCTCGGGCTTGGAGAGAATGGGTTCAATATTTTGCATATTCAAATCAGGACGGACGCGGCATCCACCCGCTGCAGTGCCGCGGAGGCCGCGGCACTGCACAGGAGCGGGATAATTGCCAAATACGATAAGTCAAAAATACAGGTCCCTCTCCCCTTTCGTGATTCTTTCATAGTATTCCATGAACTGTTTGGCGGACCCGGGCATTCGTCCGCAGGCATCCTGCATTTCTCTTTGGATCAGGGCTTCGCCGACCTTCTTCGTCTCGTCCGAGGCAAAATCGTCCAGCCATTCGCGGAATGTCAGCACCGCGTTGAGCTTGCAGAATTTGCCTTCTTGTCCGGTCTTAAGCAGGTCCATAATGCACTTGCCGGTGCGCGAACAGCGGTACCCGGCCGTGCAGAAGGAGGTGATCGTTCCCATTTGCGCAAGCTCGCCGATGAACTCGTCCAGCGTGCGCGTATCGCCCAGTATGAACTGCTGGTTGTCTTCTTCCTGCCCCTCTTTTTCCCTGCTATAGGCGCCCACGCCAATTCGTGTGGAAGCGTCGGCTTGTGTAATCCCCAAAGGAATAAGCGAACGGCGCAGGTGGGCGGTCTCGCGGGCCGTTAGGATCATGCCCGAATACGGAACAGCCAGGCGCAGCACCACAATCGCTTTGCGAAAATCGGCATCGCTCACCCGGTGTTGCGGGGCCATGCCCTGGAAAGGCGCATTGTGCGCAGGCTCAAGCCGCGGAAACGAAATGGTATGCGGCCCCAGCCTAAATGTCTCTTCCAACGCGTGCGCGTGATGAACAAGACCCATCACCTCGTAGCGCCAATCGGAAAGGCCAAACAAGGCGCCCATTCCCACATCGTCAATCCCGGCCTCCATGGCCCGGTGCATGCAGAAGAGTCGCCATTGGTAGTCGGACTTGATGGTTCCCGCAGGATGCACTTTCGCATATGTTGCCCTATGATACGTCTCCTGAAAGACCTGATACGTGCCCAGGCCCGCTCCTTTCAAGGTACGCAAGGCATCCACGCTAAGAGGCGCCGCATTGACGTTAATGCGCCGAATCTGTCCGTATCCGTGTTTGGTTTTCACGCGCACACTGTAGATCGTCTCCATGGTTTTTACCATGTAATCGACATCGGATGAGGGATGCTCGCCATAAACGGCAATAAGGCGCTTGTGCCCGATCTGCCCCGCAAGCGATTCGATCTCTTGGCGGATCTGATCCATACTGAGGAGCCCGCGCTTCATCTGGGAGTTCTCGCACCGGAATCCGCAATACGTGCAATTGTTGACGCAGTAGCTTGAGAGATAAAGCGGCGCAAAGGTCACGATCCGGTTATCGTAAACCCAATTCTTCACCTTGGCCGCGGTTTGTTCCATTTCGGCAATCAGATCGGGATCAATGACATGGAGTAATGCAGCCGTCTCCTCCCCGCTGAGAGTCTGAATTGAGAGAGATTTGGCCAGGATCTCCCGGACACGAACAGGATCCGGCGCGGTATTGGCCTTGAGCTCCGACACAATCCGGTCGTCGTCAATGAAATCCCGGCCGTCCTTAAGATATTTGGCGACCTCGTCACGCTGGATCCGGTTGGCCGTCCAGTTCCGGATCATGGACGGATTCATGTTTGCCTCACTTCCTGGATGGACACGGCATGCCGTGTCCCTACATCTGATAGGATTTGCTTCGTCCTGCATGCTTTCCAAACTGACATCAGCGTACCAAGAATGATCACCTCTGCCTCGCTGCCCGATACGCATCCAGCGCCGCCGGGAAAGGCGACAGCACACGCTCGGCCACACCCTGGAGAACCGAAATCGCGACCCCGTAGTTCGTAATCGCCACCCCGGTCTCTTTGGCACGCTGTAGCCGAACCAGCATCTCCCTGCGAGTGAGCATGCACGATCCACAATGCATAATAAGCCGAAAGCTTGACAGATCCGATGGAAAATCACGTCCGGAAACAACCTCAATTCGAAGATCGAGACCCATTTTTTCCCGTAACCAGTTTGGAATCTTGACGCGGCCGATATCGCCTTCGATGGGATGATGAGTGCACGATTCGGAGATCAGAATCCGATCTCCCGATTTCAAATGATGGATGGCTGCAGCCCCTTCGGCCAGGTCCTCAAGATTCGCTTTGAGCCGTGCAAACAGGATGGAGAATGTTGTGCACGGAACACCGGCAGGCGTTTCGGCGACCATTTTGTGCACGACCTGCGAATCACACACCACCAGATGAGGCGGGTCTTTGAGCTTCGACAGTGTGTGGCCGTACTCGTGCTCTCTGACCACAACCGTCCCGGCGCCGTGATCCAGTGCATCGCGAATCGTCTGCACCTGCGGCAGAATAAGCCGGCCCTTCGGCGCTTCCTTGTCGATGGGCACGATGAGCACAACCGTTCCGCCGGGTGGAAGAAGGTCGCCGACCAGAGGCGGAGTACGCAGCGCATCCTCGGGCAGCGCCCGGATCAGAAGCCGCTTGAAATCGTACACCAACAAAGGGTCCGGATTCTTGCACGAGCAGGTCATGACGAAAGACGCTCTGCTCCCCAGCTCCCCGAGAGCTTTCTCATCCAACGGGCGAAGATCCACCTTGTTAACGACAAGGATAAGAGGAACTTTTCGTTTCTTCGCCTCAGCCACAATACCGCTCTCGACTTCATGCCACTCGCCCGCCTCGGAGATCAAAACAAAGATATCGGCCCGCTCAAGAACCTTTCGGGTCCGGCCTAACCGGGCAGCCGAAAGCTCGGAATCATCATCGAGTCCGGCAGTGTCCAGGAAGAGCACCGGGCCAACGGGCAACAGCTCCATGGCCTTTTCAACAACATCCGTTGTGGTTCCAGGTACAGAAGAGGTAATCGAGACATCCTGGGCCGCGATGCGGTTCAAGAAACTGGATTTGCCCACATTGGTTCGCCCGAATAAACCAATCTGAAGACGCATTGATTTCGGTGCTTGGTCCACAATCCACCTCGTATATTCAGATTTTGCTAAGTGCCGATTTCACCGAAACCCCTGTTAGCTTTCCCAGTTTCCCGGTAAGCGCACCCATTTCATCGGTGGTGGCTTCGATAACAACCGATATGATACTGCAGTGACCCCGCGCATTGGGCACCCCTGTTCGAACTACAATTGCATCCCCATACTCGGCCAGAATGCGGTTGACCTTTTCTCCGCTCGCTTTTCGGTCCTCGACAATGATCCCCACAAAACCAAGACGTTTGTCCATAAATGAAAATCCCCATTTCCGCCTAGGCGGAAACGGGGCTTAAATCCGTTCTTCCGCCCTCGGCTTTAGAATGCTCCTGGCCTCAGGTGGGTTCGGCAAGAATCAAACCGAACTCTCTAACTAATAAACTACTTAGTTCGCTACCACTTGTCAATATATTTGTGAATATTAGAACAATAAACCGCCATATCATTGGTATTAAGGCCATAAATATGCTAATTAATATTCCAATCTGGAACATTTAATTCCAATTAAGATGTCCAGTGGGACAAAAAAGACTTTTTTATTAGCTTGATCTTATGTATTTTTTGATTGCTTAGGAACCCATTATCTCATCCCTCTCCCTTCGATAGGAGAGGATTGAGGTGAGGGTGTTTGATCGGTGAATTTTTCACGAAACAAGTAAGAACAGGTACTATGCCTTTGAAGCCCATAGGATATAGGATAAAGGAAAAATGATGGTCACAAATAAGAATTCGATTGTCCGCCTCTCCCGCTACAAGAGCGCCCTGAACCGGTTCAAGTCGCTGGGGTTTATTAAGATCTTCTCGGACTACCTTGCGGATGCGGTGGGCGTAACCTCGGCCCAGGTCCGAAAAGACTTCTCGCTCTTTGGGATCTCTGGAAACAAACGCGGCGGCTACCAGATCGATGCACTCATCGGCAAGCTCAACGATATCCTGGGTAAGAACGAGATCCAGAATGTGATCCTGATTGGCGTTGGCCATCTTGGGACCGCACTCACGAAATACAAGAACTTTGAGAAAGAGGGAATCCGGATTGTTGCTGCCTTCGACATCGATCCCGCCAAGCACAATGCAAAAGTAGTTCCGCCGATTTTGCCCTTGGACCAGGCTCCGGCCTATGCCAGCCAGAATAAAATCAAAATTGCAATTCTGTGTGTCCCCGATGTCGCGGCCCAACAGACGTTGGATGCTCTAATCAAGGCGGGCGTTAAGGGGATTCTAAACTTCGCGCCCATTCAGCTCAAAGCGCCGGAAGAATGCATTGTCAACAATGTGAATCTCGAAATTCAGCTCGAAAACCTGATCTATTTCGTCAATGCAACGGAGAATGCCGCCCTGCGCCAGCGGGACAATAGTGAGTTGCTGGAAAGCGCAACATAGCGAAAGTTGGATTTTCCTACAGGATCGTGCTCCGTAGCCAAATCCGGGCGCGCTTCCATTCGGGGAAAACGGAAGCCAGCCTTTCCCAGAACCCGCTTTGGTGATCCATAATTTCCGTATGGATCAGTTCGTGGACAATGACATAGTCCAACACAAAATCCGGTGCCTTGACGAGACGCCAGTTGAACGAAAGATTTTTGCTACTCGAACAACTGCCCCATCGCGTACGTTGGCCGCGGATGAAAATACGGCCAAAGCTTAGACCCACCTGCCGTGCAAGCTCCAGAACCCGGGAAGGGATAATGCGCCGGGCCTCCTGCCGATACCAATCCTCGACAGCAGATTCACTCGTAAGGTCCTTCTCGGAATAGATAATCTTGGAGTGCGCGTCAATACCAGAGGCCTGGCCCGGCCCAACCGGCTCAACCCGGTGGATTTCGCCGCGGTACAAAATGCGGCCCTCCTCAACGCGCGGCAGGGCCCGAAGTATGTTTTGAAAGTGCGCGCGTTGCCTGCGAATCCAGTCTTGTTTTTCGTTGAGAAAAACCTGAATGCTGCGGTTCGAGAGGCGGGTTGGCGCGATAAGACGGACCTGGGCCGAGCGGTCCACAACGATTCGGGCGTACTTCACGCGGCGGCGTTCGACCTGGACCGGAATGTCTTCCAGCAGAATCGCCGCCGTCTTCAAGCGTTCTCCCCTTCCGTAAGGCGAAAAACGCCGATCCGTCCTTTTCTCCCCTTCAATTCGATGTCTCCCTGAAACTCGAAGCCGAACTCCTGCGTGTCATATTTTAGTGCGCTCGAAAGGCAGAAGGTGTCGGGACCAAAGTTGCGCGTAAAGGCCTGAATTCGCGAGGCGATGTTAACCGTGTCGCCGATCAGCGTATAGTCGATCCGGTCGCGCGAGCCGATATTTCCGATGGTGCATTCGCCCCTGTGCGCCCCAATCCCAACGTGCACGGGCGCAAATCCTTCGCGCATCAGCCGCTCGTTCATGCGGGGAAGGGTCTGCAGGATTCTGCGCCCCGCCCGGATGGCGCGCTCGTTAACGCCTTCGAAATACAGGAGCAGCCCGTCGCCCATGATCTTGTTGATCTGCCCTTCTTCCAGAGCCACGGCCTGCGCCACTTCATCGATATAGATATTCAACATGCGTACCACATCTTCGGGGCCGTATTGCTCGCTCATGGTGGTGAAACTAATTATGTCCACGAACATGACGCTGAGTTCTTTTTTCTGCACCAGCATCGCGGACGAATCGAGCGGCGACAGCGGAACATGAGCGTGCGTGGGAACATATTTCGAAAATCGTCGTTTCATCTCCCGTTCGCGCGTTTCCAGATTCTTGGCCAAACCCAGCGCGCTGCGGGCCTCTTCATAGTGGCGGGAATTGGCAATGCTCACGGCCAAATGGTCGGCCAGATTGCCCAGAAGCTCCAGATCCGATTCAAACAGCGGCCGTGATCCCAGCTTGTTCTCAACGGAGAGCAAGCCCACGGCTCTGTTGTTGAGCTGAATGGGAACAGCGGCGAACGCTTCCGTCCCCAGCAAACGGATATACTGTTGGGTCTTGCGGCTCTGGGTTTTCATATTGGATTGCAGATCGCACACCAGCAATGGTTTTCTGCTGTTAATCACTTGCACGAAAAAGCCGTCGTAATTATCCGGCCGGACATTGAACTCCATTTCACGAATCAGGTTCTCGTGCGCAACATCGAACCCGGCCCACGCTTTTGCGGAAAGGGTACTGGTGGTTGGGTTCATCATCAAAATCAAAACGCGGTCGTATCCCTCCTCCCGACGAAGGCTGGCCGCGGTCTTGCGCAAAAGATCGTCTTCGGGCGCAAGCTGAGTTGTGGCCCGTGTCACGCTGCGCACCAATTCCGACTCGCGTTTGTGCCGTTCGAGAGTTTCGAGGGATTGCTCCAGCGCCTCGTTTTGCTCGCGGGAAATCTTCTCCTTGCGATAGCGATCCCATTCCCGCAGACACAGAAAAACCAATCCGCCCACAAATAGGCCTTGTGCAAACGAAACGGCGGCCCGTCCGCCAAAACCAAAAATCAGGAAAGAAGTGACAATTGCCAGTATAGTCGAGTATGCAAAAGGACGGACCCTCCACGGTGAGTTCCAGGTGATTTCATACTCGCACCACCGCCCGCCCCGATGATAGCATTCCGTCTCCTTTAATGAGATGCCTCTGCAGCCGAACGCGGACGGAACGGCTTCCAGAATGCCCTTCCGGTTTTCACATTGATAGGGGCGCTCCACGCACTCTTCTTCCACGGTCGAACGCAGAACGGCCCGGCTGCGCCCCAGGCTGGTTAATGAAAACCGCGTAGCGCGGGTATAGAACATGACAATTTCGGGAATCTTGCGGAAGAAGGCTTCAGGGGTGAGGAGGCTTTTCGCAAATCGACCCACAATGCCCTGACAATAGGACGTTGCCGTGTAACGCCCAACCTTGCGAGCGATCGCGGGATCGCGCGTTAGCTTGCTGACTTGGTCGTGGAACCGGTCCGAGAATTCCTGATCGAACCAGTTGTCGTCGTTCGCCAGCAACGACGCATCCCGGCCGCAGGCCCGAAACAGCCTTGAAACCTGCTCGGCGTCCCAGCGCAGCTGTAGTCTAAGGTATTGCGCATAATTGCGTAGGATTTTCGCATTGTAAAGCTTGCGCGACCCGTTAGGCGGCATTTTCTCTCAGCTGCTCCGAACGGATCTTCTTGACAAGGCTCCGGATATTACCAAAGATCTCCTTGTAGAGCCCGTCCAGCATGTAGACGTATTTGATGTCGAAGTGCCAGTATTCATAGGAGCGGACAATCTTGTATTGGGGAGGAAGCGGCTGGTTCTTCTCGAGAATCAAAACCGGATTGGTCATCTCGGTCTCACGATAGGTCTCCACAGCCGCCCGCGAAAGTTGATTGGCCAGCCCGGAATTGACATCGGAACCGGGATTTGAAAAGAACATCCGAAACGAGTTGGTCAGTTCCGAAAGGTTGATTCCCGGCGAAGCATAGTTGCAGACCGCGTAGGCTTTCCCGCCATGCGATCCCTCGGCGACCAGCAGCTTCCGGTCGCGATACAGCCCAATCCGGCGGTACTCTTCGGCGATTTTCAGGTTCTCAATGCCTTCGATGCAAAGGTTCTCGATACGCATCAGACTGTCGTAGCCCTGCTCCAGCAGCAGACTCTCAAACTCCTCCAGGTCGCTTTCGGCCGCGGGGTGCACGGTGCTTTCCTCTTCAGCCGGAGTCGCGGCAACCTCCAGACGCTGAGCAGTGCCCTTCATTACGCAATAATCCAGAATCGTGCTGCCGCAAATTTCGGGATTATCGATCAGGTCCTTTGTCTCGCCGAAAACGAGTTTTGGGTACTGATTGCCCGGCCGGAAAAAGCAGGTGATGTAGGCCGGCATGCCCCGGCGCCCCTCGTTGAAACTGCGAAAGAACTCGATCATTTCCAAAATCATCGTTTTGGAGACCGATGCATTCAGACTATTGAGTCCGGCCAGGTGCTGAACGACCCATGCATGATCGTAGAACCGGACGGCCGAGATATGGCCTTTGACGTCGTCCCCTTCCTTGTAGAGGATCTTCTTCATGAGAAGGTCTTCAGAAGCCAGCAGACGCGAGTAGGTTTCAAGCATGCTCCCGGCAAACCGTTGCAGATTTTTTCGCTTCTCCTCATAAATGAAACCCGATTCAAAGAAGAATTCCCAAATCAGATCGTAATCCTGGCTGTTGGCGTCGAAAACCTTCACGCTCAGGTTTTGCTGTTTAATTCGGCAGATGGCTTTAAGCAGGTCCGGGCTCACGCCCACGAACTCCGCCCCAATCCGGTAGCGGTATCCGCCCTCCTCCGCCACATGCTTGCAGTAGAGGACCCGCACGGAGGCCGGCAGGCGCTCTTCATGAGGAAGCTGGATGAAGAAGGATAAGAAGATAGTCCCTTCGAGAATGGGAACGTGGGTGCGGTCAACAAAGAAGGATAAGCCCTTATTGGAAATATCGGCAATTTGGCCCTGAATGCGCTGGTCGCGAATAAGCGGGTGCAGAGCGTCGACATAAGCGTTGCTTTCTCCCAGAAGGCAGATCCGTTCGCTTCCGCGGATGCTGTGCAGGTTGGTGTCGGGCATACGGATTTCGCGGTTGTTATTTTCAAATCCAATGACCGTGAAATAGCTTTTTCCTTCAAATTGGCATTTCCGCTTTCGGTCCACGCGAAGAATCCGGCCCCGGGTCTCAACCGCGAGTTCGTTGTTAAAATACAGACGAACTTGCGGAACCGCATCACCTGGAAGAATGAGCCCCTTTTCCCGGTCCAGAAATACCGCCATGGCTTTTTGCGAAATGTCGATTGGATTGCGCGACTCGAAGGTAATCTCACCATGGTGGCTGGCAACGGCTAGTTCGATCCGGATGTTCGGCGCGTATTTTGCCAGCGACAATCGCGGGTCCGCTCTGCAATTGACCAGCTTTCCGTGTTCCGGCCGTGTAAACCAGCAGTTGCCACCGGCAATCAATTCATTGAGCTTCTTGAGCTCGGGAGGAATGAGGCGGCACGAAAACACCAAAGCCTGCCGCTTATAGCCCAGACTGGCAACAAGCTCCTGGTTTTCGAATACCGAGTAGAAGGGCTTGTGACAATTCGTCCGGATACAGCGCGCCAAAAACCGATCGTCCCCCGCCTCTTCGATTTGGAATATTGCCTTCTGGCTCGAGTCCGAAGCCAAGGCAATATGCATGGGAAGACCCGAAAAGATGCAGTATTCCAAAACTTTGTTAAGCCCCGTTGTTGCTTCTTCGGTACTCATGGCCGGATTCCTTCAACCAAAACCAGAATGGTGTAGCTGAACCGGGACTCGGATTGCATGTAACGCAGGACTTCGTCCATAAACTCCGCAAGGCTGAAATCGACCCGGAGCATGTCATCGCGCTGCATGCGCACCAACTGATTGAGCTTTGCCATCAGATTGCCTCGGTCGCTCTGACCGATTTGGCCATAAATTAGATGATGAGGAACCAAATGCACTTTGATGTCATGCAATCCTGCATTGTGAAACATGGCGTATAGCTTCCGGCCCGCAAACGGATCGAAGCAATGGCGCTCCTGCAAAACGGAGGTAATCTGGCGAAGTTGCCTCTCAAGCTTTTCCGGCATCGGGTAATGGATGAGACAGTTGTTATCAAGGTCGCCCACCACAACCTTGCCGCCCGGTTTGGCAATTCGGCAAAGCTCATCAAACGCCGCTCGGGGCGAATCCAAATATTCGAATACAAACCGGCAAAAGACGAAATCCGCCCAGCCGCTTGGCGCTGGAATTTGATGGATGTCACATTGGACATAGTTCACCGGAATTTCGGCACCTGCCAGTTGCTCCCGTGCCGCGGTAAGGCGTTTGCCGGAATAATCCAGAAGCGTAAGTTCCCCATATCCATAGCGACGATCGAGGATTTCGTGCATGAGCTTTGAAGTCGAACCTTCGCCGCAGCCGGCATCGACCAGGTGCGGAAAAGGGGGAAGATCCAAAATGCCGGCCTGGACAAGTTGCTGATAAGTTTTATCGCGGTTGAATTTGTTCCGTAACCGGATGGATTCCGTTTCCGACTCCATCAGATATTGTGCCCCGACCGCTTCCAGCATTGTTCCCTCGCTTGGTAACTATATTTTTTTGCGCTAGCCGACAAATGCCGGACGAAAAATCGCAACCCCTTGTTGCGGTCGTGTTTTTAGGAGCGCACTGCCGGACAGGTCTTGCCGGAGGAACTGCTCCACCGCGGGATGGGCTGCGCAGGCCTGCTCCAGTCTACGCCGTGTGGCGGAATCCACCGTGGCCTGAAAGCCCGGTGACAAGCATAGTACCCGAAATGCAAGCAGAAGATTTTTTGGCGATAGCGGCATGCGGCCGCTGAGCACTTTGCGGAGCTGCGCGGTGCTGACTCCGACATGGCGGGCCCAAGCCTCGACCGACTCGGGCCTGGTTTGTATCAAAACTTGAATGTAGCGGGACAGGGCACCCTTACTATGGAGTGGCAGAAGAGCGGCGAGCATTATTTCATTTCTCAGGAATTCCAGAAAACCCGGGGAGCCGATCTCCTCTCCGCGAAACATCCATCGCGCTCCCAGCCGGCCATAGCGGAACCCTTGAGATCCGGACTGGGTATCACTGATGATCACAACGCGCACGGCGTGCCCGAATCGCGACAAAATTCTTTCGGCCGTTTCCGATTCCTCCGTTGAAACATGCAGAAAGCAGAGCCGCCAGGATTTTTGTTCCAGAAGCTTCTCTGCGTTGTCCAGGCCCAGGATTTTCTCGACGCCCAAGATTCCAAAATCGGACAATCGGCTTTCGATAAGGCCAAGCACCGGGCTGCTTGCACCGGCCGCGAGGGCCCGGACCGCGCCTGCAAAAAGGTCAAAAGGGGCAAGACCGATTTCGGCATTCGATCCAATTTGGCGTATCGAGTTGTCAATCATAGATTCGCCCATGCGATGAAGAACCGCCCTGTTCTAAAGACGGCCAAGCCGATCTTTTATAAACCTTGACCTCACCCATTGGTTTCGAAAAAGTATGATCGTTTTGCAGTTAGCAAATTCAATACCGTTCATCGGGACGGCCTTAGAATGTTTATTAGCGGTCTCGGAATCAGTGGCAATCTTCATTTTCGTGAATCCCATCACCGAAAATGAGAACGGCAGAAGTACTCGCTTTGGGCTGGGACGCAGACGGCCGGGCGCGGTCGCCTGTTTTGAATTCGTCGGGTTTTGATAGGCGCTACGAAGCTTTGCGATGGAAGCTCAAAAGAGCGACGCTGAATACAACAATGCCGATCGCGATCATGGGAATGCCTTCGCGCCACAATGTCGATAGTCCCGCGCCCTTTAAAAAGATGCTGCGCACGACTTCCATATAAAACCGGACCGGATTGACGTGCGTCACAACCTGCACCCACCCGGGCATGTTCTCGACCGGAACAAAGAATCCGCTGAGGAGGATAAAGAAGATCATGAAAAACCAGACAATGAAAAGGACCTGCTGGGCATTGCGCGCAATGGTGGAAGTGAGAATCCCGATGCCAAGGGAGCTGACCATGTAAAGAACCCCAAATCCCAGGAGGGTCAGCACGCTGCCGCGAAACGGTATTCCAAACCAGAGCGTGGCGAGCACCAGGAAGATCATGATTTCAACCAGTCCAATCACCAGGAAAGGAATACATTTTCCGGCAATGATGTGCACCGACCGGATGGGTGTAACCAGAAGCTGTTCCAGAGTACCCTTCTCTTTTTCTTTCACGATCGAAAACGCCGTAAGAAGCGAGGTGACCATGGTCACAAGAATTACAACCAGCCCCGGCACCATATACCAGGTTGGGTTGAGCATGGGATTGAACAGGATGGTTGGGTTCACGGAGACCGGCAACTGGGATTCAATCCGGATTCCCCTCGCAGCCAGCGATTTCTCCATTCGGTCAAACGCCCACTGAGAGACGATGGCTGCAAGATAGCCCCGGGCCACATTGGACGAGTTGGCGTCCACTCCGTCCACCAACAGCTTGACCGAGGCGCCGTCGGGTTGGCGAAGCGCGCGCGCAAAGTCAGCCGGTACAATCAGGGCCAGTTTAATCACGCCCGCATCCAACATGCGGCCCGCCTGCTCCAGGTCATCGAGATCGCCTTTGAAACGGAACAAGGGATTGTGCGCAAGCGCCCCGACCAGGTCGCGGCTCTCCGGCGACCGGCTATGGTCCAGGACGCCAATGGGGGTGTTGCGAACCTCGACGGTGAGGGCATAGCCAACAACCAGAAGCTGAACCAGCACGGGAAAAAGAATCAACCGAACCATCAGCGGGTCGGCCTTGATGTGGAGAAACTCTTTCCAGACAATGGTTCGGATGAAGTTCATAGGATTATCGCTTTCTTGATTCGTGGCGACATCAGATGAAAACCAATCGGCGCCTCACGTGCATTTGCCTGCGGCAAAATGAACTTCAAACACCCTCACCTTCATCCTCTCCCATCGAAGGGAGAGGAAAAACCCCTCGCCCCTCTGTGGGAGAGGGTTGGGGTGAGGGGGTGGATTTGATGTTTTCCCGCCGTTTTTGGGACTTGCTTTTTCACTCATAACCTTTCTTTGAACTTCTTCATCGACACGGCAAGGAAGGCCGCTCCAATGCCGGTTAGAATCAGCAGCGGCTGCCACAGCTCGCGGATCCCCACGCCCTTGAGAATGATACTCCGCAGGATCCGGAGGAAATACGTGGCCGGGATCAGGTGTGCAATTCCCTGTAAAAACAAGGGCATGCTGGCCAGGGGAAAAACGAACCCCGAAAGCACGATGGTAGGAAGCAGCGTCACAGGAAGCACCATCATCATGGCCTGCTGCTGATTGCGGGCGACCGTGCTGAAGATCAGCCCCAGGGCAAGAACCGTAATGACATAGATCGTTCCGGCCAGCAGCAGGAACAAAAAGCTCCCCTCAACGCGTAGTCCAAAAAACAGGGCGCCCACAAGCAGGATAAACGCACCCTCCAGAAGCGTGAGGAGGACATAGGGCGCCACCTTTCCAAGAATGATTTCCCTGGGTCGCAGCGGCGACACAAGAAGCTGCTCCATGGTCCCATACTCTTTTTCCCGGGTGATCGTAAGCGATGTCAGCATGGCCCCAACCATGGTAAGAATGATCGCGATCAGGCCGGGGACAAAGAACAGTGCGCTTTTTTGGTCCGGGTTGTAGAGAATTCGCGAATCGACGCTTACCAGTTCGGGCCGACCCATGTTCAGCAGGCGAAGCACCGAAGTCTGCACAACGGGACCCACGGTGTTGCGAAGGATGGTGCCCAAATTCGGATCCGAACCGTCGATAAGAACCGCAACCACGGCCCCCTGGCCGCCCCGCCGCAGGTCGCGGGCAAATCCCGATGGGAAGCGAAAAATCGCCTTGACGCGGCGAACCTTGAATTGGGCCTCAATGTCCATTTGAGGTCCCAGAACGCCCTCAACGCGAAAAAGGGTCGAGGCATCGATATCCTGCGCAATACGCCGTGCCTCCCATGAGCCGGAAGCATCCTCGACCAGGACCCTGACTTCCTTAAAATCAAAACTGAGCGCATAGCCGTAGAGGAACATCATGGCAATGGGCATGGCAATGATAATGGCCAGCGTCTGCCAATCCCGCAGAATGTGCCAGACCTCCTTGCGCATGACAGCCCGGACCCGGAATAGGGATGCGCGGCGGCTCACGATGCACCCTGACCGCTTTGGCCGGTGTTCTCGACAAGAGCGATAAATGCCTCGTTGAGGGTCTCCCGGGAAGTCCGGGCCTTGAGCTCGCTCGGCGAGCCCACCGCCGCAATGCGGCCGTTGATCATAACCGAAATCCGGTCGCAGTATTCGGCTTCATCCATGTGGTGGGTTGTCACAAACACGGTTGTCCCATCCTTGGCCAGCACCTGGATCAGGGCCCAGAAGTTTCGCCGGCTTAAGGGATCGACGGAACCTGTGGGTTCATCCAGAAACAGGACCTTGGGCTCGTGCAGGTTTGCGCAGGCCAGGCTCAACCGCTGCTGCCACCCCCAAGGGAGCGATCCGGTGCGGCGGCCCAACAGATCCTTCAGACCTAAAAAAGACACCATGGCGTCGATCCGCTCTCGTTTTTGGGAGGGACGCAGTCCATAGAGAGAGCCGTACAGATGCATATTATCCAAAATTGTAAGATCCGTATACAGGCTGAATTTCTGGGACATGTACCCGATGCGGCTTCGGATGCGATCCGTCTGCGTTCGAATATCAAAGCCTGCCACCGTTCCGCCCCCCTCGGTCGGCTCGAGCAAACCGCACAGCATGCGAATGGCGGTTGTCTTGCCCGCGCCGTTGGCGCCCAGAAATCCGAATATTTCGCCCTGTCCCACGGACACATTGATTCTGTCCACGGCCGTGTAGGCGCCGAAGCGCTTCGTCAGGTTCCTGGTTTCAATCGAAAAGGTCATTGCCATCTCGTTTTATTCCGCGGAAAGTGGAGGTAAGGATGTTCCCGTCAGCCATCCGGCGAATCGGCTTTGTTTTGCGACCGCACGGAGCCAAACGCAAGCGCGTGGAAAAACAGGTCCTCAAGCCGGGGCCGGGCCTGTGTGACCAAGTCCGCCTCGGGAATGCTCTCCTGCACCGCCGCCAGCAATTCACGATTCTGCTCCGGTGCCAAATCGCTGACTATGGAGATGCCGCCGGCGGCCGGATAAGCCAATAGAACGTGCCGGGGCAGGTTCTGTGCAGGCGGGCTGCGCATTCTCCCCTTGCTGGAGGAAATCCGGTACAGCCGATCCGGATAGCCCCCAACCAGTGCGCCCGGCGCCCCCTGGAGCAGTGCGCGTCCCTGGTGGAGGATCAGGATCTGGTCGGCGTATTCCGCTTCGTCCATATAGGGCGTGGACACCAGGATGGTAATGCCTTCTGACTTGAGATCCTTTAGGATCAGCCAAAACTCTTTTCGCGAGACCGGATCCACGCCCGTTGTGGGCTCATCCAGGAGCAAAAGCGGAGGCGTGTGAACAAGGGCGCACGAAAGGGCCAGCTTCTGCTTCATGCCCCCGGATAAATGGCCCGCGCGCCGGTTTTGAAAAGGACCCAACCGCGAGAATTCAAGAAGCCGTTCTATACGGTTGGTCCGGTCCTGGCCTTTCATACCGAACACATCTGCAAAGAAGAGCATGTTTTCCCGGACACTCAAATCTTCGTAAAGCGAGAACCGTTGAGGCATATAACCGATCCGGCCGCGAATTTCACCGTATTCGGCCAATGTGTCAAATCCAAGCACCGATGCTTTGCCTTCCTCCGGGGTCAACAAGGTCGCAAGAATCCGCAACAGTGTGGTCTTGCCCGCCCCGTCGGCGCCGATGAGAGCAAAGAGAGAGCCGCCAGGCACAGTCAAGCTCAACCCGGCCAGAGCGTTCTCCCCGGCATAGTTCTTCCTGAGATCGTGAGTTTCGATTGCCGGTGTCATTTTCTTCGGACCTGTTTCGTGCACGATCCGGGCCTTTAACTGAGAACCGTGAACTGCCAACTGGCAACCTTCAACGCCACACTTCCACGGGCAGCCCGCGCTTCAATACGCCCTGGGGGTTCGGGGCCAATGTCCGAACCTTGAATACCAGCTCGTTGCGTGCCTGGCGGGTCTGGATGTTTTTCGGCGAAAACTCGGCCTCGGGGCTGATCCAGGAAATTTGCGCGGGCAGAAAGTCGCCGGCTTTCTTGCGGTCCGTGTCAAGACGGATTTGGACTGTCTGGCCCAAAGCCAATCCGGACAGCACGGGCTGGGGCACATAGAAATCCACTTGCATTGTATCGACCTTGCCGATCTCGTAAAGCGGCGCGCTTGGACCAGCCATCTCGCCCTGCCGGCGGAATTTCGTCAGGACCACGCCGCAAGAGGGCGCGGCCACATAACAGCGCCGAAGCTGATCCTCAAGTTGCAGGCCCTGCACGGCCATGGTCTCCTTGCGTCCCGCAAGGGCCGAAAGCGAGAGCTGCGCTGCGCGCAGTCTCAGTTGCGCAGTCTCGGATTGGGTCGACACCTGGTCCAGCTGCTGTTGCGGCGCAGACCCTTTCTCGGCCAGTCCGCGCACCCGGCGCAGTTCACGATCCACACCCTCAACCTCCGCCCTAAGCGCGGAGACTTCGGCGCTTTTAGCGGCAATCTGCTGCTGCAGTTCGGCTGTTGCCGAGGCAAGCTCCTGGATTTTGAGGCGAATAGGAATGGTGTCGATCACGGCCAGAATGGCCCCCGAGTCCACCCTCTGGCCTTCCTCCACGGATGCCGAAAGGACCTGGCCCTGAACAGAAGAGGCGATCTGGAAGACCTGCGATTCAACAACAGCCGACGACAGGAAATCCTTGTCCCGCGACCCGCCGCAGTACGTAATGAAAAGGAAAGTCAGCACTACAACCGGTTTCTTTGTCATTTGCATCCCCTCTTCAGTTGGATCGTTGTCGGTTCTCTGTTGTCAGTTCTCAGTTGCGGGCGCAATGTCCCACCTAATTTCATGCAAATACAGCCCGACAACCGGCAACTCTTTTTCAGATTCGTTCGTCTTCTTGTCTTGGCTGACAACTGGCAACTCTCTTCTAGTATATGATGCTCTTCCCTGCCGCATACAACACTCCAAGATGCGCCGCTTTCAGACCGAACTCGGCCTGGTCCACCATGAAACTGACCTGTGCCTCATTGCGAACCGCAGTAAGATATTCAAGTGATGTCGCGTTGCCGGCCTCAAGCCGGTTTTTCGTATCGGCCGTAACGATCCTTGCGGCCGCCAGCGCTTCTTGGGCGGCCCTAACCTGCTGTTGCGATTGCCGCAGTCTCTGGGAGGCCGAGGAAAGCAGCTTTTCCCAGGCCGCAACGGCTTTGCGTTTCTGCTCCTGGACAATTTTCTCCTGAAGAACGGTCTGGCTTCGTTGCGCCCAAATGCGCCGGCCATCGTAAAGCGTCCAGTTCAGTTGCAGTCCGGCGATTGCGTAGCTCATGTATTCGTCGGTATTCAAATTGAGGCCTGGGTTTGCATAATGATAACCGGCGGAAGCAAAGAGCGAAGGGAGATATTTGCCGGTCAAACTTTTCCGGTTCCGGGTCAACTGATCGATGCTCAAGCCAAACCGCGTAATTTCCGGCCTGGCCGTATCCGCCGGAAACAGAGCAACAACCGCAATTTCCGCCGTGTCCGGGACCTGCGAGGGCTCAGGGGACCCCATCTCATTCTCCGGTTGCTGAATCACCGAGGCCAGTTCCCGCTCAATCGAATCGCGACGGCTCTCGTATCCAATCAGTTCCGCCTGAGACAGCCTCAATTGCGCTTGCGCTTCGGCATAGCGAACGGACGTAGCCACGCCGGACTCCACAAGGTTCTTCGACTGTTCTGCATAGGCCAAAAGCTGGCTGACCATGGACTCTTGCGTCTGTACTCTTTTAAAGGATAGTTCCCAAGAGTAATAGAGCAAGCCCAGCTCGAATGAGAGCCGGTTTTGGGTCGCCTCCATGGAACGTTTCTCTACCTCAACGGCCAGGCTCTTGCTGCGCGTGAGATGGTAACGGGAAAACCCGGTGAAGAGCGGGTAATCCGCCTGGATCCAAAAATCGGACCTGTCTCGGTCACTAAGAGTTTTCAACCCTCCCAATGGAGGAGGTAGAGGAAACAGGATCTTCTGATCTTCGCTCTGAAAAAGGTAAGACGCAGAGGCGGTCACCGTTGGCTGCCACTGCCCCAGAACTTCCTTGTATTGCGATCGCGCAATGTCCACCTGGAGCCGGGCCGTGATCAGGTCAGGATTCCGCTCGAACATGCGTTTCTGTGCTTCTTCCAGACTCAACGCCGAAACCTGCTCCAGCAGGGCGAAAGCCGCAATGGCAAGGACAACGCTTCGCGCTTTCATGATTCCCTCCGCCCGGCAAAGAGGCCGTCACAGGTCATGTCGGTAATGGCTTTAATGCGCCGCTCGTAGAACGCCGAGTTCAACACCAGTTCGGCCGAGAAGATCTTCCGATTCACGGCAGCCGCAAACGGCGCAAAAACAAATGTCCCCACTGTCATGGTCATGATATTCATGATGACCTGGAGCGGCTCGAACGGGCGAATGGAACCATTGCGGATTCCCGTTTGGATGATTTCCAGAATTCGCGCGGGCACATCGCCGAATGAAAGGAAAAGGCCGTCGATAATGGAGGGAATGCGCTTGCCGCCATCAATCAGTTCGCGAATCAGCATGGGCGGGAAGTCGGGGTTTGCCTCCAGCGTGTGAATGTAGGCCGAGACAATGGAGTGAATCAGGATGCGCGGGTCGATGTTGGCGGGCGCCTTTGCAATGCTCTGGCGCAATCGCCCAAGGACGGTCTGCATCATGTCGGTGATGACGGCTTCGTAAAGACGTTCTTTGCTTCGAAAATAGTAATGAAGAAGGGCCTTGTTGGCTTTGGCGCGCTGGGCAATCACCTGGGTGCGGGCGCCATCGATTCCTCTTCGGGCGAACTCCACCCGGGCCGCGGCAAGAATGCGCTGCTGGGTCGAGGAGTCAATCTGCGCTGTTTGTTTTCGTTTCGGTCCGGCCATACGTATTAACTCTCAGGTTTAACCGTATGGTTAAAATATAAGCCGGAACAATCAGGAAGTCAACCTGTTTTCACAAGTTGCCCTTGGCCATCCCGGTAATTCGTATTACAAATTCGGTCTTCGCCATTGTGTAGGCGACCCTGTCGTTGTGGAATTCCTGGGCAAGGCCCTGCTTAAGCCTGCTGTACTCCCCTGCTGCTTCCGGGTGCTGGATCAGATAATCCCGGAACAGAAGAGCATCCCATTGCGGGAAGTCGTTCTCGACCATGTGGATATGATGGGTGCGCGCGCCAGCGGCATTCCTTTTAATGAACCAGGCATAGAATGGCGGGACATCGTTGCCCCAACTGGGCCGCCAGAAGTAGTCGTAGCCTTGCGATTCCAAAACTGGAACAATCTCCCGCTTCGTTCGATCGAGCGACGCCACCTCTACAAGCATATCGATGATCGGCTTCGCGGCCAACCCTGGCACGGACGTGCTTCCATAATGCTCGATGCGCCGGATCAGGCCCCCCGGGCAACAGGCCAGAAGGTGCTTTTTCTCGCTTGCGAACATGGCCGGCCACTGGGGGCTGTACGGCCCGATTTCCACAACCTCGGCCGTCACCCTTTTAATCCGCTGTTCAAGTGTTTCTTTTTCCATGCACCCAAACTACGTTTTTTAAATCGGCAGCCACACCATTCAGCGCCGCTCTTAAAATTCCGACTGTGCCCTTTTACCTAGAGAAAGCAGGCTTTGCCTTCTGGCCAACAGTCGAATAGTCTAACAACCTAATAGCCTCTTTTCCCGTGCGATTTACCGATGACCTGCTGCTGGCGGCCCCGGTCGCCGTCGTTTTGCGCTACCGGGTACGATTCTCCGGTCAGAGGATCTGTTCCCGTGTGGTAGATCACCGAGGAAAGCGTCATGGGCAAAGGAATGAAGGTTTGCGATTGCTCGGGAACAAAACCAAGAATGGACAGCATATCCTTGCGCATGGTTTCCATGTCAGCCTGCGTGCAGCCCGGGTGCGCGGACATCAGATAGGGAATCAGATACTGTTCCTTTTTCGCCCGTTTCGTGGATTCTCCGAAAATCCTCACAAATTCCCGAAGGTCAAACAAGGGCGTTTTATGCATGGCCTTAAGGACGCGCGGTGAAGCATGTTCCGGGGCAATTTTCAGCTGGCCGGAAACGTGGTGCGCCGTCAATTCGCCCAAGAGCTTCTTTCCTTCCGGATCGCGCATGAAAAGGTCGTACCGGATGCCGGAACCTACGGTCACATGCTTGACGCCCGGAACCTTTGCCGCATCCTTAAGAAGCCTCATCCATTTTCGCGTTCCCAAGACCAGATTTGGGCACAAGTCCGGAAAAGTGCAGGCGTTCCGTTTGCAGTTCCAGTTCTGTCTGCAGTCCAGGCCGTACATATTCGCGGTGGGGCCGCCGATATCCGTGATGTGGCCTTTGAATCCGGGCCGGCTGGAAAGGTCTTTCACTTCCTGCAATATGGAGCCATGGCTTCGGCTGACAACCCGTTTGCCCTGGTGTAACGAAAGCGAGCAGAAGGCGCACCCGGAAACGCATCCGCGGTGGGAATTAATGGAATTGCCGATCATCTCCAGGGCGGGAACAGGCTCCCGATACGAGAAATGCGCCTTGCGAGTAAAGGGTAGTCCGTGGCATCCATCCAGCCTTGCGGAATCCTCATTCGAATGAGCCATGGGATACTGCACCAGAAAGCGCTTGGCCGCGGGTTGCGCCACAATCCGATCCTGGTTCGTGAATAGGAGCCGGTAACATTCCAGAAAAGCCTTCTTGGATTCGATCGTCTCTTCCTGCGACGGAAGCATGATCGCGTTGGCCGGCACGGATGCTTCGGCCACAGCCGTACCGGGAATACCGGATAATTCCCGGTTGCTTGATATTCGCCTGGCGATTTCGCAAATCGACGCCTCCCCCATCCCATAGACCAGAATACTGGCCCGGGAATCGAGAAGGATCGATCTGCGCACTTTGTTGCTCCAGAAATCGAAATGCGAAAGCCTGCGCATGGAGGCTTCAATGCCGCCAATGACAATGGGAACGTCTTTGTATACGCTTCGGATCAGGTTGCAGTAGACGATCAAGGCCCTTTCGGGCCGCGAACCGGCTTTTCCGCCCGGCACAAAGGGATCGTCGCTTCGGAGTTTGCGCAAAGCGGTTTGCCGCATAAGCATGGAATCCACATTGCCCGATGTAACCCCAAAGAAGAGCCGGGGTTTGCCCAATGCCTGCATGCTTTGGGCGCTGTGCCAGTCGGGCATTGCAATGATTCCGGCCCGGTATCCCTCTTTCTCCAAAACCCGGCCGATCATGGCCGCCCCAAACGAGGGATGGTCCACATAGGCATCCCCTGTAACCAGGGCAATGTCGATTTCGTCCCAATGGCGGGACCGCATTTCGCTTTGGTCCGTTGGAAGAAAAGCAGAGTTCACGTAATCAGGGCCTTTTTTGTAACGACTCACGTCTCTCGAAAGAATCATGAAACCACAGAGAAACACTGAGGCCGGAGAAGAGGACACAGAGTGGGAAAAGATCTATTCCGGCGCGGTGCGCGCCAGAAAGATTTCCCTCTGTGTTCTCATTCTTAACTCGGATTTCTCTCTGTGGTTTCATGGGGGCCTGAGTAATTACCTTGTTTTTAGGCGGACATGTAGGAATATATTCAAAATGCGTCTTGCAAACGTTGGACGCCTGAAACAAAGACGAGCGGTTCGGACCATGGTTTGACTTCCCCTTTCCCGCGTTCCGCTGATGCCCCTCCGAATAGTATAATTATCCTATGCCACCTGAAGAGTTTTCGCAGAAGGGGTCCAAACCGGCCCCCTCGCAAAAATCCGAGGTCGAGAGAGCGGTGCGAAAAAGGGCGCCAACCCCAAAAACCATTCTCTACAAACGCGACCTCCCCCGCCCTGCATCAGTCGGCGCGCCTGCCGGACAACTCAGGGCCAATAACGCATCGGGGCCGAATCGGATTGAAATTCGCGAATTGCCCGGAGCCGAGGTGGCCCACTTCTCCGGAAGGGCTTTCCTTTCGACCACGCTTGCCAAAAGCCACAAGGTTCTTCACTACGTAAGCCAGCAATTCCACAAAGAATTCATTGCGCCCCAGTCCCCTCTCTTATGTCGCCTGTCCGAGTCCTGCAAGACCGCGCTGCGGCTGGAGGACCTGCTTTTCATGGACATCGAGAGCACAGGACTGGGCTGTTCTCCGCTTTTCCTGGTGGGCGCCATGCGGTGGCAAGGGACCAGCTTCGAGGCCCATCAGTATCTTGCGCGCACCTATGCCGAGGAAGCCGCGGTGCTGGCGCTCTTTTCTGAGCAGTTGGCCGGCAAGAGACTTCTGATTACCTTCAACGGCAAGAGCTTTGACGTTCCATACCTTCGTATGCGTGCCGCGGCCAACAGCATTGCGCCGATCGATACCCCGGCGCAATTGGACCTTCTCCACGAGAGCCGCAAGATCTGGAAAAAGGAACTTCCCGACTGCAAATTGCAGACGCTGGAGCGCCGGATTTGCCGGCGAACCCGCACCGGCGACATTCCCGGCCACGAGATTGCCCAGGTTTACCACGATTTCGTACGCACCGGGGATGCGGCGCGCATCAAGAATGTCCTGTCGCACAATCTGCTCGACCTGATTACACTGGCGGATATTCTCGTGCATATGCCACCGCCGCATAGTAAGGGCTGATATTTCAAGAATAGAGCGAAATCAGGGCATTGTCATTTCGACGCGTCCGCGAGGAGAAATCTTATGGGCGGCAATCGTCAGTATTTCGTCTACATTTTGACGAACTGGAACAATCAAGTAATGTATATAGGAATCACAAACAATCTCGAGCGAAGGCTCTGAGAACATAAAGAGAAGCTTGTTGAGGGCTTCACAAAGAAGTACAACGTCCACAGGCTTGTTTACTTTGAACTAAGCAATAATGTTTCGTCGGCGATTGCTATGGAGAAGGAACTGAAAGGATGGCGTAGGGAGAAGAAGAACAATCTTGTTTCGGGTCTCAACCCAGAATGGAAGGACTTGTCACAGGACTGGAAGAAAGATTTCTCGCTGCGCTCGAAATGACACAACGGACCTTTCCCGCCCAGTCTTTCTGACGATGAACACAGAGCAAATTCTACGCGAACTGCAAAGCCTTCCCGGCTATTCCGGCCAGATCGTCTTTGCAAAAGAAGTCCCGCCCAGGCCGGCCCGCTACTCCAAAAAGAAACCGCCTGGCAGCGAAGACCTTCTCGGAAATCTCGGGATCGATCGTCTCTATTCCCATCAGGCCGAAGCCGTGGAGAGCTTTGCCAATGGCCGCAACACCGTTGTCGCGACCTCCACCGCATCGGGAAAATCGCTCTGTTACTTTCTTCCGATCGTCGAGAGCCTGACAAAGGACCCGGACGCCAGATCGCTCCTCCTCTACCCCACCAAGGCGTTGTGTCAGGATCAATTCAAGGCGTTCAAGCATGTGCTGAAATGCGCGCAGTTGGAACGCCATCTAACCGGGGTGCTGGACGGTGACACGCCGGCCTCGCTGCGCCGGCGGCTGCGCGACCACGCCTCCGTGGTCTTCACAAACCCCGACATGCTGCATGCATCCGTTATGCCCCAGCACGGCCGCTGGGCCGAATTTCTCAAGAAATTGCAGATCCTGGTTCTGGACGAGCTGCATGTCTACAGCGGGATTTTCGGCTCCAATATGGCCCTGGTGATGCGCCGGCTAAACAGAATATGCCGGCATTATGGTTCGGACCCGCGCATCGTCGCCTGCTCCGGGACCATCGCCAATCCGGGCGAACTGGCTCAAAGGCTCTCGAATCAGGACTTCACGGTCATTAGCAAAGACGGCAGCCCTGCCCAAAAGAAAACGTATGTCTTCTGGAACCCTCCCCAGGTCCGGACGCGCGACCGGCGCTCGCGCCGCAGCGCGAATGTGGAAGCTCACGAGATCATGGCCTTTCTGATCGAAAAGGGCATTGCGACAATCGCCTTCTCAAAGGCCAAGGTCACGGCCGAAATGATCTACCGCTATGTATGCGACCGCCTGCGCAAGTGCGCTCCGCAACTGGTTTCGAAGGTCACGCCGTATCGGGCCGGCTACGTTGCGGAGGATCGCCGTGCAATCGAGGCACGGCTCTTTCGCGGCGAGTTGATCGGAGTCAGCACCACGCCCGCGCTGGAACTGGGCATTGACGTAGGCGTGCTCGAAGCCTGCATCGTGGTGGGGTATCCGGGCACGCGGGTTTCGTTTTTTCAGCAGGCGGGCAGGGCGGGACGGCGGGAACAGGAAAGCCTGGTCTTTCTGATCGGTCTGGACACGAGCATCAACCAGTTCATCCTCACCCACCCCGAATACATTTTCGATCAATCGGTCGAGAATGCGCTGATCGATCCGGAGAACCCCTTTGTTCTGGCCAATCATCTCCGGTGTGCCGCGTTCGAACTGCCCCTGAACCCCGGCGAGTTGTCCCTGTTTGGCCCGTGGGCGCCGACCGCGCTCAAGGTGCTGGAGGAAAACGGCAAAATCAAGTTCGTGGACGGGAAATGGTATTCGACAACGACGGAAACGCCGCACTACGACCTTTCTCTGCGCGCATCGGACGACGGCAATGTCCTGATCGAGGATGCGGATACAGGCCAGGTCATTGGCGAGGTGACCCGGTTGGATGCGGAGCCCCTGCTTCATCCCCAAGCCATCCACCTTCAGTTTGGCGAGACCTACCGCGTCCTTTCGCTGGATTTGGAGCGCAATCTGGCGCGGGTCAAGCGCGAGGAGACCGACTATTACACGCAGCCGTGGGGCGGCACGGATGTGCATCACATCGATCAGCGGCTGCGCGGAAAGCCCTTCGGCGCGGGCCATGCCTTCTGGGGCGAAGTCACGGCCCATTTTGGCACGTTCGCCTTTGAGAAGATCCATTTCTACTCACTGGACCCGATTTCCATTCACGGACTCGATCTTCCCACCATGGCGCTGGAGACGATGGCCTTGTGGCTTGTTCCGCCGGACGACGTGATGGAGAAGGTGCGGGCATCCGGACTGGATGCTCACAGCGGATTGCGCGGCATTGGTTACGCAACGCGCATGCTGCTGCCCCTCTTCATCACCTGCGACACGCTGGATTTCTCGCACAGTGTGGGCAGCGTGAACTCGCCGTGGAACGCCGTGTTTATCTACGAACGCTACACCCACGGCCTTGGATTCACGGAAAAGGCCTATGATCTTCTTTGCGCGATCCTGCCGAAAGTGCTTGACAATATCCGCAACTGCCCCTGCGAACAGGGGTGCCCGTGCTGCGTGGGCAAACCGCTTCGTCAAAGCAACGTCTGGAACGTGGAGCGCGGCGAAGGCTCGATCCCCAGCAAGGCGGCGGCGATCATGATCCTGGATGGCCTGCTGGGGGATGGCTCAAACCTGGATTGTTCGGATGAAGCCAGCCTTTCGGATTCAAGCGAGGGACGACAAGCGCGCATTGAAGGGTTGCTCCGACGCCGGCTGGAGCGCGGCCGGGAGCCCCGGGTTTTTCATTCGATCACGCCGGAACCCGAGGTGAAAACAAGCATCCCCGCACCCGAAAGCGTTCCCCAAAGCGCCGCTAAAGGGTTGAGAATGATTCCGGGTGTGGCCCGAGGCTCTCCTCGGGTCTCCCCGAATTTGTCTGATGTGGCCGCCCGCTTGGAACGCCGCAAGTCCTTTGACCGCGACCTTCATAAAAAGATCGCGAAGAAACTGCCTCTTGGAGGTCTTGCCCCCAATACTCCAAAGCCAGCCCCTCCGGCAGGCATGGCCACCAGGCGACCGAATCTGCCGCCCACGGCCTTTCCGGGAAAGCCGCCGCGAGACAGAAGAGCGGTTCAAGACCCTAATTCCCAACCTCAAACCTTTACGAAAAGCATTCCAAATAGCGCCGCATGTTCCCAATCGACTCAACAGCTCAACGACTCAACACCTCAGCACACCTCGCCCATCCAGGCCGGCGACCCCATTGCCAGCCGGGCAAGAAAGCTGCGAAAAAACATACACATTTCTGGTGATAACACCAGAACATCTCCGAACTGAGCAAACGGACCGCGGCAGATTTGCATTTCCAGCGCAAACGCATATATTAATAAATGTTTGGTTGTGCTGCGTTGGGAGTTGTACGGGGGGATTCCCAACGCGATCTATGTGCCCCGAGGAAAGGAGGTGATCCTATTATATCACAAAGTACAATAGGAGCCTCCGCTGAGGCTTGCTAGCAACAAAGTTTCTGGAGGCTCCCAGAACTTTGAGCGGCCCTGTCCAACCGGATGGGGCCGTTTTTGTTTTTTCGACTTCGCCCACCTACACCATATTCCAGTTCCCGAATTCTGATTCCTAAATCCCCAGTTTTGTATCTTATTTGAATGAATTCCCGCACTTTTCTTTCGAGGCTCAATCGCCAGCGCTTCTTCGAAGACCAAATCGTCCATGTCAAGGAGCTTCCGGAACGTCTTCCACAACACGCGCCGGTTTTGGGCGAACTGCACGACTCGGTCCGGCAGGTCCTGGAGCGCCGGGGGATCAAGGAGTTGTACTCGCATCAAGCTTCATCCTTGGAGGCAATCCGCGCCGGTAAAAACGTGGCCGTGGTCACGGGAACCGCAAGCGGAAAAACGCTCTGCTACACCTTGCCGGTACTGGAAACAATCTTGGCCAGCCCGCAGGCAACCATGCTCTTTATGTACCCCACCAAAGCGTTGGCCCAGGACCAGCTGCGCGGCCTTAATACTTTTCAGCAGGAAGATCTTGGAATTTCTTTTATGGCAGGGACTTACGATGGCGACACCCCCACCACGGTCCGCCGTAGACTGCGCGACAACGGCAATATCATTTTAACCAACCCGGACATGCTTCACCAGGGCATTCTGCCGCAGCATGCGCGCTGGAACCGCTTTTTCTCGAACCTTCGTTTTGTGGTGATCGACGAGATCCACGCCTACCGTGGGGTGTTTGGCTCTCATCTGTCCAACGTGGTCCGCAGGCTTTCCCGAATCTGCGGCCATTACGGATCGAAGCCGATCTTTATCTGCTGCTCGGCGACCATCGCCAATCCCGGAGACCATGCCGCGCGCATCTGCGGTGTCCAAATGGATCTGGTCCAGAATGATGGATCTCCGCGCGGGCCCAAAAAGTTCGTTTTATGGAATCCCCCTCCCCTTACCCGGGCGGCAACCGGATCGCCCGGCAATTGGCGCGTGGGGGGTGACCGCCGCAGCTCAATCGGCGAGGCGGTTTAGCTCATGACCTCGCTGGTCAAAGAGGGAATCCAAACCATCGCCTTTGTACGCACGCGCCTGGCCGCCGAGCTGATTCACCGGAGCACGCGCGACGCGCTGGCGCACGTATCGCGCAAACTGGCCGATTCGGTCCAGGCGTATCGGGGCGGCTATCTGCCCGAAGAACGGCGCGAGATCGAGCGCAAACTGGCTTCCCGCGAGATCCTTGGCGTATCCAGCACCAACGCGCTGGAACTGGGCATCGATATCGGAAGCCTCGATGCCTGCATCCTGGTTGGCTATCCCGGCACGGTCGCAAGCCTCTGGCAGCAGGCGGGCCGGGCCGGCCGGGGCAGAGAAGAGTCGGTGGTTTTCCTCGTTGGCCAGAATGCGCCCATGGACCAGTATCTGATGGCCCACGCCGAATACCTCTTTCTTCAGAATCCCGAACAGGCGGTCGTCGATCCCGACAACCCCCATATTGTCGTGGGTCATTTGAAGTGCGCGGCCAACGAATTGCCGCTCTCTGACCCTGATGTCGAGCGGTTTGGCCAATACGCCAGGTCCATCCTGGAATTGCTGGAGGAAGACCAGGTCGTAAAACACATCGATGGCCGCTGGTATTGGGCCAGTACGCAATATCCGGCAACGGAGGTGAACCTGCGCAACATTTCCGGACCGGTCTATACCATTCAGGACGAGTCGCAAGGCGAGCGGGTGATTGGCACAATGGACGAAATCAGCGCGCTGTCCCAATTGCACAGCCATGCCGTTTACCTCCATAGCGCGGACACGTATTTCGTCAACAAACTGGATCTTGACCAGAAGATCGCCTTCGTCGAACGCCGGGATCTGGACTACTATACGCAGGCGGTCCAAACCTCGCAGATCAAACTGGATCAGGCCGAGCAGGAAGAGCCCTGGCGCGGCGGCACTCTCGGATTTGGTGACGTGACGGTGACAACATCAATCCCGATGTTCAAGAAGATCCGTTTCCACTCGCGAGACAGCCTTGGATATGAAACGCTGGAACTCCCCCCCCAATCCATGGAGACCGTGGCGTTCTGGTTTGTGCCGCCCGAAAAGGCCGTGAAGGATTTGGCGGATCGCAACCTGTTGATCGGCGAAGCCCTCATCGGGATTGCCAACGTGCTGATCGAGGTGGCCCCATTCTTCGTCATGTGCGACTCAAAGGACATCGGCACGGTTGTGGACGCGCGCAATCTGGGCCGCGACGCCCTGTTCGTGCACGACAAATATCCGGCCGGCATGGGTTATGCCCTCCGTTGCCGCGACAGTTTCGAAAAGATGATCTCGACCATTGCCGACGTAATCCGCAACTGCTCGTGCGAAGACGGATGCCCCTCCTGCGTAGGCTCGCCGGTCCCGCCCTCGGCCACCACGGACCTTGACACGGCGGTCCGGGGACGCATCCCGGGCAAGCAGGCGGCGAAGGTTCTATTGGAGATCATGCTGGCAACCTGAAGCCCGCCTCCCGTCCGGCCTCAAACGTCTCACGTCAAACGTCCCAACGTCAAACGCATTTCCCCTTCCCCTTGTCGTCGGCTTGCAGTATTTTCAAGTTCTATGCTGGTTCTAATCGCAGCGATCTTCACAGCCATATCCGTCTCGTTTTTCTGTTCTTTGCTCGAGGCATGCCTGCTTAGCCTGTCCAATGCCGATCTGGCGGCCATCGACGACAAAAAGCCGGCCGTGGCCCAGATCTGGAAGCACTTCAAGGAGAACATTCAAAAGCCCATTGCCGTAATTCTGATCATCAATACCCTGTCCTACACAATAGGCGCCGCCATCGCGGGTTCTCAATTCACAAGTCTCTTCGGCAAAAAATGGATCGCCCTCTTTTCCCTGGGCCTTTCGCTGGCCTTGTTTCAGTGGACCGAGATTCTTCCCAAAACGCTTGGGGTGCGCTATCGCAGGGGAATCGCCACTCTAACCGGCCTGCCTTTGCGTTTCATGGTCCGTCTGTTTGGTCCCTTTGTGACCCTAACCGAGTGGCTCAACAAACCGTTCGAGGACCGCAAGGCCAAGACTTCGGAAGGCGCGGCGCACGAAATCTCATTGCTGGCCCGGTTTGCGGTTCTTACCGACCAGATCACGCGCGAGCAAGAGTCGATCATCGCCCGCAGCGTTGACATGTCGGCATTGCGGGTTTGCGACATCATGGTCGAGCGTGAAAACATGAACGTGCTCAGCACCCAAATGACCCTGCAGGAAGGCTTGCTGGCCGCGCACATACACCGCCACACACGCTATCCCCTTACCCAGGCTGGCGATCTGGACCGGATTGTGGGTTACGTGAATTTCAAGGACATCGTTGGCGCGCTTCGTCTAAGCCTTGCCAATCCCACGCTGGCCGGTGTCAGCAGACCGATCGCATTTGTGCATTCCCAGGCCAGAATTCCCGAATTGCTGAAAAAGCTTACGCACGGTTACCAGCATATGGCCGTGGTGCAGGACGACGGCGGACGCACCATGGGCCTTGTAACCCTTGAGAATGTCGTTGAAGTCATCGTGGGTCAACTGGAAGATGAGTACGACACCCCGCCCGATTACATCATCCAGCTTTCCGAGCACCGATTCCGCATTGGGGGAAGCGTAATGCTCTCACAGCTTCGCCGCCAGTTCGGCGACCCCATTCCCGATGCGCAGCGAACCATTGGTGATTGGCTGGTCGTGAACGGTCGTCCCGTGAAGGACCGCGAGGCAGGTCCTTTTGCGTTTCATGTTCGAAAGATCACCCGCGGCAAAATTCATGATGTGATTCTGGAACGGAGAGAAAGTAGTCGGAAGTCGGGAGTGGTCTGACTCCCATCTCCAGTCTCCAGTTTCCGCCTCTACGCCCCACCCTCCCGCCCCACTTACAACTTTGTAAAACGGATAAAAACGCTGCCGGCGCGTGAGCATCCCGCTCCCCGCACCCACGGATATCCAATTCCGATCGGGCACACAAATTGCATTCGTTTATGCAGTCCCAATCGCCAACACCCGCGCAAAGAGGAAAAATGGAGACAGCGGCTCAAATCACCCCTGCCGAGATTTATGAAATCGAAGATCGAGAGTGGATTGAGTCCCTTGATTTCGTTTTCAACAGCGAAGGCCCCGAACGAATTCGAGAACTTCTGGACAAGCTGCAAATCCGGGCCCAGCAGCACGGCGTAATTTTCTCCTGCCCGGGGAATACGCCTTATTTAAACACCATTTCCAGAGATCAGCAGCCCCCATACCCCGGCTCATTGGAGACCGAACGCCGCATCCGTAACATCATTCGCTGGAACGCCATGGCCATGGTCGTCAATGCCAACCGGGAACTAAGCGGCATTGGGGGCCACATTTCCACGTTTGCCTCCCTGGCGACGCTGCTGGAGGTTGCGCTGAACCATTTTATCCGCGGCAAAGACGCCGAGCAGGGCGGGGATATCGTTTACCTTCAGGGACATGCAGCACCCGGAGTGTACGCGCGCGCTTTCCTGGAAGGCCGCCTTACCGAGCGGGACCTTTACAATTTCCGCCGTGAGTTGAGGCCGGAAGGCGGCATCCCTTCTTACCCGCATCCCTGGCTCATGCCCGGTTTTTGGGAATTTCCCACGGTCTCGATGGGGCTCTCGCCCATCATGGCCATTTATCAGGCGCGATTCAATCGCTATCTGGCCGATCGCGGAGTCAAGGACACAAGCCGGCAACGGGTCTGGGCGTTTCTGGGCGACGGCGAAATGGACGAGCCGGAATCGATGGGCGCGATCACCCTGGCGGCCCGCGAGCAATTGGACAACCTGCTCTTCGTCATTAACTGCAACCTGCAAAGGCTCGATGGTCCGGTCCGCGGGAACGGCCAGATTATTCAGGAACTTGAGGCCGCTTTTCGGGGCGCCCGCTGGAATGTCATCAAGGTAATCTGGAGCGGCGATTGGGATACCCTGTTCGAAAAAGACGATCAGGGAATTTTGGTCGAGCGCCTCAACCGGCTGCGCGATGGTCAGGCCCAGACCTATGCGGCCTCGGACGGAGCGTATTTCCGACGCGACTTCTTTGGCCAGGACCAACGCCTGCTTCATCTGGTCGAAAGCTATTCGGACGAGCAGCTTCACCGGCTTCGAAGAGGCGGCCACGATCCCGAAAAGCTTTACGCCGCCTACAAGGCCGCCATGGAATGCAAAAGTGCGCCCACGGTGATCCTGGCACAGACGATCAAAGGCTATGGCCTGGGCGAATCCGGAGAGGGCCGAAACGTCACGCACCAGCAGAAGAAACTCAACGAAAAGGAATTGCGCGAATTTCGCTCCCGAATGGGCATTCCCATCTCCGATGAAGAAGTCGCCAAAGCCCCCTTTTATCGACCGGCCGACGACAGCGAGGAGGTCCGCTACGTACGACGCCGCCGCGATGCGTTGGGCGGGCCCTGGCCCCGGCGGGTTGTAAAAGCCAAGCCCATCGAAATGCCCGGCCCGGACCTGTGGAATGAATTCCTGGAAGGCACGGGCGCGCGGAAGGTCGCCACCACAATGGCCTTTGTCCGGCTCCTGTCCAAACTGCTGCAGGACGAGAAGATCGGCCGGATGATCGTGCCCATTGTGCCGGACGAGTCCCGGACCTTCGGCATGGAGGCGCTATTTCGGCAGTTTGGAATCTATTCCCATTGCGGCCAGCTCTACGAGCCGGTGGACAGGGAGAATCTCCTTTACTACAACGAAACGAAAAACGGAGCGATTCTGGAGGAAGGAATCACCGAGGCCGGTGCCATGTCGTCCTTTATCGCCGCCGGCACGGCACATGCCACGCACGGGATCAACATGATCCCGTTCTTCATCTTCTATTCGATGTTCGGGTTCCAGCGCGTGGGCGACCTGATCTGGGCCGCGGGAGACGCGCATGCCCGTGGTTTTCTAATCGGCGGCACGTCGGGCCGAACCACCCTGGCCGGAGAGGGGCTTCAGCACCAGGACGGCAACAGCCATCTGCTGGCCTATCCGGTTCCCAACGTACGCTCATACGACCCCACATTCGCCTACGAGCTGGCCGTAATTATCCGCGATGGCCTGCGCCGAATGTATGTCCGAAACGACCCCGTCTTCTACTACATCACCGTGATGAATGAATTCTACCCCATGCCCGCCATGCCGCAGAATGCGGAACCCGGCATTCTGAAGGGCCTTTACCTGTTTCGCCCCGCCCCATTGGAGCAAAGCTGGCCCCGGCTTCACATCCTGGGCAGCGGAAGCATTCTTCTGGAGGCGCTGAAGGCTCAGCGCATTCTGCAGGAACGTTTCGAGATCGCGGCCGATGTCTGGAGCGTCACCAGCTATAAGCAACTGTACCTGGATGCGATCGAGACCGAACGCTGGAACATCCTGCACCCCGCCGAAGAGCAGCGCCGGCCCTACGTGAGCACTTGTTTTGCCGAACACCCCGGCACGGTTGTGGCGGCGACGGATTACGTGAAGGCACTGCCCTGTTCCATCAGCCAATGGGTTCCTGGAGGTATTGTCGCGCTGGGAACAGACGGTTACGGCCGAAGCGACGGCCGTGACGCCCTTCGCAATTTCTTTGGTGTCGATGCCAAGCATATTGTGCTGGCGGCCCTCCACGGTCTGGCGCAAAAAGGCGAGATCGCGCCGGAAACCGCGGGCCGCGCCGTCGTCGAACTGGGTGTGGACGCCAACGCAGCCAGCCCGCTCTTTTCGTGATGGGAGGATAGTTACACAGGACCCCAGCGGCAGTCTGGTCCATTTGCGTGTCATTTCGACGAGTCTTCGAGGAGAAATCTTTGTTTGAGAGCGGGAGAAAGATTTCTCGTCGCGGGCTCCTCGAAATGACAGGATAGAGATCTGTGCAATACCATGGGAGACAAACATGGATAAGGAAGTTCGGATCCCGGAGATTTCGGAGAACGTGGATACAGGCGAGGTGGTCCAGGTCCTGGTCGCCGAGGGCGAAGAGGTGGAGAAGGATCAGCCGATTCTGGAACTGGAGACCGAAAAAGCGGCTTTCGAAATCCCATCCCCTGCGCAAGGCAAGGTAAAAGAGATCACGACGAAACCCGGGGAAACCGTGAAGGTGGGGCAGGTTGTCATGCGCATGGAAGAAAAAAGGTCCGGCGCGGCAGCACCGGCCCAGCCTCAAAAAGCCGGTCCGCAACGCCAAGCGGCCGCACCCGAGCCGGAGCGACGAACAGAAGCACATCCAGCAATGGCACCCGCCCCCGAGAAGGCGGCCGACCCGGCCGGCGGCATACCCGCTTCGCCATCCATCCGGCGGGAGGCAAGAGAGTTGGGTGTCAATCTCGCCGAAGTGCGCGGGTCCGGTCCCGGCGGCCGCATTGTCGAGGAGGACCTGCGCGCGGCGGTTCGCGAGAGGATGGGGCCGGCCGCATCCACACCGCGCATTCCCCAAACCACACAGCACGGCCCGGCTCGCCGGCCGGTTCGCACGCCCATGGCCCAGGTTCGCAAGATTGTCGCCCAGCGCACCCTTCAGTCCTGGACCACGATTCCCCATGTGACGCAGTTTGACCAGGCCGATATCACCAATCTCGAATCCTTCCGCAAGCAGCACGCCCAAAAGGTGCTGGATGCGGGCGCCAAATTGACCATAACCTCGGTTCTCGCAAAAATCGCGGCCGCCGCAATACGGGTGTTCCCGGAATTCAACGCACGGGTGGACATGGACTCGGCCGAAATCCTTTTCCGGGAATCAGTGGATATCGGGATTGCCGTTGAAACCGACCGGGGCCTGCTGGTGCCCGTTGTGCGCGATGCGGACAAGAAAAGCATCCTTCATCTGGCCGCGGAAATTGCCGACCTGGCCCGCCGCGCCAGGGAGCGCAAGATCGGCCCCGATGAGTTGACCGGTGGCGGCTTTAGCATCTCCAATCTTGGAGGAATCGGTGGAACCGCCTTCACGCCCATCATTGATCCTGACCAGTCGGCAATTCTCGGCATTTCCCGAGCCGCCTGGCAGCCCGTGGTCAACGACGGCCAAATCGGTCCGCGGCTGATTCTTCCCCTGTCGTTGTCGTACGATCACCGTCTCATCGATGGAGCGGCCGGCGCGCGTTTTCTAAGCTGGATCCGCGAAGCCCTCGAAAACCCGCTTCTGCTCGAACTGGAAAACGGACCGAGGTCGCGATGAAGACCATGGAAACGCAGGTGGCCATCATCGGCGCGGGTCCGGGAGGGTATTCGGCCGCATTCCGCGCCGCGGATTTGGGCCTGGATGTGACCTTGGTCGATCCGGCCCTGAATCCGGGCGGGGTTTGCCTGTATTGTGGCTGCATTCCCACCAAGGCGCTGCTCCATGCGGCCAAACTGGTGACCCAGGCGCGGGAGGCATCGCGAATCGGGTTGACCTTCGCCGATCCAAAACTGGACCTGGCTGCTCTCCGGCGCTGGAAAGAAAGGGTTGTGCTCGATCTTACAGCCGGGCTGAGCCAGCTTGCCCGGGCGCGCAAAATACGTTACATCCAGGGCACGGCCGGGTTCATTGATTCAAGCTGCATTCTTGTCCGCCCCAAAACCGGCGAGGAAGAGCGAGTTGAGTTTGAACACGCGATTCTGGCCACCGGAAGCAGACCGCGCGTCCCGTCCACCTTTGCCGATATTATATCAGCGGATCCTGTAATGGACAGCTCCTCCGGACTGGAACTCAAAGACATTCCCGGCCGCCTTCTCGTGGTTGGAGGAGGGTACATTGGACTGGAGCTTGGCACAGTGTACGCGGCCCTGGGCTCAACGGTAACGATTACGGAAGTGATGCCGGATCTCATGCCCGGCCTGGACCGCGATCTTGTGGCCATTTTTCGCAAGCAGGCCGATAAAATCTTTCGGTCCATCCGGCTGAATTCTCAGGTCCGGTTATCGCTTTTGGACGGCGGCATACAGGCCGAATTCGACGAGGCGGGCACTACGTCAGCGGAAACGTTCGACCGTGTTCTTATTGCCACGGGCCGGCAGCCAAATTCCGACGATGCCGGACTGGAAAACACGCGCGTGGAACTCGACCAGCACGGTTTTGTGAAGGTTGACCAACAGCGGCGGACGAACGAGGAATCCGTTTTTGCCGTCGGCGATGTTACGGGAGGCCCGCTGCTGGCGCACAAGGCAATGGCCGAGGGTCGTGCGGCCGCGGAAGCAATTGCCGGACTCAATGTGGCGTACGATCCAAAGGCAATTCCGGCGATCGAATACACGGATCCTGCCATCGCGTGGTGCGGCCTGGGCGAGTCGGAAGCGCGGAAAAAAGGCATCGATATCCGGGCCGGCCGCTTTTCCTGGGCCGCCTCGGGCCGCGCCGCAACGCTGGACCGCCGCGAGGGCTTGACAAAAGTCATTGCCGATCCGGATACAGGCAGAATCCTGGGTATGGGAATTGTTGGCGAGAATGCGGACGAGTTGATCGCCGAAGGGGTGCTTGCCATGGAGATGGCCGCCACAGCCCGCGATCTTGAATTGGCCGTTCACCCGCATCCCACGCTATCAGAAACCGTAATGGAGGCCGCCGCGTCATGTTTGGGATTGAGTACGCATACCTACCGGCCAAAATCATCCAGGGTAGTTTGAACGGGAGAATGGGTATCAAAAAAACCATCCCAAGTGGATAATGCATTATTTGTCCGGCTGAACAAAAAGGAAAATGGCATGAAACCCAAGATCGAAATCAAAGATGTGGAGAGAGGCATCCAAATCACCATCACCGCTGAATCGCCCGACACGGTCGAAGCCATTCGCAAGACCGCCGCCAAATATTATAAAGCCCTGGCCAAAATTGAGGTGTACGGCCGGGCCGTTCAAGGACATGTTCATCGCAACGAGTTTGCGCCATAGCCCGGTCGCAGGCTGGACCAAAGATAAGCGATGAGCGCCGCCTGAAAAGAGCCTTTTGCCTTCGAGCTCCCGCGACTTTTCACATGCCTTTTCCTCTCCCTCCCATTGGATAACTATATTGTTTCAAAACCCTTTCATTGGCGCGCTTACATGCCTATGCAAACACCGCAGGAATTCTTTCGGGACCTTCTGAATATAATCGCGTTTATTGAAAATACGGCCGCGCGGATCAATGAAAAAAAAACGGAAGCCGATATTTTTAGCGCCCTGAAACATGAGTTCCGCCTGAAGGACAAGTTCCATTCGTCTGTTTTGCTGCTCACCCCGGATCGAAAGCACATCTACGTAGCCTACACCACCGTGGCCGATAGGCGAATTCGGGCCGCCGAAAAAGCTCTGGGGCTTTTGATGAAATCGTATCGCATTTCGATACGGCATTCATCGATCCTTGACCGGATCCTTGAGCAAGGCAAAACAGTCCATGTCGGTACCCACGAAATGATTTCGGACCTACTTCCAAAACGCGCAAGAGCATTAGCTAATCGGATTCTGGAAATCAATGAGGACTCGATTATCACCCCTCTTTTTCGCGGTAAAGAGATTATCGGCATTTTTGGCATGACCGCCGCGGCGCTCGCTGACTCCTTTGCCCCATTGGTCAGGAATTTTGCCATGCATATTAGCCGGGCATTGGAACTGGCCAGGGAAAACGAGAAACGCATACAAGTAGAGGCCTTGCTGCGCAATCGGGAGAGGGATTTCCAGAATGTGTTCGAAAGCTTCGGCGACCCGGTCCTTGTGTGGGAGCTTGACAGCGCGCAAAACCTGGTCCGGATTCTTGATGCCAATCCGGCTGCATGGCAAAAGCTTGGCTACTCCCGCGAAAAATTGCTTCAACTGCCTCCAGATGTGCTTGGAGCTCCCTCCGGCGACCGGATGTCGAAATTAAGAAAGCAACTTCTCGCCAAGGGATTTCTTCTCTTCGAGAGCGCTGCGCAAGCACAGGACGGAAGACTGGTGCCGTTTGAGGTTCATGCAACCCCTGTCGAGCACCAAGGCAAACATGCACTTCTTGCGGTCATCCGTGATATTTCCAAACGAAAGGAATACGAAGCGCAATTGAGCATTTACAAAAAAATTATTGAGACGGCACAGGATCCGGTATTCTTCAAAGACTGCAATGGATGCTACCGGATCGCAAATGAAGCATTATGCAATCTTCTGGGTCTAAAAGAGCCGGCGATTGGCCGGGCCGATCTCGATGTATTTCCGGTTCGAGAGGAAGCCCAGGAAATTCGTGAAGGAGAACGCCGGATTTTGGCTGAAGGAAAGCCTCGGGCAACCATTCAGCACCTAACGTGCGGCGACGGCAGGAAGAAATGGTTCCATGTGGTCAAAACCCCTCTATTGGATCCAAAAGGCGCGCCTCTCGGAATTGTTGGGGTGGCGCGCGATATCACCGAGATGAAGAAGATGGAGGACTCGCTGCGTGAAAATGAAACGAGGCTGTGGGCCTCCGAGCACAGCCTACGCGAATTCTCCCGCAAAATCCTCAAGGCGCGCGAAGAAGAGGCCAAGAAGATCTCGGCCGACCTGCATGATGAAATGGGAAGCATGGCTGTTGCGCTTGGCTCGAATCTTGAGATCGCCGACAGGGAGATTGTGGAGGGTCGCAAGAACCAGGCCCTGGAGAGCATTCGCCAAACCAAGGCCGTGCTCCAGAATCATATCAGCAGCCTGCGCAACCTCGCGGTCCACCTTCGGCCGCCGAACCTGGAGTATGTTGGGCTGCCCGGCGCGCTTCGGCTCCTGTTTGCCGAAATCGAGCGCCGGTCGAGCCTGGGCATTGATTTGCGCGTCCAAGGGACCGAACGTGCGATTGACGGGGACGCTTCCATTGCCTTGTATCGAATCGCACAGGAGGCCATGAGCAATACGGTACGCCATGCCAGGGCCTCCAGGGTGGCCGTGCATCTGCGGTTCTCCACCGCGGAGGCGGAATTGACGATCAGGGATAACGGATGCGGATTTAAGGCGGATCGGCTGACCGATCCGGTATCCTATACGCGTATTGGTTTGCGTGGAATGAAAGAGCGCGCCGAATTAATGAACGGCATTCTGCAGATTGACTCGGCTCCGGGCAGAGGCTGCCTGATCCGGGTACGGCTTCCGCTCGAAAACAGGCCCGCGGCAAAAAAGAAAAATCAAAGGAGTAAGTTGTGAGCATACGTCTGATTCTCGCGGATGACCATGCTGTGGTTCGGGATGGACTCAAGGCCATTCTGGAAAGAAACGCCCCGCACGTCGAAATCGTGGCCGAAGCAGCTACGGGAACCGAACTCCTTGAAGCTGCGGCAGCGCACCCGGCCGATATTCTGCTGGTCGACATTTCCATGCCGCACCTTAACGGCCTTGAGGCCTGCCGCCGTCTGGCCAAGAGCCGCCGCGGCGCTCGGGTGATTATTCTAAGCATGTACGATGACAGGACGCTGCTGGAAAAGGCCTTGGATTGCGGCGTCATGGGCTATGTACTCAAAGAAAACGCGGCCGAAGAGGTGATTTGCGCAATCGACCAAGTACACCGAAACCAATTCTATATCAGTCCCAAGCTGCAGAAATACGTGGTGGCCAATACCATGGGCAAAGAACGCAAACGGACGTCCGGACATCCGATTCTGCTGACACAGCGGGAACGGGAGGTACTGCAGATGATTGCGGAAGGGGAAAGCAACAAGGAAATCGCGCGGCATATGAAAAGAACCCTTAATACCGTCCTGTCGCACCGCAAAAGTATCATGCGCAAGCTGGATATCCACAATGAAGCCATGCTGGTTCGCTACGCGCTGCGCCAGGGTATCAGCCACTTGTAGTCCGGACCTTCTCTTCTCGCCAAGAAATCCACGGTACGGCGGATTCGGGCACGTTTGATCTCGCTTCTTTCTCGGCCTCTGCTCTGCCTTCCTATGGCTTTGCCCAGTTCGGGGGATACGCCATTTTCAGGACGGAACTTATTTTAATCAAAAGTGCAAAGGCGTTATCCTTCCGCAAATTGATTTTTTGCGCTATTTCAGCTATTTTGCGCCGGAATCCCGGAAATAAACGGGGATTCGGCCCGGCTCAGGGAGAGTAAATGCGGATTGAACGAGAAAACGATTGGGTTGTGGTTCGACTCCCCGAAAAGGTGATCTATCCATCGGCCAACACGGTTGCAGCCCATTTTCAGGACCTTTTCGAAACCGGCGAAACGCGGATCATGGTGGATGCCTCAAAAATGGCGCGTGTCGATTCCTATGGAATGGGAATCATTATGAAGCAATGGATCAAAGCCCGTGAACTGGGCGGCCTTTTTCGGATGCGCTATCTGCGCGGCGAACCGGAGAAGTGCTTCAAAGAAGCCCGCATCTTCGAACTTCTCACGGGCAAGCCACTCGTATCCACAACCGCAAAACAGGTTTGATGAACTTGGAATTGAACTGTTCGGGAGAAATTGGCATAGGCTGATTCCTGCGAGGTGAAACAATGGAAAAGGATCAACTGATTCAGGCCGTTGTAGCAGAAACGCATTTGCCCCGGCACGTGGTCGAACGCGTCATTGTTTCAACCCTTGCATTCCTTCGCAAAAGCACCGGCATTCATCCGGCGGAAGCAACACCACCCACCAAACCAACCAATCCGCCGGAAGAAGCAACGAAATAGCATTCGACGTTTCTCGTCAAACGTCCCACGTCCCACGTAAAACGTCAAACGAATCAACAGCACCCGCCCTCGCTGCCGCCGCAGCACCCTTTCGACGGGTCGCCTTTGCGCAAAAGCCCGTTGAACATGGCAGCAGCGCAGCCCACTCCGGACCGAACCGAAATCGCATTGGCCGCGCAGTTTTTGGCGCAAGCACCGCACTCGATGCATTGGTCCCGATTTGCGACCTGCGCCTTGCCATTCTCCAGAGTCCAGACGCTTTGCGGGCACACCTGGGTACACAAACCGCATCCGGTACAGCGCCCCGATTCAAAGGACAGCGTGACAACGTTCTTCAGATATCGCATCTTATTCTCCCCAGGTCAGGATTCGCAGGGCAATCAAATTCAGGAATATCGAAATACCAACGGCCACATACACGGGAACCGCAATCCGAAACTCTTTGGCCACGCCTGACCGGCTGGTAAAGGTGCTGGCTCCGGTGAAATTGAAGGCCAAAAAGCTGCTAAGCGCAGGAACAGAGATTAGGACGAGCAGACTCCCGGTCATGGTTCCCACTGTCCAACCCAACGCAACCAAGGCCAATGCGGCCGCCAGACCCACGACCATCCCTTTAAGGGCAAAAGACCGAAATGGAACCCACGGCAGCAGGACAGGAGTCGCCAAGGCTCCGCAGAAAATACCCAACAGCCCGGCCACGACCGCAATTCCCCCATTTGCCCAGGCCTTCTGGAACGAGATGCCCCCGGTACCGTAGCCGGAAAAAGCCAGCCACACCAAGGCAAAAAGGCCGAACCACTTCAGGGCCGGCACCAACTCCATGGGTGTGAGAATCACGCGATCGCTGACTCCAAAGCGGATTCTGCGCATTTCCGGGGTGGCTTTGTATCCAGCCTCGATGAATTGAGAAATATCCCGCGCAAGAACCGGCCCATAGATTACACGGAATCCGGTTTGCTTTTTGACTTCATGCGCGGCAATTCCAGGAGCGCCAAGCTGCGGAACCACGATGCCCCGGTGCGCGACAACCCGGTCCAGCCGGGCATCCCCTATTTGTTTGATAAGCTCCACGGTGCCAAAGGTCCCTTTGCCCGCGGCGCACCAGACATTGATTCCTTTTGTATCCAGGACCAGAATCCATGCATCCATTCCCGCCAGGGCCTTCCGAAGATGATCGAAACTCAGGCGATAATTGGCCGAGGCAAACACCTCGGAATCTGTACCGGGATTTCCAATCGCATACAGCCCCGGTTCCACAACGTAATTCATTCGGAACCGATTGTGAATCCGGCAAAGCACGTGATTGAGTTTGTCGCCAAAACTCCATTCGCTCGAAACTTTCCGGGGCAACCCGGTCTCTTTCGGGACGGGCCCGCAGCAACAGGATGTTTGGGCCTGCGCAGTAGAGCAACAGTCACTCATGCCGATGTTCCTTTTTTGTAGGATTTCCAGCCGATGGATCGTGAATCACAATTTCAGCAGGGCCGCGTCTCCCCTATGCCGGAAATCTCGCCATGTTGGTTTTCATGATCTTAACCAGAGATAGCATGATCGGTACCTCAACAAGAACGCCAACAACCGTGGCCAGCGTCGCACCCGAATTCATCCCAAACAGGATGAGCGCAACCGCAACCGACAGTTCAAAAAAATTGCTGGCGCCAATGAAGGTCGACGGGGCCGCTTCCTTGTAGGGGATCTTCAGCGCCTTTGCGCCAAAATACCCGATGTAGAAAATCAGATACGTCTGCACAATCAGGGGTATTGCGATCAGGAGAATATGAAGCGGATGGCGAACGATCTTATCGCCCTGAAAAATGAAGATCAGGACAAGCGTTATCAACAACCCAAGAGGCGTCACCCAGTCGAGTTTTTCGATGAATTTCTTCTCGAACCATTCCAATCCTCTTGTCTTGATCAGCCAGGCTCGCGTCAATCCTGCTGCCGTAAGCGGAATAGCAACGTAGAACAGCACGGAAAAAAATATTGTGGCAAGAGGAACCGGGAAATCCGTTGTCACGCCAAGGAGAAATTTTCCAAGCGGCGCAAACAGAATCAGAATCATCAGATCGTTTACCGAGACTTGGACCAGCGCGTAGTGGATATTTGCTTTCGCCAGATGGGTCCAGACAAGAACCATTGCCGTACAGGGCGCCAGGCCCAGAAGGATCATTCCGGCAATGTACTCGCTCTGCAGGGCTTCCGGGATCAGGGCCGGATAAAACACACGCATGAACAACCAGGCGATGAATGCCATGGTAAATGGTTTTATGGCCCAGTTGACAATGAGCGTCAGCACCAGGGGCGTACTATTCCTGCGGACATCCAGAACTTCGCGCAGGCATATTTTAAGCATGATCGGGTACATCATAAGCAAAAGCACAATGGCAACCGGGAGGGACACATTGGCGACTTCGTAGCCGCCCAGCGTTGCGCCCGCCTTTGGACAGAAGTATCCGATTGTCGTTCCAAGCACGATGCAGATTGCGACCCACACCGTAAGGTATTGGTCGAATACGCTCAATTTTCTCTCCTCTTCCACAACCTGCTGCTCCAACCGGCTTTCCTTCTCCGTGTTGCCCGGCGAATTGGGTTGCACTTACGCCTCCCCGATTCGCTGAGCCCTGCATAAGCCCGCTTTGTCCCGGCAAACAATTTTCCGAATTGCCGTTTCATCATTGATAATGGTTTCTTCCGCATTCAACAATCGAACCGCCAAATCAAGAACCGCTTTGCCGGATGGATTCATTGGCTTTTCGGGGAGCCGATAATAAATCCAACGGCCATCTTTTCTGCTCTCCACAAGCCCGGCCTGCTTAAGAATCGTCATGTGTTTGGACACGGTTGACGCCGCGAGGCGCAACAAAGCAATGATCTGGCATACGCAAAGTTCGCCCTTGCGTAAGGCCATCATGGCTCTCACGCGTCCCATATCGGAAAAAGCCCTGGCCACATTAATGAAATCCTTCACAACAACCTCATATTTCTATATTTCGCCATTTATCGAAATATACGCCGCGCAGACCATTCATGTCAAAGTGAAATGGCCTGAAAGCCTTTCTCCGGCTTTGCCTATTAAGCTTAAAAAACAAATCCCTTGACACTGGTTTCGTTATACCGTATGTTATTAGGAGAACCTAAAGTAACTTGGATTTGTGAGGCGAGAATGACACTAGACGAAACGGTAACCGCCAGTCTCGAAGACTACCTGGAGGCTATTTTCCAAATCATCGCTGAGAAATCGGCCGTGCGCCCCAAGGATATCGCCAAACGCCTAAAGGTCGCCAATTCATCCGTTACCGGGGCACTTCGCGCCCTTGCCGACAAGGCATTGATCAACTATGCGCCATACGACGTAATCACGTTGACGCCTAGTGGAAAAACGGCCGCAAAAGACGTAATCCGGCGCCACGAGATTCTTCGCGATTTTTTTGTGAAGGTCCTTGCGGTGGAAAACGCAGAAGCCGATGAGGCAGCCTGCAAAATGGAGCATTCAATCCCAACAGCGATTATTGAGCGATTCACGCGGTTTGCCGAATTCGTCGATCTTTGTCCACGCGGTGGGGCCAAGTGGATTGCAGGATTCGGGTACTACTGCGACCATGACCGCACGCAAGCCAACTGTGAAAAATGTATATCCTTCGCCCTTGACGGAGTAAAAAAAAAGCAGGAACAGATCGGAGGACCAAAAATGATTGTAACGGCAAAAATGAAGGACTTAAAACCAGGCCAAAAAGCCAAGGTGCTTAAAATCAATGCCCGCGGGGAAACCAATGTGAGGATCGTGGAAATGGGAGTGACACCCGGAGCCATCGTCGAAATCGAGCGCATTGCCCCGCTTGGCGATCCGATCGACATAAAGGTAAAAGGATATCATCTTTCTTTGCGCAAAGAGGAAGCGGAGGGGATTGAAGTTGAGTCACTGTAGCCAGAAGGTCCAAACCAGAGCGGAGGTACCCGCAATGCCATTGGCAATGGTTCAGACCGGCAAAACTGTGCGGCTCGTTGCGGTAGAGGCTGGGCAGGAGCTGCAAAGCCGATTGGCGGAGATGGGCATGGTACCTGGAATTCAACTCAAGGTGATCCAAAACTCCAGCAACGGACCTTTTATTGTGGGGGTCAAAGATAGCCGGATTATGTTAGGCCGCGGAATGGCTCATAAAATATTGGTGGAGTAATTTTTTTGTAACTACTCACGTCTCTCGAAAGAATCATGAAACCACAGAGAAACACTGAGGCCGGAGAAGAGGACACAGAGTGGGAAAAGATCTATTCCGGCGCGGTACGCGCCAGAAAGATTTCCCTCTGTGTTCTCATTCTTAACTCAGATTTCTCTCTGTGGTTTCATAGGAACCTGTGTAGTTACTTTTTTTGGTCCTTCGGACTTTTGTGTGGGTAGCCCCAAGATGTTGTGTCAAGGGGT
>CAYVZU010000015.1:0-12329 GCA_964455935.1 uncultured Fibrobacterota bacterium
TAAATCTACCGCGCTGAGGCCGAGACTAAAAGACGCTGATGACCGAAGGCTTACAATAATGCGGATATTTTGCGGGATGCTTTGCTTGGGACGGTTGGGTCAGCCACAAGACATTTCGAATGCCTATTACTCCCTGGCATAGGACGAGGCCAGCTTCATCACCGGGGCTGTTTTGCGCGTCGATGGCGGGATCCGCATGGGCACGTAGGTGGCCCTTAGCCTCCCCCGCCGGGGATTTTTAAACACCGAATCAGGACTTTCCGAGAGCGAAGCCAAAACTCCGTGAAAAATCCCTGTGCGAAAGTATATAATATGGGGAGTCTATCCTGCCTCGGCCAATGGCGAGCAAGCTCCATGGTCCGCAGGATATGGCTATTTGAAACAGGCAATTTATTTGCCGGAGTGGTGAAACTGGTAGATCGGTATGGTCCTGTAAAAATCCACACGCATATCTCTTTAATTCCAAAAGGTTAGAGCCCACCCTTGTGCTTTGTTGGAGTTGATAACTTTAGGAATTTGGGCTTGGCCGGAAGGCGTTTAGGCGTTTCAGCCGCCGTGGTGTAATTATCGCCGATCTTAACTGCACCCGTAAGTGCTTGATTAAAGAAGATCGGTTTTCAAACTGTCGAAGATGTGTCAAAGACCCGTTTTATTTAAGGTACCAAACATCATTCGCAGGTGGGCCAGAATCTTCCGGTTGCCCCCCGATAATAAACAGTCTGTTGCTCAACACTACTGCAGTGGATGCATATCTTTTCGAAAAACCGGCTGCATTCGTTGCATTTAGCCAATCCGCGCCATTGCTGGAATACCAAACATCGCTATAGAAGACGTTCAAATTATTAGTATACCCAACACCTGCAATTACCCACATTTTACCATCGTAGACTGCTGAGGCATGCATATATCGTGGCGCAAATGGCGCTGAGCAGGCCGCCGCCCAAGTGATACCATCGCTTGAATACCAAACGTCATTGAACGACTCGTTATCATCACCGCCGATTACCCACATTTTACCATCAAAAACTATTGAGCTGTGCCCCCCTCTGCCAAGAAATCCGGCAGAATTTGTGGCTTGCGTCCAAGTAACCCCATCAATTGAATACCAAACGTCATTTTTTCGCCAATGGTTGTTGTCGATCCCACCAATTACCCACATCTTGTCATCGAATACTACTGAAGAATGCATACTTCGTTCCGAAAAAGCGGCGGCCCCGGTGACCTGTACCCAGTTAATGCCATCATCTGAGTTCCACACATCATTATAGTTATGTGTTCCGTCAGAACCACCGATGACCCATATTTTATTGCTAAACACCAGGCAGGTGTGACAAAACCTTCGCGGGAAAGTCGTAGATGAAATGCTACTCTGTACCCAATTTACCCCATCACCAGCATGCCATACTTCTCCAACGGCACCAACCCCGCCTATTACCCATATTTCATTGTTAAAGACTGTACTTGTGTTTTCTCTTCTGGGAGAAAACGGAATATTTGTCACTGGTTTGAATACCCCAATCATGATGGTAACGGTATCCAAAGAAGTCGCACCATCATCGTCAGTCACTCGAAGAATGCATCTGAAGGGATAAAACAGACTATCCGGTCCGGTGACATCTGTATCTCCTGTTGAAGACTGCGTAAACAAACCCTTGCCCCCGATATCCCATTCATATTTCGTTATTCTGCCATAGGTATCAGTGCTATTGCTCCCCATCAAATGTATAGTATCTCCTCTGCTTATTCCTTCATCATTGCCCGCGCTTGCTGTGGGTGGGTCCAACAAAACATGTAGAATTATTGAATCATTCGTAGTATTTCCGTCATTGTCCATTGCCTGGACGACAAGATTGCAACTGCCTGGCATTGCAGAAGCCTTGTACCTACCGGTCCCCGCCCTGGTTGCGCTGTCTTCGAAAACGCCATCCCCGTTGTTGTCTATCCTGAACTTTACGATTTGGCCGTAAACGTCAGTTCCACAAAAATGGACATTGAAAGTGTCGTTGATGCTCACCGTAGTATCTGGCCCTGCGTTAACCGCAGGCGGATCGAGAACAACCCGGATCACCACCTTCTCTTGGTTTTGCTTTCCAAAGCTGTCCGCTGCCGCCACTTTTACCGTGCATACCATGGCGACTGCAGGAAATTTGTGCGAAGCCCATCCGGTTGAAGTGGTGTCGTATTGGTTACTGCTGCCATCCCCAAAATCCCAGTAGTACTTTGGGGCCACGCCGTTGGAATCAGAGGCATTCACGGCGAAAGTCACAACGTCGTTGATGCTTATGGTGGTGTCCTTCAAGCCGGTGATGATCGGGGTATCGTTTGTGACCACGACCGTCTTGCTTGCAGTACTGATGTTTCCATCATCATCTGTGACTTCGAGTTGTATTGTTGCTGTTGTCTCCGCCAGGATCTTGTAGGTGAAAGAGGCGCCCGTGGAATCGAGGTCGCCTGCTGCCAGATTCGAGCCCCAGCGGTATTTCTCAATGCTGCCGAACCGTTGGGAAACCTGAGCCGTAAACGTGGTATTTGTGTTGATCTGTATGGCGGTTGGTCCGGAGATGCCCACCACGGGCGAATCGGCCACCACAGCAAACATCAGGGTGTCGCGCACAACATTCGCATCGTTGTCGGTGATCCGGAATACGCATTTGATATCGGCTGGCATATTAGGAGCAACGAAGGATGTGTCCCTGGTCTCGGTTTCAACAAAGTGTCCCGTGTTGCCAATATCCCATTCCATTTTCACAATTCTTCCAAGCGTGTCTTTGCCCGTACCGTGCAGGCGTAGGGTGTCGTTGACCGAGACCGTATCATTTTCGCCGGCGTTTGCTGTCGGGACTCCGGTTATTGCACTGCTGTAAAGGATGATCGTGTCCAAGTCGGTGGTGGTGCCAGGAAGAACGGTTACCGTTATGATCTTCACGAAGTAATTGGGGTCCGTAGGATTGAAGTAGATCTGATATGTACCTTTCGGCACTTTGGGAAAGCTGAAACTACCCCCAATATTCGGCATGAGAATGAAACCCGTGCCGGGCATGTAGGCAGTCAGCCGAATTTGGTTCGTATCATTCAAACCGGGCATGAATGTTACGCCCTCTATTTTCCCCGGTTCCTTTACGGTATCGGTGGGCACGGTCACCCCGTTAGTATCTTCGACAATAACACTGTCTATGAAAGCGGCTTTGTTGTCAGGTGTTTCGGCAATCAGGTTGTATACGCCGGAATCAGGTAATGGGATTTCATATTCGCCTTTTGAATTGGTCATCGCCGTATCCGATGGAGTGCTTTGAAGTATGCCCGTTGCTGCGACTTTTGCCAAAGATGGAATGTAGCCTGTGCTATACAACTTCACCGCAGCACCGGCGGCCGGACTGCCATCAGGGTTAACGAGTTTACCAACAACCATTCCGTTGCCTTCACCGGAGCTGTTGCCGTCAGCCAATTTGTCCGCATTGCTACAGGTTAGTAGGATGACGCAAATCCCCGCCAGGACCAATAACGGTCTTTTGAATTTGTTCATTTCCGGCTCCTTTTAACCTTATTGTCGGCAAGTGGGAATAGCTGAAGATTCAACCTGTAAACGCTATTTGCGTTCTTGTCTTCCTCAGCCATTCTCTGTATTTCCAGGCGAAATTGTGTGATCTTTTCAGCGATTTGTTCGTAGGTCTTGCGGGAAATACCAAGAGTTGCCCCCTGGACATTTCTTTGATCTTTTGGCAGTTCGGAAATGGCTTCAAAAGCGAGGCTTGCCACCTTAAGGTGAAAATTCTGCAAGGCCAGGCTTTCCACTTCCTTTTCCGTAGAAATGGTCCTGTTAATTACCTGGTAATTTCCATTTTTCTTCTGGATTAGCCCGAGCTTTTCCAACAATTGAACGGACTTTTTCGCCTGCCCCGGCGTAATTCTATGCCTTACCTTCTTTGCAAGCCCTTGGTAATCCCCCGTAAAGCCGTGAATCCCAATAAGGGAGCGAACTACGCTGTTATGCACGTTCGAGAAATACTCGAATTGATCTCTTCTGATTATTTGCGGCTGCCACGGCTCCTTGCCGCTCGTCCTTATAGCAGACATTTCTTCGTGAAACTGGTTCCGGTCTTTTAGTTTGGTGGCCTGATTGAAGCACACAAGGTAGACAAAATACTGTGTCTCGTGTTTGTTAAGCCCCATTGCCTTGGCCAGATGGGCGGCATTTTCCTTGGACAGGTTTTTCTTTCCTTGGATGACGTTGTGCAAAAAACCTTTGTTCTTGAAACCTGCTTTCTGGCTGAATATCTGAAAGGAAAAACGGCGGTTTCTGGACTTCACATCCTCATAGTACCCCTTCAAAAAGAGGCGATAGTCGGTGTACTCGAATACCTTCACAGCATTCCTCAATTTTGAAGCCTATACTTACTATATAGTAAACTAAACTACTATGAATCGAAATGCAAATCTAATATTTTTTTGTTATTTCTGGGAAACGATACGGTGCTGGCAGAGAACGGGAAATAAACTCCGTGAAAATTCCCGGTGCAAAAGTATATAATTAGATGCAGTCTATCCTGCCGGAGTGGTGAAACTGGTAGACGCGCCGGACTCAAAATCCGGTGGTAGCAATACCATGTCGGTTCAATTCCGACCTCCGGCATTATCAAAAACCGCGATTCCAGTCTGGTTTCACTGAAAAATGCAGGGACGATCGCATGGGGAGCTTTCCCAGAAGTTCCCGGCTTTTCCCGCGTTTTCCCCAAGCGTTTTTCACAATTTCTTCAAAGTGATGTTCTAGCAAGGCCGGCATTGTCCAAAAGGCATTTCCCATGAGGAGAATGCCCTTTTTCTTTCTCCAGAATCGCGCGCAAGTGGAGCATCTTAGAATCTCCTTTAAAATCAATAATATATAACAAGGGGAATTCGAACCAGAGAATGGATACTTAAGCATAATCGCCTGTTGCAGTATCGGGCGCTATTCGGGGCCAGTGTGAGGGCGGAGTTTGCTTATTTTTTCCAAGGTGAAGCGGTCGCATGCGCGCGAGATCGGGTTCTCACTTCCGCCTGCGAGTGTGGAGTTGCAGCGGTTCGAATCGGCCAACTCGAAATGAAGGCGCTTGGGTATGTCCTTCAGCGCAAGTTTCGCGCAGTCCGCACCGGCGATCTGACCGGCACGTTCAAGATCACGGTCAAGCAGGAGAGAGCTTCTTTTCGTCTTACCAAGAAGAAGCTTATAACACGAGTTCGCCGGGGGCTCTATCTCTTTCCCGTGGGGCTCCCGCGCGGCGGTCAGTGGGCGGCTGGCCAGTTTGAGACCGTTAAAACCTTAATGCAGGACAAGGAACCGCGGGATCGCGAGGTGAGGGGATAAGCGGGGTATGAAGATTATGGCGTTTTTGGATCTACATAAGGAACCGGAAGCTTTGAAGGGGTTGCTGCGGAAGATTGATGCCGAGAAGCCGGAGATGGTACTGAACTGCGGGGACTATTCGCTGTTTGGGGAGCGTCACGAGGGAATCTTCGAGGAACTTTCGCCCCGCGCCAGGCCTGTGCCGCTCCTTGGTCAGTTCTGGCTGGCTCCGAAAGTCTCTTCTTTTCGATCCGACCGAAATATTTTGTCCTCCATAGGGCAAAGCAGGTCACCGGAACCCCCGCCGCCCCCCCGATTGCGGTGTTTTTTCGAAAAAGCGTATCTTACATGACTGGTATCGGAGACCCCTGAAGCAAAAGGGCCTTTTTCCGCACGAACTGTCTGACCGCAGACGCCTGCCTCTTCTGAAGCCGATTCGGAAGTTAATGCGTCTGCAGGAGAACCATGGGACGCATTATTGCTATTGCCAACCAGAAGGGCGGGGTGGGGAAGACCACCACGGCTGTGAACCTGGCTGCGTGTATTTCCGCCACGGAGCGCAAGGTGCTCCTGGTTGATATGGATCCGCAGGCCAATGCCACGACCGGCGTGGGAATCGACAAAGCCGAGCTGGACCGGACCGTTTATGACGCTCTTATTCCGGCTGAAGACGAGATCAATCTTTCCGAGATCATCCAACCGACCGCGCTTGGGTTCTTGCAGATTCTTCCGGCGTCCCCGGACCTGGCGGGAGCGGAAATCGAGTTGGTCAAGGAGTTGGCGCGCGAGCGCATGCTCAAGAAGGTGCTCCAAGCGATCCGGGAAAACTACGAATACGTGATCATCGACAGCCCGCCTTCCCTGGGTCTGCTGACCATTAATGTTCTGACCGCGGCCGACAGCGTGCTGATTCCCATTCAGTGCGAATATTATGCGCTCGAGGGGCTGGCCGAACTGCTCAACACCATTCGCCGTGTGCAGCGAAGTCTCAATCCGGGCCTCTCCATCGAAGGCGCCCTGCTGACCATGTATGACGCGCGGCTGAATTTGTCGAAACAGGTCTCCGACGAGGTCCGCAAGTACTTCTCCGATCGGGTCTTTAAATCCGTGATCTGCCGCAATGTGAAACTGGGTGAAGCGCCCAGTTTTGGCAAACCGATTCTGCTTTATGATATCATGTCGGTTGGAGCGGAAAATTATCTGAACCTGGCCAAAGAGGTGATTGAAAATGGCAAAAAATAGACTGGTTCTGGGCCGCGGGCTGGACGCCCTTATTCCCGGCGCGGAAACGCCGGCCGGGTCACCAAGCGGGGCTGCCGAAGTCGAAGTTGGCCTGATCAGTGCCAATCCGTTTCAGCCGCGGCGCGACTTCAGCGAAACCGAAATCCGCGAACTGGCCTCTTCCATTCGCGAGAACGGACTGTTGCAGCCAATCGTTCTTCGCAAGAAAGATGATCGGTACGAAATCATCTATGGAGAGCGAAGGCTTCGCGCTTTTAAGGAACTGGGCCGCGATCGCATCCCGGCCCTGGTCCGCGAGGCCGTTACGGACCTTGAGATGCGCTACATGGCCCTGGTCGAGAATATCCAGCGCCAGGACCTGAACGTGATTGAAGAGGCGCGCGCGTATGAAAACATCATCGAGGGCGCCGGGATCTCCCATCACGAAATGGCCGAGCGGGTGGGGAAGAGCCGCGCGGCCGTGACCAACACAATGCGTCTTCTGAAGCTTCCGGTCTCTATTCAAAACGAGCTGACTGCGGGCCGTATCAGCATGGGCCATGCCAGGGCGCTTCTCTCGATTGACGATGTCGCGCGCATGGAAAGCCTGTGCAGCCGGATCGTGGAGAAGGGCCTCTCGGTCCGCGAGGCCGAGGACGCGGTGCGGGCCGAAACCGGAACTGTACCCCCTGAATCGGCGACCGACCGCAAGACCAAAACCGCAAAGTCCGCGACGCCCGCCCTGGCCGACCCGAATATCGAGCAGATCCGGGAAGATCTGCAATACCGCTTGGGGACCCAGGTCAGCATTCATGACCGGCAGGGGGAGGGGCGGATCGAAATCGGGTTCTATTCCTATGACGACCTGAACCGCATCTACCGACTTCTGAGTTCCGGAAAGGCCTCCTGATCCCATGGCCAAGTCATCCCGGTTCGTTTCGATACTCATCATCCCGGATGGGGGCGGCAAGACGGTCCAGTTCAAGCTTCGCTCCTGGACGTTCAAACTCCTTTGTGTTGTTCTACTGGGAGGCGTTGCGCTGTTCCTCGTCTCCATTCTCCTGTCGGGCCGCATTGCCGCTAAAGTCCAATTGGCCGATTTTCTGGCAAAGCAGAACGAGCAACTGCAGGAGAAGAGCCGAAGAATCGAGATCCTTGCCGTCGAGGTGGCCGAGATTCGGAAACGCGAGGAAAAGGTCCGCATTCTGGCTTCGACATTTCTTACTTCCGCCACAACCGGCCGCGCGAACGGAGCAAAGGGCGCAGAGCCGTCGGATGCCCTTGTGTCGGACCTCGAACGCCAGCAGAAGACGCTGGAAATCGCCTCCGGCGACGGGAGTCGCGACACCCGGATGCAGTCCGCCATCCCCACTCTTCGTCCCGTGGACGGCTGGATCACACGTCGTTTCTCCACCGGTACGGGCCAGGCTTCCGCTGCGGAAAACCACACCGGCGTGGATATTGCCGCCGCGACCGGCACACCGGTTTTTGCCTCTGCCGCGGGGATCGTCACAACGGCCGGCTGGGACCAGTATTATGGAAAGCTTGTGATTGTGAATCACGGATTTGGCTATGAAACCACGTATGGCCATTGCAGCCGTCTGCTGGTTAAAAAAGGCGACATGGTCCGCCGGGGCGAGACTATCGCGCTGGTGGGCAGTTCGGGCCGCAGCACCGCGCCGCACTTGCATTACGAAGTGCGGAAGGCGGGCGTTTCGGTTGACCCGCTTCTATTCTTTGTGCACTAAAGGAGGTCCGCATGGGAGATGATCTGAGCGGAAAGGGCTTGAATACAATTATCGGAAAAGGAAGTACCTTCGAAGGTGAACTCAATGTGATGAACAGTCTGCGTGTCGAGGGAGTTGTTCGCGGCAAGATCCGTTGTTCCGATGTCCTTACGGTTGGCCGTGAGGGGATGATCGAGGCCGAAATGAGCGTGAAGAGCGCGATTCTCAGCGGCAAAGTCGTGGGGAACGTAGCGGCTGCGGACCGCGTAGAATTGGATGCGGGTTCATCGCTGCACGGCGACATCACCACGCGGCAACTGGTGATCAATGAGGGTGCGTTTTTTCATGGACATTGCCAGATGAATGCAGGGGAAGAGATACGAGAATAGAGGCTCCAACCCAAATCTCCCAACCAAGATGGCCGGCCATTGAGTTGCCGTACGCCCGCTGCCTGAACCACATTGCCCGGAATTCAGCCCTGCGTCGAACGGGACAAGAAAAGGGCCGGCCCGCGATGCACTGGCGCTTGCCTTTCACTCTCAATCAAGAACGGCCATGAAAATGACTGTCGCGAGCGGCGAACCGAAGAACGGCACATCGTCTGGACTTCCCTCTCTCGATGCCGCGTTGCAGGGCGTATTGCCGGGCGACAACATTGTCTGGCAGGTCGAGTCGATTCACGAATATCTCCCCTTCATTCGACCGTATTCCCGCTATGCGCTAAGCCGAAAAACTCCGTTGGTGTATTTTCGTTTTGGCCAGCACGCACGCCTGCTGCCGGCCGGCTCAAAGGCCAGGGAATACCGGCTTCATCCCGAGGGCGGGTTCGAGGCGTTTATCTCAGAGATCTTCGATGTTATCGAGAAGACCGGAGAAGGCGCGTACTATCTTTTCGATTGCCTCTCGGAGTTGGCTGTTGACTGGTATAGCGATCGCATGCTTGGCAACTTCTTCTCCCTTGCCTGTCCCTATTTGTATCAGTATCGGACCGTTGCCTACTTTGCGCTCCTCAAAAACCATCACACGGCCGATGCCATCGTCGCAATCCATAACACCGCGCAAGTCGTTCTTGATGTCTACCGCAATCGCGAACACATCTATATACAACCCGTAAAAGTGGACGGCCGCTACTCGCCCACATTGCATACGCTTCATGTATGGGAAGGAGAAGAATTCAGGCCGGTCACGCGTAGCGCCACGATAACCGAAATTCTTTCGGGCGTTCCTCAACCTTGGCTGGATTTCGCCGCGCAGCGCGTGGGCGTGTGGCAGAGGATATTCCAGGGCGCCCAGACTGCGTTGGAGCTGGTGAACAGCGGGAAGCTGCCCGGATACGAGGCCGAGGCGCACTTTGACCGAATTCTGCGCATGGCCATCACGCGGGATGACAGAGTACTCCACCTGGCGGAAACCTATTTCAATCTGGCCGATCTTCTGGCGATCCGAAAGCGCATGGTGGGCACGGGGCTCATTGGCGGCAAGTCGGTGGGCATGCTTCTCGCCCGCGCCATTTTAAAGGGCTCCGACAGGAAATGGCGACAGCTTCTAGAAGAGCATGATTCGTTTTACATCGGCTCGGACGTCTTCTACACATACCTTGTTCACAACGACTGCTGGTGGCCCATTCGTCGGTTAAAGAAGTCGGGACAGTTGACGGAGAACGCGCAGGAGGTCCGGGAACGGATTCTGGGCGGGCATTTTCCCCAGGAGATTTTGGAGCAGTACAAAGAGATGCTCGATTATTTTGGGCAATCGCCGGTAATTGTGCGCTCGAGTAGTCTTCTTGAAGACGCGTACGGCAATGCGTTTTCCGGAAAATACGAGAGCGTTTTCTGCGCGAATCGCGGTACGCGCGATGAACGCCTTGCCGAGTTCACGCGCGCGATTCAGACCGTTTACGCGAGCACTCTCAGCCGCGAAGCGTTGCTGTACCGCGAGCAGCGCGGTCTTCTGGAAAACGACGAACAAATGGCGCTTTTAATCCAACGGGTTTCGGGCGACGCCTACGGGGACTACTTCTTTCCTCAAGCCGCCGGGGTGGGGTTCTCCTTTAACCCGTACGTCTGGAATACGGCAATCGATCCAAAAGCCGGCATGCTGCGCCTCGTGTTTGGCCTGGGAACCCGGGCGGTCGACCGCACCGACGACGACTACACCCGAATCGTGGCGCTCAACGCGCCCGATTTGCGGCCCGAGGGCAGCCGGGACCAAATGCGAAGGTACACCCAGCGCAAGGTGGACGTCCTGGATTTGGCGCAGAACCGCCATGCCAGCTACGATTTTGAATCCATTGCCTCGGCCACAAAGATGCCGCAATTGGACGTTTTTGCCTCTCAGGATAGCGAAGGCCCGGCCGCGGTCATGGGAAGCGAACCAAAGTGGAGATTGACATTCGAAAAACTGCTTGCGTCCGATTTTGTGGCCAATATGGGCGAGATGCTGAGCGCGCTTGAGCGCGCTTACGATTACCCGGTTGACGTGGAATTCACGGTTAATTTTCTTGAAAACGGCAGCTACCGGATCAACGTCGTGCAGTGCAGGCCCTTTCAGGTGAAGCGGACCGGCCGCGCAGCCCCAGCGCAGTCCCGGCCAAACGAGGGACGCCTGGTTCTAAGGACGGACGGTCCGGTCATCGGGAACGCAAAGGATCTCACGCTGGACCGGATTGTCGTCGTGCGTCCGGCAACCTATGGCAAATTAGGTGAATCGGACCGATATTCGGTTGCGCGTCTCATCGGCAGGATACTCAAATCCGAACCGCAGGCGGCCACGACAATGCTTCTGGGACCCGGCCGGTTCTGCACGTCGGTTCCGTCCCTGGGAATACCGACCGCGTTTGCCGAAATCAACAACGTATCCGTGCTGTGCGAGATTGCCGCCATGCACGAAGGCCTGGTGCCCGATGTTTCGTTGGGCACGCATTTCTTCAATGATTTGGTGGAGCTTGACATGCTGTATCTGGCGGTGCATCCGCGCAAAAACTCCGATTTGTTTCAGGAGGACGTACTTCTTCGTCGTCCAAACAGCCTTTCGGCCATACTGCCGCAGGAACGTGAATGGGAACATGTCATTCATGTAATCGAAAGTCGGCCGGGCTTTGTTCCCCGCTTGCATGCCGATCCGTTATTGCAGAAAGCCGTTCTCTACCTGTCCGACTCGGACCAGCCGTAACCGTCACCACAGAGGCACAAAGAAAATAGGGACGGGATTGAATAAAATAACAAAGCAAGTGATTGGAGCTGCCATCGCCAAAGGATTCTGTGAAACAGTTCCTTTCTGCGCCCTCTGTGTCTTCGTGGTGAATCGAATCTTAGCGTCTATTTTTTCCGAAACCGTCTGTAATCGATTCCGTATTTAATCACTTTGTACTGCATGATTCGCTTCGTGATTCCCAGGGCCTCCGCGGCTTTGGCCTGATTGCCCTGCATATCTTTGAGCGAATCCACAATCAGTTCCTTTTCATACGCCGAGACCAGCTCGGTGAATTGGCCGCGCCTGGCCGTGGTTTTCTGGTCTTTCATCTGCAAGGTGGGCGGCAAATGATGACCGTGGATCACCCCGTCGGACGACAGAAGGACGGCGCGTTCAATGCAGTTTTCCAGTTCGCGCACATTCCCCGGCCAGTGATAGGCCGAAATCATATCAATCGCGGGTGTGCTGATGCGGGTTATGACTTTGCCGGTTTCCCGGGCGTACTTTTGCGCGAAGTGATCGGCCAGGAGAAGAACGTCCGCGCCGCGGTCGCGCAAGGGAGGTAGATGGATTGGAAAGACATTGATCCGGTAATACAGGTCCTGACGAAAACGGCCGGACACGACATCGGCTTCCAGATCGCGGTGAGTGGCGGCAACCAGGCGTACATTTGTCTTCATGGTTTTGGATGCGCCCAGACGCTGGAACTCGCGCTCCTGAACGATGCGCAGAAGCCGTGATTGGGCCGAAAGCGAGAGTTCCCCGATTTCATCCAGAAAAATCGTTCCTCCCTTGGCCGCCTCGAAGTGGCCAATACGCTGCTGAAACGCGCCGGTGAAGGCGCCCTTCTCGTGGCCAAAAAGCTCGCT
>CAYVZU010000015.1:12339-44541 GCA_964455935.1 uncultured Fibrobacterota bacterium
AAGCGGTTCGGGCAACGCCGCGCAATTCACCGCCACAAAAGGGCCGCTTCGCCGGGGACTGCGCTGGTGAATGGCCCTGGCCACCAATTCTTTGCCTGTGCCGGTCGCGCCGCGAATGAGAACGGTAGAGTTGGAATCGGACACCTGCGCGATCAGGCGGAAAACTTCGCGCATGGCGCGCGAATTCCCCACCATTTCCGACGGCCTTCCTCTTTCTTCCAGCACGGAGCGCAGTCGCAGATTCTCGGCTTCCAGAGCCGCGCGGTTCTCGGCCTCCTTCTGCCGTGCCAAAACCGTCTGGGCGATCAGGTTCGAAACGGCCTCCAAAAAGCGGAGTTCGCCGTCGAGTGTAATGGATTCCTGGACTCGCACGCGATCGGCGGACAAGGTGCCCACCACGCGTCCGCCGGCCCGAATGGGCACGCAAAGAAAAGAAAGATCCGTCAGGCTCAGGTTTTTCCGTGCGCCTGTCCGGTCCAAAAACAGCGGCTCTTCGCTTACGCGCGGAACAGCAACGGGCCGGCCGGTTTCAACCACCCGTCCGATAATCCCTTCGCCGCGGCGGTACCGGCCTTTTCGCCGCTGTTCTTCCGAAAGCCCGTGCGCCACTTCAATGGCTACCTCGCTGTCCTCCGATTGCAGAATGGCGATGGTGCCGTGGCGCATTTTCGCCTGCTCCGCCAGAACCGCAAGGACCTTTGCCATTACGGACTCCAGCTCACCGCCGGTGGCCAGCACGCGGGCGATTTCATAAAGGACCTCAAGGCCGTCGAAGCTCAGAAAATTGCCGATCCGATCGGTTCGTGGCACAGCGAATACTCCATGAAAAATTGAATGCGCCGAATTCGGCAAGTACCCTAATCCGGTGAATCCCAGCGAGCGGATCCTTACAGCCTGTCCTTCAAACCAAAGCATTGGACCCGTCCGGCCGCGCTAGATATTTTCATAAAATACAAAAAAGTTCCAACAAATAACAGATGCGACGAAATCGTATCATCCGAAAATCAAGGAATGCCCCAAATACGCCGGATTCCCCGATTTGGAGGTGGCACGGACGTTGCCATAGCATATGGGCGAAGGAGATCGCAATGAAGAAAACCATTCTTGTCCTGGAACACGCAATACAAGAGGGAACGGGCTCACTCGGGATTTATTTGGAGGGAGCCGGGTTCCTGCTTCAGACCGTCCGGTTGCACGCCAAAGACCCAATTCCTCCGGAGGCCCTATCCATGCACGGCGTCATCTCGATGGGAGGGCCCATGAATGCTTACGAGGAGGAGAAATACCCGTTTTTAAAAGAAGAGGCTGAATTCCTTGAAAAAGCCATTTGGTCGGGCATGCCGGTGCTGGGGATCTGTCTTGGCGCGCAGATGATCGCCCGGTCGCTGGGCGCCCGCGTATACAAGGCGGCGCACCGGGAGGTCGGATGGCATAAGGTTCAGCTCGAAGATGATGCGGCCCAGGATCTTCTATTCCGCGGAGCCAATGCGGAATTGGACGTTTTTCAATATCACGAGGACACGTTCGAGATTCCCGAGGGAGGGGTTTTGCTGGCCAGGTCGTCCCGTTGCCGGAATCAGGCTTTCCGGGTTGGCAACGCGTACGGATTGCAGTTTCATATCGAGATGATCGGCCGCATGATCGAGGAATGGTTCAGCGATCGCGCCTTTGATCGAACCAGACTCTACGACCAATACCAAAGCCTTTTTCCTTCTCTCAAAAAGCAGAATGAAATTCTTTATGGTAATCTGCTGAGATTTTTTAAAACAGGAGTCCTCTATGAGCAGCATTAATTATGGCGACACGGGCTGGGTCCTTATATCCAGCATTCTGGTCCTTATGATGACGGTGCCGGGCCTGGCCTTTTTCTATGGCGGGCTGGTCCGCAGAAAAAACGTGCTTTCGACCATGATGCAGTCATTTTTTATTGCGTGCCTTGTCAGCATCCAGTGGGTGCTGTTTGGCTATAGCCTGTCCTTTGGACCCGATGTGGGTCACTTCATCGGGAACCTGTCCTGGGCTGGTCTAAGGCAAGTGGGATTAATGCCCAACATGGATTATGCGGGCACCATTCCCCACCAGCTCTTCATGATGTTCCAGCTCATGTTCGCCATCATCACTCCGGCCTTGATTACTGGCGCATTTGCCGAGCGCATGAAGTTTTCGACATTCGTCGTGTTCATCCTGTTGTGGGCCACACTGGTCTATGATCCCGTCTGTCATTGGGTTTGGGGCACCGGTGGATGGCTGAAAAAGCTGGGTGCGCTCGATTTCGCGGGCGGCACCGTGGTGCATGTTTCATCGGGGATCTCGGCCCTGGCCTGCGCATTGTTTTTGGGCAAGCGCAAAGGATTCCGCGAACATGCAATTCCGCCGCATAACATGACGTACTGCTTCCTGGGCGCCAGCCTGCTTTGGGTCGGTTGGTTTGGGTTTAATGCAGGCAGCGCCCTGTCGGCTAACGAACTGGCGGTTTCGGCATTTGTGACCACCAATACGGCTGCGGCCGCGGCGGCGCTGACCTGGGCGGCCATCGAGTGGGTGTTCCATCGCAAGCCGACCGTGCTGGGGGCCGCTACCGGCGCCGTTGCGGGATTGGTGACCATTACTCCCGCCTGCGGCTTTGTTTCTCCAATGTCGGCAATCTGGATTGGAACCCTTGCCGGATTGGTCTGCTATATTTCGGTTGCCGTAATCAAGAACAGGCTCGGCTACGATGACAGCCTGGACGCCTTTGGCGTCCACGGCGTGGGTGGAATGACGGGGGCCTTGGCGACCGGCCTTTTCGCGCAAAAGGCGGTTAATACCGCCGGCAATGATGGGCTGATCTTCGGCAATCCGGGATTGTTCGGAACGCAGCTTCTGGCTGTGGGCGTTACTCTGGCATATGCTTTTGTGGTTACAGTCATCCTTCTGAAAGTCCTCGATGTTCTCATGGGGCTGCGCGTGACCGAAGAGGATGAGGTGATTGGATTGGATCACACCCAGCACCGCGAGAGCGCCTATACGCTGATGGACTAGATGGAAGCGCGATTCCATTTCATCCGCCGTAGTTGCGGCGGCTTCGAAAGGGGAAACCGAATATGAAACAGAAGCTTGTTCATGCACTCTCGGCAGGTTTGTTTGCCTGCTTCACGCTCATTTCTGCCACGCCTTCCACCCAGAACTGGACTGTCTGCGTTACAGACGTTCAGCCGTTTGGCGTTCTTCATGTTGGAGTGGACAACTATTTCACGGCCTTTCGGAAATTTGCGGACGGGGCCGGAGCTTTTCCCACGGATGTGGGGCTGACCCTTGGGATCCTTCCGTTTCAGAAGCTTCAGATGGAAATAGGGGTGGATCTCATTGAGCCCACGGACCATCCCCTCCTCTTTAACGCGAAACTTGGAACGCCCGAGGGAGGTTTGTTCAAGCATTCACCCGGGCTTAGCCTGGGGATCTTCAATGCGGGCATAGAATCCAATATCACGACGCAAAACACGCTGCACCTGGAGGCGGGCAAAACAATCCCGCTCGTCGGCCGCATGTTCGCCGGCTATTATGTTGGGAACAAAAATGTATTGGGCGAGGAAAATAAGGGATTTATGGCCGCTTTTGACCGCGGTATTTGGAAAGACAAAACCGGCGATTACAACAAGCTGGTTCTGAGTCTCGATTACGCTCACGGCAAAAACGCCCTGGGAGGCGGCGCGGCAGGTCTTTATTACTACTTCAACAAGGACATCTCACTATTAACCGGACCGGTTTGGTTCAATGACGAATCCGTCAATGGCAAATGGAAAATCACGGTTCAGCTCGATATCAATGTCAAAGCATTTGGGGGATAGTGTCGATCTCACGACGGCTTGATTTACGAGGAGGCCCATTATGAAACTGGTAATCGCAATTATTCAGCCTCACAAACTCGACGACGTTCTTCGGGCGCTGGATGACAACGAAATTTATCTAAAGACGGTCAGCACTGTTTTGGGATGCGGCCGGCAAAAAGGCGTTTCGGAAGTGTACCGTGGTGTGAAGGAAGCCGGGAATCTTCTCAAGAAGGTCCGCCTCGAAATCGCGGTCAACAACGATTTTCTGGCGCCGACCGTCGAGGCGATTTCCACGGCGGCCCGAACCGGCAAGGTTGGCGACGGCAAGATCTTTGTTCTGGACCTGGCCGAATGCGTGCGGATCCGAACCGGAGAGACGGGTTGCACGGCCATTGGCTGAGTGCATAGGTTTGCAACAAAAAGGTATCTTTATTTTTATTTGATACAAAATTGTCGCCAAGGTTCACGGTTGATCTGCGATTTCTCTTTGTTTTGGGGAATTGGCCATTTGGCATGCCGGTTGCATTAAATAAAATTCCTTCGCAAAATACGAACAGAAAAAAGAGATCCAAACGGGAGGAACCATGAGCCATCCAGGAACGCGCGCCAGTGTGGCGCAGAGCATTGCCGAAGCAAGAATTCACGAAGGAGCGCCGATGACTCATTCGGAGCAGGATGTGACCAACATCTTCGGCCAGTACGTTTTTGACGACCGGGCCATGAAGCGATACCTGCCGCCCGAAGTATACGGCAAATTCCGGAAGACCATTGACAAACACGAGCCTCTCGACATTACCGTTGCCGACGGCGTTGCCAAGGGAATGATGGAATGGGCTTTGGCCAATGGCGCCACGCATTTCACACACTGGTTTCAGCCCATGACCGGGCTGACTGCGGAGAAGCACGACTCGTTCTTCTCCCCCATCGACGGTGGTGGAACCATCAGCAAATTTTCGGGAAAAGAACTCGTCAAGGGCGAACCCGATGCGAGCAGCTTTCCTTCTGGTGGGCTGCGCGCCACCTTCGAAGCGCGAGGCTATACGGCCTGGGACCCGACCTCGCCGGCTTTCCTGCAGACCAATGCGCGTGGGAAAACCCTTACCATTCCCACGGCATTTTGTTCCTACACGGGATTTGTTCTGGACAAGAAAACACCTTTGCTGCGATCCATCGAGGTCATCTCAAAGCAGGCGCTTCGCCTTCTTCGCGTATTTGGCAATACCAAAGCGCAGTATGTGAATCCAACAGTGGGTCCGGAACAGGAATATTTCCTCATTGACCGGCGCTATTACAATTTGCGGCCCGACCTGATCGCGACCGGCCGCACGCTGTTCGGCGCTTTGCCGCCCAAGGGACAGCAGATGGAAGACCACTATTTTGGCTCGGTACGCCAACGCGTACTCTCGTTTATGATGGACGTGGAAAACGAGCTCTTCAAGCTGGGGGTCCCGGTCAAGACGCGCCACAATGAAGTGGCGCCCGCCCAGTTCGAGTTCGCTCCATTGTTCGAGCATGTCAATGTGGCGACCGACCACAACCTGGTCGTGATGGAGAAACTCCAGAATGTGGCGCAGAAGCACGGCCTGGTGTGCCTGCTGCACGAAAAGCCCTTCGCGGGAATTAACGGCTCGGGCAAGCACAACAACTGGTCCATGGCCGATTCCGAGGGCAACAACCTTCTGGATCCCGGCAGGACGCCGCACGAAAACGCCCAGTTTCTGACGTTTTTGGTCGCCGTGATTCGCGCGGTGAACCAATACGCCGAGGTCCTGCGCGTCGCCGTCTGCGGCGCCGGGAACGACCATCGCCTGGGCGCGAATGAGGCGCCTCCGGCCATTATTTCGGTTTTTCTGGGCGACCAGCTTACCGATATTGTGGAGCAGATTGAAAAAGGAAAGACGACGGGTTCAAAACAGGGCGGAACCCTGGAAGTGGGCGTCAGCACCATGCCGGTTCTTCCCAAAGATGCTACGGACCGGAACCGGACATCGCCGTTTGCGTTTACGGGCAATAAATTCGAGTTCCGTGCCGTGGGTTCGAGTCAGACTGTTTCCAGCGCCAACATTGTTCTCAATACAATCGTGGCGGAGAGTCTTGATTATTTCGCGACGCAGCTTGAGGATGCCGCCAAGGATCCGGGGACTTTCAACAAGAAGCTCCAGGAGCTTTTGCGCAAAGAGATTGCCGCGAACAAGCAGATCATTTTCAATGGCGATAACTACACGGATGATTGGAAGAAGGAGGCAAAGCGCCGGGGATTACCCAATTATACGTCAACTGTCGATGCGCTTCCGGCCTTCGTGTCCAAGAAATCAGAGGAGCTTTTTACCCGGTACAAGATCTTCAATGCGACCGAGATCGAGGCCCGCTACGAGATTATGTTGGAAAATTATGTAAAGACCGTGAAGATCGAGGCGGACCTTTGCGCGGAGATGGCGCGGAACCTGATTCTTCCCGTGTGCGTCCGATACCAGAAGGAAGTGGCCGATACGATCTGCGCGGCCAAAACGGCCGATCCCAAATCGATCCAGAAAGGGCAGAAGGATTTGCTGAAGAGAGTGTCCTCGCTCACATCGGAGCTCTATGGCGTGGTTGAGGAATTGGCTTTGGCCAAAGACAAGGCCAACGATGCCAAAGACATGTTGGGCAAGGCGAAGAACTGGAACCAGAAGGTCTTGCCCTTGATGCTAAAAGTCCGCAAAGTCTCGGATGAGCTGGAGACAGTTGTCGACGATCGTCTCTGGCCTCTGCCGAAGTACCGCGAGATGCTGTTCTTGTATTAAGCGGGGGAGCACGAGCAGAGCGTGGGATAATTTATCAATGTTGCAGATGAGCGCAGGTTCATAATTCTGGCACATCCGCAGGGGATTCAAGCAGGGGCGTTCCGGTACCGGGATGCCCCCGCGTATTTTTGACCTGTTTCTCGAATGGCTTTAGCCCATCCAAAGAGCTAATTTATGGCGTAATGAACGCACCCCTCTGCATTGCTCTCGCCCAGCTCAATTCCACGCTGGGTGATTTGGCTGGCAATGCCAACCTTATCATCAGCACCATCGAGAAGGCCAAGTCCAAAGGGGCGGATCTAGTGGTGTTTCCCGAGTTGGCCTTGTGTGGGTATCCTCCCGAGGACCTGCTGCTGAAGCGTTCGTTCCTTGAAACATGCAGGGCCGAACTGGAGCGCGTGGTCGCCAATGCCGCGGCGCCTGCGCTAGTGGGATTCCCGGAACTGGACAGCGGGAACCGTTACAATGCCGCCGCTTTCATTTCGAATGGAAGGATCCAGTCGGTTTATCGGAAAGTGGAATTGCCCAATTACGGCGTGTTCGATGAAAAAAGATATTTCCTCCCCGGGAATTCTCCGGTCACGATTGATATCGGGGGAACTCAAGTCGCGGTTTCGATTTGCGAGGACATCTGGGTCCCGGGCGGCTTGGCTGAACAATGGGCAGCCGGGAGCAAGCCGCAGGCAACCATCAATATTTCGGCCTCCCCATTTCATATCGGCAAACTCGATCAGCGACTGGCGATTGCGCGCCGGTTTGCGGCTGCAACGCAAACGCCGGTTGTCTATGTGAATCTGGTGGGCGGACAGGACGAGCTTGTGTTCGATGGGGCCAGCTTCGTGGTGGATTCCTCGGGAGCGGTCCTTGGCTGCGGCCGTCGGTTTGAGGAGAAGTTACTCTTTGCGGAAGTCTCGGACGGCGGGATCAAGATGGATCAGTCCTGTCCAAGACAATGGGGTCAACTTGAAGAGATATTCGAAGCCCTGGTGCTTGGGACGCGAGATTATATCCGCAAGGTGGGCGCGAAGAAGGTTGTCATTGGCCTGAGCGGCGGAATCGATTCTTCGCTGGTCGCGGCTATCGCGGTGGAAGCGCTCGGCAAAGAAAATGTAGCCGGGGTTACAATGCCGTCGCAATACTCGTCAAAAGAGACGCGTTCCGACGCCGAGATCCTGGCCCGCAATTTGGGTATTGACTTCCTGGAGGTGCCGATCAAAGGTGTTTTTGATTCCACCATTGATTCCATGCATCAGGCCCTGAAGAAAGGGGAGCCTGGAATCGAACTCGAAAATCTGCAGGCCCGTATTCGCGGCAACATCCTGATGACCCTGAGCAATAAGTATGGATGGATTGTCCTCAGCACGGGAAACAAGAGCGAAATGGCCGTTGGGTACTCCACCCTGTATGGGGACATGTGCGGCGGCTATGCGGTGATCAAAGACGTTCCAAAGACCTGGGTATTTGAACTGGCTCGCCTCTATAATCAGAAGAACGGCCGCGATGTGATTCCGCAAAGCGTTATCGACCGGCCGCCCACCGCGGAATTGCGGCCCAACCAGAAAGATGAAGATTCGCTGCCGCCTTATGTCGTGCTTGACCCGATCTTGCAGGCCTATGTGGAAGAAGACCTTTCGCCCGCGGATATCGTGGCCCGCGGATTCGATTCGGCCGTTGTCTCCAAGGTTATCCGTCTGGTGGATTTTAACGAATTCAAACGCCGCCAGGCCCCGCCCGGAGTGAAGATCACCCCCAAAGCCTTTGGCCGCGACCGCCGCATGCCCATTGCAAACGCATACAGACCGTAGCGAAAAACGGAAGAAAGGCTACAGTCCACAGGCTACAGGCTTCAGGCTGGAACGGAGGACGCAAGATTTGCAGGGACACGGTTGCCGTGTCCGTCTGTCCCCCAAAGAAAACAGTGGAAGCATTACCCTGTGCCGAGATATATCTTTGGGTGGCACGCACTTGTGCGTGTCTTGGGTTCATTAGATGTCGTACTATTCTCCAATACTCCAACTCCCAACTCCTATCTCCCCGACTCCCGTCTTGACTCTTCCTGGAGCAGGTATTATATATGTTAATAGAGTCCATGGATAGTATTAGGTAAACTTATGCAAGAATCTTTGCCGAACCCGGCTATTCCGCGCGATCAGGGGCTCTATTCCCGGGCCAATGAGCACGATGCGTGCGGCGTTGGTTTTGTGGCCAGCATCGATGGCGAGCGCAGCCATGCCATCGTTGAAAAAGGCCTCCAGGTCATTGTCAATCTCATTCATCGGGGAGCCGTGGGCGGCGACGCGAACACCGGGGACGGCGCTGGAATTCTTCTGCCCCTTCCGCATGAATTCTTCCGGAAGATCGCACCCCAAATCGGTTTCGAATGCCCTCCTGAGGGCGATTATGGCGCGGGTATGCTGTTTTTGCCGCACGATGAAGCGCGTCGGAATGCGCTCAAAGCCCTGGCGGAAAAGACCATTCGCGACGAAGGTCTGCGGGTTCTGGGATGGCGAACGGTTCCTGTGGACGGGCATTGTCTTGGCCAAAAAGCCCAAGAGGAAAAGCCCTTCGTGGAGCAGTGTTTTGTGACTGGGGAGTCGGGCCTTGGTCTGGAGCGGCGGCTCTATGTGATTCGACGGCTGCTGGAAAAGCGTGGAATGGAACTGAATGGCGCGTTCGAGGATTTCTACATTCCTTCCTTTTCCGGGGCCACGATCGTTTACAAAGGGCTTTTTCTGGCGAATCAGGTCGCGCCCTTCTACCCCGATCTCTCGGACCCGGATTTCAAAGCGCACTTAGCCGTAATACACCAGCGTTACAGCACCAACACATTTCCTACCTGGAAGCTGGCCCAGCCGTTTCGCTATCTGGCCCACAACGGAGAGATCAACACGCTTCGCGGCAATCGCATGCAAATGGCGGCGCGCGAGAAGAGCCTGGTGTCCGAGCTGTTTGGCAAGGATATCGAGAAGCTGATTCCGATTCTGGATGCAGAGGGAAGCGATTCGGCGAATCTGGATAACGCGCTGGAGCTTCTTTATCTGGCCGGTCGCCCTTTGGCCCATTCGATGATGATGCTGATTCCCGAGGCCTGGGGAGAGAAGTATCCCATGGGACCCGACCGCCGCGCCTTCTTCGAATACCACTCGGCCATGATGGAGCCTTGGGACGGACCGGCGGCGGTTGTTTTTACGAATGGCGCCGAGATTGGCGCCATGCTCGATCGCAATGGCCTGCGGCCCGCGCGCTATACCATCACCAAGGATCGGCTTATTGTTCTGGCCTCCGAGGCCGGGGTGCTCGACCTCGAACCGTCCAATGTTGTGAAAAAAGGCGGGCTTCGGCCCGGCGAAATGATCCTGGTCGACACCCGGGCCAAACGGGTGCTTTTCGATAACGAGATCAAGACACAAACCGCGCGCAAACAACCCTACCGCCGCTGGATCACCGAGAACAAGCTGACCCTCGATGGGCTGTTTGACGTGGTCGTTCCCATTTCGGTGGAGCAGGAGACGCTGTTGCGTCGCCAAAGGCTCTTTGGCTATACGCGCGAAGATATCCGGCTTATTCTTTCCACCATGGCCGAGACCGGCCATGAACCCGTGGGTTCCATGGGCAATGATGTTCCGCTGGCCGTTTTGTCGGAGCGGCCTCAGCTCCTGTATTCGTATTTCAAACAGCTCTTTGCCCAGGTTACCAATCCCCCCATCGACCCGATTCGGGAGGAACTGGTGATGTCAACCATGGTGTTCATTGGCAACCGGGGCAATATTCTCACCGAAACACCCGAGCATGCCAGGCTGGTTAAGCTAAAGCACCCAATCCTGCGCGATATTGATATCGAACGTATAAAGCGTTTCCGCGATCCGGATTTTCGGGCCAAGGTTCTTCCCATGTCGTTTGGCCGTGGAGGTTTGGGCAAGGACCTGGAGGCGGCGGTGACGGCCCTTTGCCGGAGCGCCCGGGCCGCTGTGGAGGAAGGCTATAATGTTCTGGTGTTGAGCGATCGCGACATTGCCGCCGACCAGGCCCCCATCCCGGCGCTGCTGGCTGTTTCGGCTGTGAACCGATATCTCACCGATGAAGGGGTGCGTTCCTTCGTGGGATTGATTGTGGAGACGGGTGAAGCGCGCGAGGTCATGCACCTGGCCTTGCTTTTGGGCTACGGCGCAACCGCGGTGAATCCGTATCTGGCCCTCGAAACCATCATGTCCATGCTCCAGAACGGCCACTGGGCCGAAGGCATGCGGCCCCAAAAGGTCATCGAGAATTACGTGCAGGCTTTGCGCAAAGGGCTGCTCAAGATCATGTCGAAAATGGGAATTTCAACCCTGCGCAGCTACCGCGGAGCGCAGGTTTTCGAGGCCATAGGCCTATCGCAGGAATTGACGGACCGCTATTTTACCGGCACCAATTCCCGGGTGGGCGGCCTTGGTATGGATGGGCTGGCCCGCGAAATCAATGACCGGGTAAGGGCCGCACAAGATCCGCAGAAGATTCGGCTGGGGCTTTTGGATGCGGGCGGCCAATACGCGTATCGTAGAGACGGAGAGCGGCATTTGCTCAACCCGTTGACGATTTCACTTCTCCAACGCGCAACGCGAACGGGAAGCCACGACCTCTACAGGAACTATGCCCAACTCGTCAACGATCAGGCCCGGGCGCAGTTCACCCTAAGGGGGCTCCTGCGGTTTCGACCGGGGGCCGGCGTTGCGTTATCCGAGGTCGAGCCCGTTGAAAGCATTATGCGGCGTTTTGTGACAGGGGCCATGTCTTTTGGCTCGATCAGCAAAGAGGCCCATGAAACGCTCGCAACAGCCATGAACCGGATTCGGGCCATGAGCAACAGCGGGGAAGGGGGCGAGGACCCGGCCCGGTACAAGCCGCTGGAAAACGGCGACAGTCTATGCAGCGCCGTCAAACAGGTGGCCAGCGGCAGATTTGGGGTCACCATCGAGTATCTGGCCAGCGCCCGCGATATCCAGATCAAAATTGCCCAGGGCGCCAAGCCGGGTGAGGGCGGCCAGCTGCCGGGCCACAAGGTCAATGAAACGATCGCCAAAGTGCGAAACTCAACTCCGGGCGTGACGCTGATTTCACCGCCACCTCATCATGATATCTACTCCATCGAAGATCTGGCTCAACTTATCTATGATCTCAAATGCGCCAACACGGATGCGCGAATTTCGGTGAAGCTGGTCTCGGAAGCCGGCGTGGGTACCGTTGCGGCCGGTGTTGCAAAAGGCCGGGCGGATATGGTGCTGATCAGCGGCGGCGACGGAGGAACCGGGGCTTCGCCGCTTTCCTCCATCAAACACGCGGGAATTCCCTGGGAGCTGGGGCTGGCCGAGACCCAGCAGACACTTGTTCTTAACGGTCTGCGCGATAAGATTCGCGTGCAGGTTGATGGCCAGCTTCGAACCGGCCGGGACATTGCCATCGCGGCTCTGCTGGGGGCCGAGGAGTTCGGATTCGCGACATCGGCTTTGGTGGTCTGCGGGTGTGTTATGATGCGCAAATGCCACCTCAACACCTGTCCCGTGGGGATTGCCACGCAGGATCCCGAGCTTCGCAAAAATTTCCAGGGCAAGCCCGAGCACGTGATCCATTTTTTCCGATTTTTGGCTGAGGAGGTTCGCGAAATCATGGCCTCTCTCGGTTTCCGGCGTTTCGAGGAGATGATTGGCCGAAGCGATCTGCTGGAAAAAGATCCGGCCATCAGTTTCTGGAAGACCGCCGGACTGGATTTTTCGCGAATCCTTTGTCAGATACCGGCCAAGCATGGATTACCGGTTCATTCGGTGAGAACACAAGATCATGGAATCGATGGCGGCCTAGATTGGTCCGTTCTCGATCAGATCAAAGCGGCTGTGCAACAGGATACTTCGCTGGAATTGGAGCTGCCCATCGCGAATACCAACCGAACCGTAGGCGCCATCCTTTCCGGCCGATTGGCAAAAGAAATGGGGAATCGAGTACTGGGGCCAGATTCAATCCGGGTCAATTTCAAAGGCTGCGCGGGCCAGAGTTTTGGCGCGTTTCTAAAGCAGGGCGTCACGTTCCGGCTGGAGGGCGAGGCCAACGACTATCTGGGCAAAGGGCTTTCGGGCGGCAAAATCATTCTGTTCCCACCCAAAGGGGCCGCCTTCGAAGCCTCGGAAAATCTGATCGCCGGCAACACCCTTCTCTACGGCGCCACATCCGGCGAGGTTTATATCGCCGGGAAAGCAGGCCAGCGGTTTGCCGTTCGCAATTCCGGGGCCATAGCGGTTGTGGAGGGTGTGGGCGAGCATGGGTGCGAGTATATGACCGGGGGCCGTGTCGTGATTCTGGGGGAGATCGGATTGAACTTTGGCGCGGGCATGAGCGGCGGAATCGCCTATGTTTACGATCCCAACCACCTGCTCGACCGCAATTGCAATCTCGACATGATCGATCTGGACCCGGTGGCGACATCCGAGGATACCGAGGAGCTTCACCAGCTGATCAAGAATCATGAGGCGCTGACGGGGAGCTGGAAGGCCTGGCAGATTCTGCAGAACTGGAATGAAGCGCTGTTTTCCTTTGTCAAAGTGTTCCCCATGGAATACAAAAAGGTTCTGGGCCGAATGATGGCCGAAGACTTGAAAGTGAAACGGGAGAAGGTGTTGGATGCATAAGAATTTTGGGGCTGCCATGGGCGAATCCAGTCGCACAGAAAACCTGGAGATGGTTTAATGGGCAAGCCCACAGGCTTCATGGAAATTGACCGCAAAGATCCTGGGTATCGGCCCGTTGGCGAGCGGCTGAAGGATTTTGGGGCCGTGGAAACGCGGCTGCCCGGCTCTGAGATCATTTTGCAGGCCAGCCGTTGCATGGACTGTGGAGTTCCGTTCTGCCACGGGTACGGTTGCCCCCTGGGCAATGCCATTCCCGAATGGAACGACCTGGTCTATCGAGGCAAGTGGCACGAGGCTCTTGCCCTCCTGCTGTCGACAGATCCCTTTGCCGATTTTACATCGCGCATCTGCCCGGCCTTGTGCGAAGCTTCCTGCGTGCTGGGCATCAATGCAAACCCGGTTTCGATCCGTCAGATCGAGGGCGCCATTATCGAAAAAGGGTTTCAGGAAGGCTGGATCGTTGCCGATCGCAATATTCCGCGAAACGGCAAACGCGTTGCGATTGTCGGTTCGGGCCCGGCCGGACTGGCCGCGGCCGAGGAACTCAACCGCAATGGGTACCGGGTCACGGTCTATGAATCGGCGGCCCACCCCGGGGGAATTCTCCGGTATGGTATTCCTGATTTCAAGCTTGAAAAGTGGGTCGTCGAACGACGGGTCCAGCTCATGCGCGAAGAAGGCGTTGTCTTCGAAACCGGCGTCAAGGTTGGCGTGGATATCTCGCCCGAGTATCTGCTGTCCCGCTATGATGCGATTTGCCTTACGGGCGGGGCGCGTCAGCCGCGGGATTTGGCCGTTCCCGGCCGCGATCTGAGAGGAATTCATTTCGCCCTGGATTATCTGACGCAGCAAAACCGCGTAGTTGGCGGGGAGTTGCGGCCCGGCGAGATTCCATTATCCGCCAAGGGCAAATCGGTTGTGGTGATTGGCGGCGGGGACACGGGTTCGGACTGCATTGGCACCGCGGCGCGCCAGGGGGCGACGGAAATCACCCAGGTGGAGATCATGCCCAAGCCGCCGGAATGCCGCGGCGATTGCACGCCCTGGCCCGAATGGCCCTATGTTCTACGGTCGTCCAGTTCGCACGAGGAAGGCTGCACGCGTCTGTGGTCTTTCTCGGCCAAGTCCTTCGCGGGTACCCAGGATGTCTCTGCCGTGGTATTCGAAGAGGTGGAATGGGAAAACGGCTCCAATGGTTTGCCTTCAAGATTCCGGCCGAAGCAGAATCAAGTGCGGACGATTAACGCCGATCTGGTTTTCCTGGCCATGGGATTCACCGGTCCGCTCAAAGATGAATTGCTGTCGCGGTTTGGAGTCAAGCTCGATGGCCGGGGTCTTGTTGAGAAGGGCGCTACGGGGATGACCAGCGCCGAAAAGGTCTTCACGGCCGGCGATATGACCAAGGGTGCTTCCTTAGTCGTTCGCGCCATGGCGGACGGAAGGGACACAGCCCGGCAGATGGATGAGTATCTCAGGAGTCGTGAGTAGTCCGTCGGGAGACAGGGCAAAATCCTCCAATTCTGACTTCTGGCTGCCTGAATTCCGGCATCCCTCCTTCCTCCTTTGCAAAATCGTATCTTCCAATCGTATGAGCTGGAAACGCAATCTCATTCTTATCTGGATCTCGCAGACTCTGAGCATTTCCGGTTTTTCGCTCGCGCTGCCGTTTTCGCCGTTTTTTATTCAGCAACTGGGAGTGACGGACCCGGATGCCGTGAAATTCTGGTGTTCACTCTCCGCCTCAGCCGTCGCCATCAGCCTTGCTATTATGGCCCCAATCTGGGGTACGCTGGCCGACAAATACGGCCGCAAGCCCATGATGCTGCGCGCCAATTTCAGCGCCATGATTGTCCTGGCCGCCATGGGGCTCGCACCCAATGTCCAGACGTTTGTTATATTGCGGTTTGTGCAGGGCCTGTTTACCGGTACCATCAGCGCGGCCATGACATTCGTCTCCGCCTCCACGCCTTCTCACCGACAGGGAATGGCACTGGGGTCGCTAAGTGCGGCGGTCTTCGCCGGCAGTTTTCTGGGTCCTCTGGCAGGGGGATTTCTCGCGGAGCATATTGGCTATCGCTACACCTTCTTTCTGTCCGGCGCTCTTCTTCTAATCCCAAGCATGCTGATCTTCTTCTTCGTCCAGGAGAAATTCACGCCCGCGGAAGAGGAGGAGGTCGAGAAGACCGGAGGCGGGACTTGGCGTGACCGGCTGAGCGCGCTGGGCCCCGGAGGCCCCATTCTGGCATTGCTGGCCTTTATGGCCGTGGCGCGGACATTCGACGGGCCCTTTCTTCCGCTATACGTGCAGGAAATCAATGGCAAGATCGAAGGGGCATCGCAACTCACCGGATTGCTCAACGGGGTCGCCGCCATTGGCGCAATGCTCGCGGGTGTCTTGCTGGGCCGGCTTGCCGACCGCAAATCACCTCCGTCCATTGGGAAGCTCTCGGCGATTGGCGCCGGCTGTTTTGCAGCCCTCATTGGCCTTTTTCCTTCCTTCATCGTCCTGTTTCCGGCGCGGCTCATCATGACATTTTTTTCGGGCGGACTGGATCCTGTTTTCCAGATCTGGATTTCCCGGATTACCCCCGATGCCAAGCGGGGGACCATTTTTGGATGGTCGGTTACGGCGAAATCGCTTGGGTGGGCCGTATCGCCTCTGATCGCCGGGACCATTGCCGTTCATTTTGGCACCCGAATGGTTTTCCTGGCGGGGCTTCTCCTGTTTTGGGCCTGCGTTCCCATGATTGGCTGGGCCAGCAAAAAAGTCCTGGCTCTTCAAAAAGAGCAAGAAGCCTTGCGCCGTCTGCGGCCGGAACTGGAAGCGGAAACCACAGGATAACCGTCCGCAAATTTCTGTCCATTAACTCCATTTCCTGCCTCACCGCCTTGGGTTCAACTCTTCCGGGCAAGACAATTTTGGGCGAGAGTGGAATCACACTCCCCGCGCTACCTTCGCCCGCATGCATCAAGGTCCTCCAACTCGCAACCACGAAGGCCGGTTACGCATATATTGACTTTGTCCGGTATTGGTTTAATATTAGTAAAGCGAATAGAATTACTATGCTTTATTAGAAATACTAATGCAGATTGAATCCCTAAAGATGTTCTGCGATGTGGCCACGGTCCATAGTTTTTCCGAGGCCGCCCATCGCAACGGCGTGACCCAATCCACGGTCAGCCAGATCGTTCAGAATCTCGAAAAGCATCTTGGCGCGATCCTCATCGACCGCTCGCAACGGCCCTGGAAATTAACGCCGGAGGGCAAGGTTTACTATGAAGGCTGCCGGGAGATTCTGGAGAGCTATGGGGAACTCGAAACGCAGGTAAAGAGCCACCACAATCAAATCGGAGCCATGGTTCGCGTGGCCTGCATCTACTCGGTGGGGTTGTCGCACATGAGCTACTACGCCGAATTGTTTGCCCGGCGCTATCCCAATGCGCGCATTCGCCTGGAGTATTTTCACCCGGACCGGATTGTCGAAGGGGTGCGCAAGGAGGAGCTTGATATTGGGATCATTTCCTTTCCGCAGCCCGATCGCCGCATTGCGGTAATTCCCTGGCAAAGCGAACCCATGGTCATTGCCTGCGCTCCGGGGCATGCGATGGCGCAGATGAAAGCGGCGCCGCTGCGCAGACTCCAGACGGAGACCTTTATTGGGTTCGACAAAGGATTGGCCATTCGCAGGGAGGTGGACCGCTTCCTCAAGCGAAAGGGGATTCGTGTGCGAGTGACCATGGAGTTCGACAATATCGAATCCATAAAGCGTGCGGTGGAGATCGGATCGGGTATTTCGATTCTGCCGCGGCCGACCATGGACCGGGAGATCGCGACAGGAAGTCTTGTTGCGGTCCCTTTCACCCCCGCGGGTCTGGTCCGCCCTTTGGGAATCATTCATGCGCGCGCAAAGACGTTTGGCCCCAATGCCGAGCGATTTGTAGCGCTGCTGAAGAGCAATGTCCGCGCGACCGATTCAGCTTCCGCCCTTTTAGACAATGGCGTGCAAGCGCAGGCCCGGCGGGAGGCGGCGTGATCCGGTCTCCGAAATCCCATCCGAAATCCAACTGCCGCTTGACACCGCCCGAACCAGATGAGATTTTTATTGCGGCCTTTGGGCCATCCTATGAATTCAACGGATCACTTCAGCCAGAACTGCCCGCGGAGGATGACTTTCTTCATCCTGCCGCAGGAGAGAAGCAGTGGTAAACTCGTTTAGAGTTTTCCACCATCGCTATTTTTCAACCCCTGCTGTCTCTATTCCCGAGTTAAACCAGTCGGGCTCAAGCCGCGCCTGCGGGCATCCCATCGATTTTCTTCGGAGGTCCTCTTGATGCTGAAACCAGCCACGTCCAAGCCATGCAAATACATTGTTGTGACCGGCGGCGTGCTGTCGGGGTTGGGAAAGGGAATTGCCACTGCCTCCATCGGAAATCTTCTCTCGTCCAAACTCAAAATCATCCCCGTGAAATGCGACGGTTATCTCAATACGGACCCCGGGACCATGAACCCCATCGAGCACGGCGAGGTGTTTGTGCTCGACGACGGCGGCGAAGTCGATATGGACTTTGGCCACTACGAACGCTTTTTGGGCGTGAACTGCAAATTCGAGTGGAACCTGACCATGGGGAAGATCTTCAAATCCATCCTCGAAAAAGAGCGTCGGGGCGAGTTTTTGGGCAAGACCGTGCAGTTCATTCCACACGTCACCAGCGAAATAAAAGGCCGGTTCTATGAGATCGCCGAGAAGGAGCAGGCCGATCTGGTCCTGATCGAGATCGGCGGAACCATTGGCGACCTGGAAAACGAATTCTACGTCGAAGCGGTCCGGCAGCTCCGTCGCGAAGTGGGACGCGAGAACATTATGTTTATTCATCTGACCTATGTTCCCATTCCCAGCGGTGTCAACGAACAAAAGTCAAAACCCACACAGCAGAGCACGAAGCTTCTTAACGAAAAGGGCATTGAGCCGGATGTGATCATCGGCCGCTGCTCGGAGTTCATCAGCGATAAAGTCAAAGAGAAGATCGCCTCGTTTGCGAATATCGAGAAAGAAGCGGTCATCACCGGACTGGATGTGAAGACCGTGTATGATATTCCCATTGTTTTTGAAGAAGAAGGCCTACCGGCGATCATTCACAAGAAGCTCGGTATTTACAGCCCGCCGTCGCTTCAGCGCTGGAAGAAACTGGTCGCGACTCTCAAGAAAAACGAGGTGGCGCCGGTCCACACCGTGACCATCGCCCTGTGCGGGAAATACACGGCTCTTGAAGACTCCTATGCCAGCATTATCGAGGCCCTGGTGCATTGCACAGCCCACCTCGATGTGGCGGCAAACGTGAAATGGATCGAAACCTCGGCCATCGAGACGGGCGAAAAGAAAGTGGCCGACGAACTCAAGGGCGTTGACGGCATCATTGTGCCGGGCGGCTTTGGTACCCGAGGCATTGAAGGAAAAATTGCGGTGATTCGCTTTGCCCGGGAAAACAGCATCCCCCTATTGGGCATCTGCTTTGGCATGCAGTTGGCCGTTGTGGAATACGCTCGGAATGTGAGCGGTCTTAAAGGCGCCAACACATCCGAGGCGGAGCAGGATGGCGCTGAGGTCAAGCACCCGGTCATCGATATCCTTCCCGAGCAGAAGAAGGTCACCTACAAGGGCGCCACCATGCGCTTGGGCGGTCAGGACGTCCAGATTCGAAAAGGAACGCGCGCCTGGGAGATTTATAACTCCAGCCCGGTTGTGCGCATGCGGTTTCGCCATCGCTACGAAGTCAATCCCAAATACATCCAACAAATCGAAAAAGGCGAGCTGGTGTTTTCGGGCTACGATTCCACAAAACGGATCATGCAGATCATGGAATTAAAAAGCCACCGCTTCTTTCTGGGATGCCAGTTTCATCCGGAGCTGACGTCCCGGCTCGATAACCCGGATCCGCTTTTCCTTAACCTGGTCAAGAGCGCCATGCAGAAAGGGACCAACCTTGCCAAGAGATGAATCCATCCGCAAAATCCTGCTGATCGGGTCGGGGCCTATTGTCATCGGCCAAGCCTGCGAATTCGACTACTCGGGAACCCAGGCCTGCAAAGTCTTGCGCGGCGAGGGGCTCGAAGTCGTCCTGATCAACAGCAATCCGGCCACCATCATGACCGACCCGGAAATGGCCGACCGGACCTATGTGGAACCCATCACGGTCGAGGTCATCGAGCGAATCATTCAGAAAGAACGGCCCGACTGCTTGTTGCCGACGTTGGGGGGGCAAACCGCCCTTAACATGGCCGTGGCTTTGGCCGAGGCCGGCATTCTGGACAAATATGGCGTCCGCATGATCGGCGCCAATCTGAAATCGATTCAGAAGGCCGAAAGCCGCGATCAATTTAAAAACATCATCAAAGAAATTGGTCTGGAGGTACCTCGCAGCGGTCTCGCCCACACGCCCGAGGAAGCTGATGCGCTTCTGGATCTGGTCGGCTTACCGGCTATTATCCGTCCTTCGTTCACGCTGGGCGGAAGCGGCGGCAATGTAGCCTACAACGTCGAGGAATATCGTCGCTTTGTCCGCTGGGGCCTTAGCCTGAGTCCCAAAGGGCAGATTCTCGTGGAAGAATCTGTGATCGGATGGAAGGAATACGAGCTCGAAGTCATGCGGGACAGCAAGGATAACGTGGTGATTGTCTGCTCGATCGAGAATGTGGACCCCATGGGCATTCACACGGGCGACAGCATTACCGTTGCGCCGGCTCAGACCCTCACCGATCGGGAATACCAGTTGATGCGCGACGCAGCCATCAAGATCATGCGGGCCATTGGCGTGGATACGGGCGGCTCGAATGTTCAGTTTGCCATCAACCCCAAAGACGGAAAGATGTACGTGATCGAGATGAACCCGCGGGTTTCCCGGTCATCGGCCCTGGCCTCCAAGGCCACCGGATTTCCTATTGCCAAGATTGCGGCCAAGCTGGCCATTGGGTACACGCTCGACGAGATCCAGAACGATATCACCAAAGAGACCCCGGCCTGTTTCGAGCCGACAATCGATTACGTGGTCACGAAATGGCCCCGGTTCACGTTTGAGAAATTCCCGGGCGCTGAGCCCGAGCTGACGGTTCAAATGAAATCGGTCGGCGAGGCCATGGCCATTGGCCGGACCTTTAAGGAATCCTTTCAGAAGGCTATCCGTTCTTTGGAAATCGGCCGCTACTCCCTCGATGGTCGGCACCTCCCTTCGTCTCCCTCCGGGGATGAGTTGATGGCCAAACTTAAAAGCAACTGCTGGGACAAGATGTGGTACGTGGCCGAGGCTTTTCGCCGGGGTTTCAATGTCGAGAAGGTCTTCCGGCTCACGAATATCGATCCGTGGTTTCTCAGCCACATTCGCGAAATTGTAGAGGCCGAAGCTCCCATTAAAAGAGATGCGGCTCGAAAAGGAAAGCCCGATGTGGAGGTGATCCGGTCGGCCAAGCGGATGGGCTTTGCCGACAAGTATCTTGCCGCAATATACCGGATGCCTGAAACCCGGTTCCGGGCCTGGCGTTTGGCCAACGGGATTAAACCGGTTTTCAAAAAAGTGGACACCTGCGGCGCCGAATTCGTGGCGCATACGCCATACTTCTACTCGACCTACGAGCAGGAATGCGAAGCCGCCCCAACCGGGCACAAGAAGATCATGATCCTGGGCGGCGGGCCCAACCGGATCGGCCAGGGAATCGAGTTTGACTATTGCTGCGTGCATGCCGCCTTCGCCCTGAAAGAGGACGGCATCGAGACGATCATGGTTAACTGCAACCCCGAGACCGTGAGCACCGACTACGACACATCCGACCGCCTATATTTCGAGCCGCTGACATTCGAGGATGTCATGTCCATTGTGGATGTGGAAAAACCAGCCGGCGTCATTGTTCAGTTCGGCGGGCAGACCCCGCTGCGGCTCGCCAACGACCTGGAAGACGCCGGCGTGCCGATCATTGGCACTTCGCCGCGCAGCATTGACATTGCCGAGGATCGAAAGCTCTTCTCGCGCCTGGTGCGAAGGCTCAAGCTGAAGCAGCCGCCCAGCGGCACGGCCACAAACCCGGCCGAAGCCGAGAAGGTTGCTCGCCGGCTTGGGTTTCCGCTCATGGTCCGGCCCTCGTTTGTGCTGGGTGGCCGCGCCATGGAGATTGTGTACGACGAACACGATCTGCGTGAAAGCTTCCGAAACGCGATCATGGCCTCGCCAGAATATCCTGTGCTCATTGACAAGTTCCTGCGCGATGCCTATGAAGTGGATGTCGATGCCATCTCCGACGGCAAGACCATCGTGATCGGCGGCATTATGGAGCACATAGAAGAGGCGGGCGTGCATTCGGGCGACAGCGCCTGTTCGTTGCCTCCGGTTACTCTGCCCAAGCCGGTTGTAGAGCGAATCCGTCGCCAGACACTCCAGCTCACGCGCGCCCTGGACGTGTGCGGACTCATCAATATTCAGTTCGCCATTCAAGGTAAGGATGTCTACATTCTTGAAGTAAACCCACGCGCATCCCGCACGATCCCGTTTGTAAGCAAGACCATTGGCCAACCATTGGCCAAACTGGCGGCCAAGGCCATGAGTGGCCGCAAGCTCTCCAGCCTGGGGTTTACCAGCGAGGTCCGCCACTCCTACATTGCCGTGAAAGAAGCGGTGTTTCCCTTTATAAAATTTTCCGGGGTCGATGTGGTATTGGGGCCGGAAATGAAGTCGACCGGCGAAGTGATGGGCATTTCCAATCAATTTGGTCTTGCCTATTGGAAAGCGCAGTTGGCCACGGGAGTGCGCCTGCCCAGCAAGGGCACGGTCTTCATTAGCGTTAGAGCCGAGGACAAGCCCAAAGCGATCCAGGTGGCCCGGGAGCTGTTCGAAATGGGATTTAAAATCGTGGCCACCCAGGGCACCTGCATCGAGTTGATTAAGAACAACATTCCTTCGGAATTTGTGCGCAAGGTCGCCGAGGGCCGCCCCAATATCGTGGATTCCATCATTGATGGAAAGGTGGACCTGATTTTCAATACGACCGTCGGCAAACAGTCGATCCGCGACTCGTTCTCGATTCGCCGGACGGCCTTGGATCGCGGTGTCCCGTATATGACAACCATGCAGGGCGCCATTGCCGTAACCAAGGCAATCGGTTGCCTGGGCCAACAGAAAATCGAAGTAAAACCCTTGCAGGATTATTATACAGAAAACCAGAAGGGGTTAGGGGTCAGGGGTCAGGGAGGATAGAATGAAGAAAACAAGTTCTAAACAGGGCCGCAGGATTGCGGATTTATCTCCTTCCCGGTTTTCAACGGTTCCCTATTCTCGGATCCCCACCTCCTTTCTTGATGACAAGCTTCACGAAGAATGTGGGATTGTGGGCGCCTTTGGCGCTCCGGCTGTGGATACGGCCATGCTGGCCCTACATGCGGTCCAGCATCGGGGGCAGGAAAGTTCCGGAATGGCGGTCAGCGACGGCCGGCTGATCCGGTCACACCGCGAACTGGGGCTCGTTTCAAAGCTGGCGCAAACGGTCCGAACGATCCCTGATTTTGCCGGGCATATGGCCATTGGTCACACGCGGTATTCCACAACGGGCTCTTCGAACATCAAGAATTCTCAGCCGATTCTCGTCGACTACAAGAAGGGCCAGCTGGCCGTGGCGCATAACGGCAATATTACAAATGCGGCCGCCTTGCGCGCCTGCATGGAGCAGAAGGGACAAATCTTTCAATCCACCAACGACAGCGAAATTATCCTTCACCTTGTGGCCCGGTCCAAGAAGCCCAAAGTTTCCGAGATGGTCTGCGATGCGCTAAGTCGGTTGGAAGGCGCTTTCTCCGTGGTCGTGCTGACCGAGCGCCATCTGATGGCGGCCCGGGATCCGCTGGGGGTCCGTCCGTTGTGCCTGGGCCGTAAAGGCGAGATGGTGATTATAGCCTCGGAAACCTGCGCTCTGGATATCGTGGGCGCCGAGTATGTGCGCGATATCGAACCGGGCGAGTTGCTGGTGATTGAAGCGCCCTTTAAAATGCGGTCGCTCCGCTTTGCGCCGGTCCGCAAGACCGCTCAATGCATTTTCGAATACATCTACTTCTCCCGGCCCGACAGCCGCATTTTCGGGCACAACGTGGACAAGGTCCGCCGGGCCCTAGGCCGGAAGCTAGCCGAAGAGAATCCGGTGGACGCCGACATCGTCATCCCGGTCCCGGATTCCAGCAACACCGCGGCCCTGGGCTATTCTCAGGCCTCGGGCATTCCCTTTGAAATCGGCCTGATTCGAAACCACTATGTGGGCCGCACATTTATCAGTCCTGTGCAACAGGAGAGGGACGCCCGGGTTAAGATCAAGTTCAATATCGTCCGCGGCGTACTCAAGGATAAAAGAGTGGTGGTGGTCGAAGATTCGATCGTGCGCGGGACCACTCTGCGACAATTGGTGAAGTTGATTCGCACGGCCAATCCCAAAGAGATTCACCTGCGTGTCAGCTCCCCTCCGGTCAAGCATCCCTGTTTTCACGGCATGGACTTCCCGTCTCCCCAGGAGCTGATCGCCAACCGGATGTCGGTGCAGCAGACCTGCGAATACCTGGGCGCCGACTCGCTGGCCCACCTGTCGTTGAAGGGATTGCGCGCTTGCGCGGGAGAGGATGGCGACGGATTTTGCTATGCCTGCTTTTCGGGCCAGTATCCGGGCCGGTGCAAGGAAACCGGAGGCAAGGCGGTGTTTGAGCGCACGAGGAAATGAACGAAGATATTCGGACCGGTCTGATGTGTCAAGTGGGTTCGACACAAAATGGAAACGAGGTAATTGGAATGCCAAGAGCGAAGAAGAGCAAAGCTTTAAATCAGCGCGCCATCCTTCTCCTGGAAGACGGTACCTTGTTTGAAGGCAAGGGGTTTGGGGCCGTTGGCGAGAGCTATGGCGAGGTCGTCTTCCATACCGGAATGTCGGGCTACCAGGAGATTCTGACCGATCCGTCCTATTTCGAACAAATCGTGACCATGACGTATCCCCAAATCGGCAATTACGGGGTCAACGCGGGCGATGTGGAATCCCGCAAGCTCTTTCTGAAGGGGTTCGTGGTGAAAGAGTCGTGTTCATTTCCCAGCAATTGGCGAAGCCATGCGGGCCTGGGCGACTATCTCGAACAGGCCGGTGTTGTGGGAATCGAGGACATTGACACCCGGGCGCTTGTACGGCATTTGCGCGACAAGGGGTCCAAGAACGGAATCATTTCGCGGGTCGATTTTGACCTCGACAGCCTGCGTCGAAAGCTGGCCCAATATCCGGGTCTGGTGGGTCGGGATATTGTCAAAGACGTAAGCTCCGGCAAGCCTTACGGCTGGGACGAGGGTGTGGCCGATGTGTTGACCGGCGAGCAGCAGAAACCGCCAGCCAAATACAAAGTGGTGGCCATGGACTTCGGCATTAAGACAAACATATTGCGGCTGCTGCGCTCCTCCGGCTGTTCCGTTTGTGTGGTCCCCGCTCAGACACCGGCAAGATCCATCCTGGAAATGAAACCCAACGGCGTTTTTCTTTCCAACGGCCCCGGCGATCCGGAAGGCGTATCCTACGCGATTGCGGCGGTGCGGGAAATGCTGGGCAAGGTACCCCTTTTCGGCATTTGTCTGGGCCAGCAGATCCTGGGACTGGCTTTGGGCGGCAAAACGTACAAACTGAAATTCGGCCATCATGGTGCCAACCACCCGGTCAAGAATCTTCGCACGGGCCGCATTGAGATCACAAGCCAGAACCATGGATTCTGCGTGGACGCCGATTCGCTTGGTCCGGACATTGAAGTCACCCATCTGAATCTAAACGATCAGACCGTCGAGGGTTTCCGTCATAGGACGCTGCCCGCCTATTCGGTCCAGTACCATCCCGAGGCCGCTCCCGGCCCGCACGATTCGGCCTATCTGTTTGAGGAGTTCACGAAAATGATGGCCGCCGGAAGGCAGTCGGGAGCAGGGAGTCTGGAATAGGAATTTGCCATAGAAATTGAAGCTTTTCGGACGTCTCCCGTCTCCGACTCCCAACTCCCGTCTTCGTTCCCCACCGGCCAAGTATTATTTTTCTGTGGAATACTTTAACCGGAGGAATTATGGCCTCATTGAACCAAGACGAAAAAGCGATGATCGAAGAAGCCCTCGGGGTTTATCTCCAGTTGCTGTCGCGGCAGGCTCCGCAGCAGCAGGTTGCGGCAATCGCGCAGGTCGCGCAAGGAATTGTCAAGAAGCTCGACAGCCTGGGCGGCGCGGACAGCGGAAAGAAAGGCGGAAAGATCCCAGGAATCAATGACGAGTGGCTCAAGAACGTCTGCCAGAAATGCAGCAAATACTCGGGCTCGGGCTGCACGGACAAGATTACCGAGAAGTTCCCGGGCAAATGCGATCCCATCCTGACCTACGAGAACAAGAAGCGCGGGCTTGCCCAGCCGCCCCAGAAGAGCCAGTCGGGCGTGCGCGAGGTCATTTTGGGCGGCAAGCAATAGCATCCGCAGGCTGCCTGCATACCAAAGCGGCAATTACTCATCCAGAATGTCTTCGTCTTCGACAGGCCGGAACCATTTCTGCGCAATCACCGTTGGAATCACCGCGCTTGCCACCACGACGCCCACCAGAATCGAGTATTGAGACTGTGTAATGATACCCGCCTGCAGGCCATAAAGACTTGAGATTGTCCCGAACGTCAGTCCCGTGCTCATGAGCAGCGTCGTATACATGCTCCCATGGGGAATGAACTTCCTGGCCAGAAAATAGACGCCCAGAAATTTCGCCGCGATTTTCAGTGCAAAGAACAGGACGAAGATTAAGAGTCCGGCCGCAATCATCGGGAATGAAATTCGCAGGCCGCCGACCAGAAAAAAGACCGGGGTCACCAGGGCGTAAGCCACAGTCCGGAGTCTACGGATAACGAGGTGGTGGTCGGATTCCTTTCCAAAATACCGGGACATGCACAGGCCAAGGATAAAAGCCGGCAGAACCGCATGTCCGGCACCCAGGTCTGCAAAGAACACCAGAATCAGCAGGAGGAGAAAGATGTACTTGATCTCCGACTCCACCACTTTGTTGCGGAAGGTTGAGTGACCAAAGAGATGATGTGAAAACAGCGAGCCCAACACAATTACCCCAATCGAAACCCCGTAAAACAGAAGCATGGTCCAGGTGGGCTTGACAAAAATGATGCTCAGCGCCAGAACCGTGCCCATGTCCGTAATGAAAGTTGAGGACATGAGCAGTTTTCCTGTTCGTGTGTCCGAGAGTCCGCTTTCCACCAGCACAGAATAGACAACGGCAAGCGATGTCGTCGACAGCGCAATCCCCGCGATCAGCGCGGCGGGGGGGCTCCAGTGCAGGGCAAACAGGGCGAAGAGCGCGGCCAGGGCGAAGGGACATAAGAACGAGAATCCCCCAATGAGCAGGCACTCTCTCAGGCTTGCCTTCATGGCCTTTGTGTCGATTTCGGTTCCGGCCAGAAAGGTCAAAATAATTCCACCGAAGGTTGCCAGGTATTTCATCCACTCTTCAATGGGGAGACCCAAATTTCCCGCGATCGCGCCAAAAAGGATTTCAATGATGGCGACCGAAATGCCAAGCCGTAGCGAAATCAGGCTGGAGAGAAAGATGAGCAGACCGATAACCAAAGGTGTCAAATTGGCGTGCATGGCGGTTCCTTTTGCCGAAGGTCCTCGTGCCGATTTCTGAGGAGTGCGGGAGTGAAGAAAGGTTGGCCCCTGACTCCTCGGAACCGGATTGGGTAGGAGTCATCAGCCAAATTGGCGGTTAAAGGCGAACCCCATCACCTGTTACAGGAAAATAGTTCGCGAAACCATCCGCTGGAAAGAAGTCGGCTCGGGCGTACGCGAGATTTTTTTGGGCGGCGAAGAGTAAAGCAGACCCAGGATCCGAAAGCTATCGATCCAAGGCCCTTACTTCTCCGCGCACATCCTTCAGAACCGGGTAACCATCCGCCGAATCGGGCAAGGCTTTCAGCGCCTTCTGATCAGAAACGATGATGCGGATGCTGGGCTTTCCCGCCGATTCGCCGATGCCGACCATTACCACGCCTGGAACGGCCATCCATTCGGCCTGGTGGGCCTTGAGAACTTCTCCGATGGGCCTTTGGGGGGCAGCGGTCATATCCATCCCTCCTGGGTGACACGAACGTCCGCAGTTCCATGCAGGAAACAGCAGGGCGGCGGTCGCCAGAATGAAAAGGGAGTACCGCCGCGGGTACTCCTTTTTTAAATGGCAACGCAATCAGCAACTATTCGCCGTCGATGGAAGCCGAAAAAGCGGAAAGCACTTCGTCAATATGATTGGCGATGGCTGTGGTGCCCCGGTTGTCACCCGCGAAGAGCAGGCCCACTGGCTGGCGGCCGGGATCAGTTACCATTCCGGATCCCGAATCGCAGGACTTGAGAAAGTCGCCCTTGGTTGAGTAAGAAGAAACGACGATCTGGTCTACGAAGCGGGCCGTGCCCTCTCCATAGCCCACGCTGACAGTCGCGTTCACAGCGTAGACATAGCCTTTGGTCTGACCCGTTGTACGGCCGTATTTCTGCACAGCCATGCCGGGCACGGCGGTCGTCGTGGTCGACATGGGAAGTCCATAGCCGTTCAAGGGGGTTGCATTGCCAAGTTCATCACCAGTGACAAGGGCGATTGCCGCATCGGCCTTGTTTGCGGCCGCGGTCGAAAAAACGATAGGAATTAGGGCGGACAGGGTTCCCAGAAAATCGGAAGCGTTTAGGGCGCAGGCAACATCGTATCGGCCGGGCTGTAGAACCGTACTGCCGATGGGGGCCGAATTTGAAAGCCCATGGACGTGATTATTGCTCAAGGCGTAGAGATTGCCCGCAACATCTTTCACGCGGAAACCAATTGTGTCGGCAGAGCATTCGCTCTCGTTGCCCGTCGAGATGCCAATGGGGACGGGCTGTTCCCATCGAGCCTTTGGTACATCCGCGCGTTTTCCTCCTTTTGGGCTGGATTCAATATATCGCTACAGTGGAGACGGCTGCAAGCCGAAAATGCGAATTAGGCCCATTTTCTTGTTCTCCCAGCACCATTGCGAGTCGCCGGGTGCTGCTGCTATTTTCCCGTTGAACCCGCCTCTAACAAGAGCGTTCTTCTCCAAATAGAAAGGAATTCCTCATATGTTGTTCGAAAACCATTGGTTTGAATCGTATGACGAAGTGCCGGCTGGGATCGAAGCCGATGCCAAAAACGTCATTAAGGGTTTGCGAGCCTACAATCTTTCAAAAGCCGGCCTTAAACCAAAGCCAGTCAGGATTTTTCTGAAGGATCCCGGTGGGATATTAAAGGGGGGACTGCTTGGCGCAATCCTCTGGGACTGGCTCTACGTAGAAACCCTTTGGGTTTCCGACGAGTTTAGAGGAAAAGGTTATGGATCCGAATTGTTGAAAAGAGCTGAGGAGCATGCAAAGAGCAAAGGCTGCAGGCACGTTCATCTGGATACATTCGGGTTTCAGGCCAAGACGTTTTATGAGAAATTAGGTTACGTGGATTTCGGCGTACTGGCGAATTACCCTTCCGGCCAGCAGAGATATTTCATGACGAAGTCGCTGGCATAGTTATCAAAATTTCGATAGCCGAAAAATGTTGGGTTCAGCGAAAAATCCAGTTCGTTCCATTGACCTGTCTGCCTATCGAATTCTACTTTCCTATTCCTTATATTTCATTGTCTTGACCACGCCTACCAAGGATGTGCCGATGTACAAAGCCGATGTTTTCATCACGCTCAAAAAGACCGTGGCGGACCCGCAGGGGCAGACCATCAAACACGCGCTCGAATCCCTCGATTACAAGGGAATCCAGGAGGTGCGCATGGGCAAGCTGGTGAGCATTGCCCTGAATGCTCCTTCCAAAGCGGCGGCCGAGCAGTCGGTGGGGGAGATGTGCAAGAAGCTCCTGGCCAATCCCATTATCGAGGACTACCGCTACGAAGTGAGCGAGGGATAAATGAAATTCGGCGTTGTTGTCTTTCCCGGGTCAAACTGCGACCAAGACTGCGTTCACGTGGTCAAGAATGTCCTTAAAAAGCCTGTGCGTGCCATCTGGCATAAAGACACGGACATTTCCGGACTCGATTGCATCATTCTTCCCGGTGGATTCAGCTATGGCGATTATCTTCGCTGCGGCGCGATTGCGCGCTTCTCGCCGGTAATGCGCTCGGTCATCGATTTCGCAAATAAGGGCGGACTGGTCATTGGCATCTGCAACGGCTTTCAGATCCTGCTTGAATCCGGTCTGCTGCCCGGCGCCATGAATCGCAATACCGGTCTTCATTTTATCTGTAAATACGTCACGCTCAAGGTCGAGAATGGCAAAACCCGGTTCACCTCCCAATACAAAAAAAACCAAGTCCTGCGGATTCCGGTTGCGCACAACGAGGGGAATTACTTCATCGATCGAAAAGGACTCAACGAATTGGAGAAGAACAATCAAATTGTATTTCGCTACTGCGACGAGAAAGGCAAGGTCACCAAGGCGGCCAATCCCAATGGAGCGCTGGCCAACATCGCTGGGATTATCAACAAAGAAGGCAATGTCCTTGGAATGATGCCTCACCCCGAGCGGAGTTCGGAAGACGAGCTGTGTTCGCACGACGGCCTTGGGATCTTCCTTTCCATCACGAAATGGCTGGAGAAAAAACGAAAATGATCAAACCCGATGTTTACCGCGCACTTGGTCTCTCCGACGAGGAGTTTCAGAAAATTCTGACCATTCTGGGCCGTGAGCCCTCGCCCACGGAGCTGGCCATGTTCTCCGTTGAGTGGTCCGAGCACTGCGGCTACTGTTGTTCGCGCAAATTTCTCAAACGGCTGCCCAAGGCCGGCAAGTATCAGTCCCAGATTGGAGAAGACTCGGGCGGGATCACCGTGGGCGATCTGGCCATTGTCTTTAAAATGGAAAGCCACAATCATCCCTCCCAGGTGGAGCCCAAGCAGGGCGCGGCAACCGGAGTGGGCGGGATTATCCGCGACATCTTTACGGCCGGCGCGCGCCCGGTCGCCTCGCTCGACAGCCTTCGCTTTGGGCCTTTGGACCAGGCCTACAACAAGTACCTGCTTCGGGGCGTGGTCGATGGCATTCAGTTCTATGGCAACTGCATCGGCATTCCCACCATTGGCGGTGAAATCTACTTCGATGACGCGTACAGCGGAAACTGCCTGGTCAATGCCATGTGCATTGGCATCTGTAAGAAGGATGAACTTGTTCGCGCCCAGGCCAAGGGGATTGGAAATTCAATCATCTATGTGGGATCCAGCACAGGCCGCGATGGGATTGGCGGTTGCAGCGTCTTGGCCTCGCACGAATTCAAAGAGGGCGAAGAAAAACGGCCTACGGTGCAGATCGGCGATCCCTTTACGGAGAAATGCCTGATCGAGGCGACGCTGGAAGCCTTGGCAACGGGCTTTGTAACCGGCATCAAGGATATGGGCGCCGCGGGACTCACCTGTTCGAGCAGCGAAATGGCGGCCGCGGGAGAAGTGGGCATCGATATGAACCTGGACAAAGTGCCCCGGCGCGAAGCCAATATGGAGCCCTGGGAAGTGCTGATGTCCGAATCGCAGGAACGCATGCTGGCCTGCGTCGAGAAGGGTAAGGAGCAGGCGATCCTTGATATTTTCCATAAATGGGACCTGAATGCCGAGGTCATTGGAACCGTGGTGCCCGAAAGTGTGATCCGCATTCGGCATGAGGGGCAGGTGGTTGCAGAGCTTGATCCTCAGGATTTGGCCAATGCGCCGCAACACGATCTGCCCGTGCAGGAGCCGGCCGGCCAGAAGGAACTCAATGCCCTGGACCTCGCCGCTATTCCCGTTCCCAAAGACGCCAACAAGGTTCTGCTGGCGCTTCTTTCTTCTCCCAGCATCGCAAGCAAAAAATGGGTGTATGAGCAATACGACCACATGGTGCAGACCAACACCACGGTGCTGCCCGGATCGGATGCGGCTGTCATCCGCCTGAAGGGAACGCGCAAGGCACTGGCCGCCACTACGGATTGCAATGGCCGCTACTGCCATCTCTCTCCGTACCGCGGAGCCCAGATCGCCATTGCCGAGGCCTCGCGAAACCTGGTCTGTTCCGGGGCCGAGCCGGCCGCCGTCACCGATTGCCTTAATTTCGGCAATCCCAAGAAGCCCGACCGCTATTGGTATTTCAAGAATTGCCTCGAAGGGATTATTGACGCCTGCACGTCTTTTCACCTTCCAGTCGTCAGCGGCAATGTTTCGTTCTACAACGAGAATCCCAAAGCCGCCATCTACCCCACCCCGACCATTGGGATGATCGGGATCGTGCAGGATGCGAAGAAAATCTGCACGCAGATGTTCAAGGGCAAAGGGCATACGATTGTTCTGCTTGGGAAGAACAAGGCAGACCTGGGCGGAAGCGAGTATTTAAAGCAGGTCCACGGGATGGTAAAGGGCGAGGCGCCGGAATTGGATCATGACCTTGAAAAGGCGGTCCAGGCCGCCACGCTCGAATGCATCCAAAAAGGTCTCGTCACCTCGGCGCACGACTGCAGCGAAGGCGGATTGGCCGTGGCCCTGGCGGAGTGCTGCATGTCCGGACAGGCCCTGATCGGCGCCAAAATCAATCTGGCGGATGATGAGCGGATCGACGCGGTTCTATTTGGCGAATCCCAGTCGCGCGTGATTCTCTCTTGTTCCAAAGAAAATCTCAAGAAGATCCAGGCAATTGCCAACAAGCATAAAGCACCGTTGGCCGCAATCGGAACCACGGGCGGCGATAGGCTGGAAATCGGCATTGGGAGCAAAAGGTTGGTTTCCACGCCGGTCTCGAAGCTAAAGGGCACCTGGGCCGGCGCACTGGAGAAAGCCCTCAACGCATAGCCCAGTCCGGGCGCGGGCGAATTTAGGGACGGACCTTAGGAACTTGATTAAACTCAGGCTTTTTTCGGATCAG
>CAYVZU010000016.1:0-10415 GCA_964455935.1 uncultured Fibrobacterota bacterium
TTCTGCGGGGAATTTTAATTGTCGTCAATGGGGAATTATAATTGTCGTTGCGCAGGGATACGGAAAGCGTGGATTGGGACATTTCGCTGGTAAGTCAAGAGACCGGGGACACCTGCTGGTGGCGAAATCCGAGAATGGCCACGCAACCGCTGTACACTTATGCGAAGTATCTCCCCGGACGGGCGCTTCCCCAAGGCTACACTTCAGACACAATCCAAAGCGAAAACATTGCCCCCGGCCGCTATTCAGTGTTTGTGCACTTCTACCAGGGTTATGCGGACACCGCGACCCCGATGCTCAATTTCGAGCTTGGCTTTACCCCGCAAAACCAAATCGTGAATTTCGCGAGTAGGATGTCACCGGCTTTGCCCATGCGCAAGAGCCAGGTGTGGCATGCCGCGGACATTCAGATTCCTGAAATGCAGATCTTTCGTGCGGATACCATTGCGTTGGGAACGGCCAAGGTCCTGCGGACCTGGTAGGCCCGGAAGGATAGGCTGATTATGAGATTGTCGTGCATGGCGCTTCTGGTTTGCATCGCCTTCGGCAGCGTTCCTGCGAGGCTGAACGGTCTGTCGATCACCGACACGGATCCCGTCGATTATCTGATCATCGCACCCAACGATGCGGCCATGATCCGGGAGATTGTGCCTTTGGCGGAGAAGAAGACAGAAAAGGGTCTTTCGGCGCGAATCCTTACGGTGGATTCCATCGGCGCTTCATATCCGGGAAGAGACATTGCCGAAAAGATGCGCACCGCCATACGCGAATTCCGTCAGAACCGCCAAACTCAATACGTGCTGCTTGCCGGAGACTTGGACCTGGTCCCTTCACGCCAGGTGAGAATGTCGCGATCCGACAGCGCCTTCTTCACGGATGCATACTATGAGTGCCTGGATGGCACATGGGACGAAAACGGGGACGGCGTGTTCGCCAATGAGGGCAGGGAAATCATTTACGAACCTCAATGCCACACCGATTCGTTGGGCCACTATACATGTGAAATCGTGGAGGTCAGAAAAGGCAATGATTTCGATCCCGATGTGATTGTCGGCCGCCTGCCGTTTTCCAATGCTCAGGAAGGAGCCGTGATGATCGGCAAGACGATGCAATATCAGTACGATCCGCCGCTCGAGAACTTCAACTCGCGAATGCTTTTTCTTGGTCACCGCATGTTTTCGCAAGCTAATGCGCCCATGGACGACGGATCGCAATACATGCGCCGGATAAGATCGGCCTATGATAGTACAGGGTCCGACTTCGATGGCGCCGGTTTTCGTGAGGTCTATGAAGACAGGATCCTTTCAAATGACAGCATCGTGCAGGACTCGCTGTATCATACGCCCGAGGAATACATCGACTACCTGAATCAGGGCAACAATCTGGTCTTCTGGATTGGGCATGGTTCTCCCACATTAATTGAAGTCGCCTACAAATACCGGGCCTTCTTTCAGCTCGATCATGTTCCGCTTCTCAAAGGCCAGCCGGCCAATTTCTTTACGATATCGTGCGCGGTCATGCAGTTCGAAAACGGAAAGAGCATTGCCAAGTCGATCCTCGCTCAGCCGGTGGGCGGGGCGGTTACCTTTACCGGGGCTTCGGGCGTGGAATATGTGAATGGCAAAGCTCTCCTGTTGCGAAAAGCGGCGGAAACTATGAGCTACAAGGGTACACGATGCATTGCCAAGGCTCTCCTGTCCGCGGCTCGTGATCTTGGTTTGCCCTACGATCTTCTGGTATACCAGTTCTGGGGCGATCCCGAGCTCTCAGCCTGGAATCGGCCCTTGACCGGCGCGAACAAGTTTACGATTGAGGCGCAACGCAAAGGCGGCCGGATTCGAGTTCAGGTCAGTCCTCTTCTCGACAGCACTCTGGTCTGCCTTTACAAACCGGGGGCGGTGTTTGTGAGGGGTTATGCTCTGGCGGGACTCATCGAGTTCCTCGACACGCTCATTGGCATCGACTCCATCCGGATCACCGCGAGCGCCCATGATTACATTCAGACCACAGCCCTGCTTGTCGGCGGGAGCGCCCGAATCACGTCGGCGGCACCACGCCGCGTTGTGGCCGTGCGGCCCGCTCAGCCTTTGGAGGCGGATGTCTTTGGCCGCGCAATTGCCCCCGCGATGTCCCGCAGAACGGCCCACGGAGTCTATTTTACCATGGAACGCCACGGCAACAACGCCAGGGCGCAAACAAGGATCCACATCAGGGGGTTACCATGAAAAGGGCTGCATTTCTTGTTTTGGGGGCCATCGCGCTGATGTCGTGCCCCTGGGACTTGAAGCGGGATATGTTCGAGCTTTGTCAGCCCTGCACGCCGGTGGAGTTCGAATCCCAGGAGGAGTGAGTCGTGCGCACGTTTTTTGCGGTCGTCGCAGTCTCTCTTGCCTTTGTTCAGGCACAGGGCTCTCCGCTGCGGTCGGTGCCGTTCGATAAGCCACTCCGCAAAATTCCTGCGCAGTTTCTGCTCGATACTGCCTACATCAGTTCCGTGGAATTTCAGACCGCATCGACCACGTGCGACTGGCTCAAGGGAATGTCGGAGCCGGTCCTGCTCTGCGAAAACCTGGAGTGGATCACCGACTCCACGGCCGATCCCGTTCCCACCACACTCGATTCCGTTGTGTCCGCGGCGGACCGCATGGGATTTCGTCTTCTGGAATTGACAGACCTTCAGGCCAAGGCGGCGCAAGTGCTGGTTGCGAATGGTGCCTACCTTCTAATCCTGGTGCAACCGCTTCTTGGGACAAAGAGGCTGAAGAAGGCGGAAAACCAACCGGACGAATCCATCAGGATGGTTCATGATACCACCTTCACGCCTGCCCGGGATCATTGGAGGCTACAAGACGCGGCCCGCAACCCGGACCCGCATTGAGCCGAGCTTCTGCTTCAGCTTCATCGACGGGATCTAGATCCTGGCGGACGAATCGGACGTGCTGTGCGGTCGTTCGCGGGAGGTCTATGGACCGGTTGGCCCCATTCCGCTACAGCGACTCCGGATCGAGAGAATCTACGCGATTGTGCCCACCAATGAGACCTCGGCCGGTTTCCTGCGAAAACTCGGAGATAGGGCCGGAGGCAATTTAACAACTTAGTTGCTTGTATAGCGTTATATAGTGTGAAAGGGGTTATAGATTATATCATGCCGCGGAAACCAAGATTGTTTGGGGCAACTTGGGGTCGGAGACAACTTAGCAACTTAATTGCTTGTGACATTTATTGCGGCACGTCGACCACCCGATCATGATGCGCATCGTAGAGAAGCACGCCACGGAAAAGTGGGTACGGCTCTATGCTGAGCGCTGGCTGCAGGTACCGGGGCAGGAATCGGACGGCCGGATTGTGGGACGCAGCAAGGGCACACCGCAAGGAGGAGTCATAAGCCCGTTGCTTGCGAACATGTATCTGGACGAAGCGTTTGACCAGTGGATGGCGGAACAATTTCCGGCACTGGCATTCGAACGTTATGCCGATGATATAATCGTGCACTGCTACACAAAGAAACAGGCCGAGTATGCACTACAAGGCATACGGAGCCAACTTGCGCAATACGGGATGGAACTGCATCCGGAAAAGACGAAGACTTTCTATTGCCGGGACGTCAACCGAAAAGACGACGATCATGACCAAATTGCCTTCACCTTTTTGGGATACGAGTTCCGGCCCAGATTGTGTCGGAACAGGAAGGGAGACATGTTCGTCGGCTTCACACCCGCAGTAAGTCCGAAAGCCTGTCCAGATTACCAGATCGTGAGCACGTGATTTGATGGAAAGTGGGTGACACTCCGGGTATTGAAAGGAGTGTCATTCATGGAACAAGTCGAAGGTATTCGTAAGCGTCAGAGCGGAGAGCGTCGCAAGCAGAAGAGGTATGGTCCGCATCCGTTTCCGGTCCGGGTCCGTGCGGTGCGGATGCATGTGGAGCAGAAGCTTCCGGTGGCGGTTGTCTGCCAGGAGACTGGGGTCAGCCATGCATCTTTCGAAATGGGTCCGGATCTACAAGCGGGACGGTGAAGGCGGCCTGAACTTCCCCCCGCATGGGGGCTTCGCAAATCTCCTTGCGGTCTCCCCAATTTCTCCTCTCGATTCAAAGCTGCCGGCGCCAGTGGCGGCCCTACAGGAATTTCAAAATCTCCTTTTTGTCCGCCTTCACCTTGATCGGTTTGTTGGCCAGCTTTCCGGCCGGAACATGGATTCGGCCCAAGGGCAATTTCTCGGGATGTTTCGCGTCCAGGTACAACCGATCCTGGTGGAACTCCACGGTGTAGTCCGGGTCTTTGAGCACATGGCCCGTGAGGATTCCCACGACAGTCTCGTGCGGACGAATCATTTTCTGGCGAACCAGTTTGCGGATGCCGGCCAGGCTGGCGGCCGACGCGGGCTCGGCACCAATGCCTTCGAGGCCGACGACGGCTTTGGCCAGCGCGATTTCCTGCTCGGTTACAAAGGTGACCGTACCGCCGCTTTCGGCCACTCCCCGCAGGGACTTTTTCCAGCTCACCGGGTTTCCAATTTTGATGGCTGTGGCCCGGGTCTTTGCATTGGCGACCGGTTCGTAGCCGAAGTCCTCGCGGTCAATATGCGAAAGCCAATTGCCTCCCCGGCGGCTCCATTTCCGGTACAGTGTGAAGAGCGGATTGGCGCCTTCCGCCTGGACAACGGCCAGCTTGATTTTCTTGCTGAGCAGGCCCACCTGCTGCAATTCCCGGAACGCCTTGGCAAACGAGCTGCTGTTGCCCAGGTTTCCGCCGGGCACAACCACCCAGTCGGGGGCCGACCAGCCAAGCTGGTGGAGCATTTCGACCATGATGGTTTTTTGCCCTTCGAGCCGGAACGGATTGATTGAATTGAGCATGTAAATGCCCGTCTCCACGGCGATCTCTTCCACGATCTGCATAGCCTTGTCGAAATCGCCGTCGATCTGCAGCGTCAGCGCGCCATAGTCAAGAGCCTGCGACAGCTTTCCAAAAGAGATCTGGCCGGCCGGGATGAAGACCACGGCCTTCATCCCCGCCCGGGCCGCGTATGCGGCCATGGAGGCCGATGTGTTCCCTGTCGAAGCGCAGGCGACCTGCTTTGCGCCGATCACTTTGGCCCAGGAAACGCCGGTGGTCATGCCGTTGTCTTTGAACGAACCGGTGGGGTTCATGCCCTGATGCTTGAGCCGGAGACTGTCGAGGCCGGCCCACGAGGCCGACCTGGGGGCATCAAAAAGCGGCGTGTTGCCTTCGGGCATGGTGACAATATCCGCGGACCGGTTCCGGGGGAAGTAGGCTAGAAGCTCGCGATAGCGCCAGACGCCGCTGCGGTCGGCCGGCGCTTGATTGCACATGCGTTTTGTGAAGAGGGCGCGCGCTTTGGCCGGAGCCGGAAATTGCGAAAAATCGTTTACGACTTCCAGAATGTCGCCGCACGCATCGCAGCGATAGCGAATTTCGTGGGTTGGGTATGTCGCTCCGCAATTCTTGCTGATACAGGCTAAGTGAGATGACAAGAGGAGCCTCCAAGTTCAATTGTGGTTTGAAAGTCGGGAGTCGGGAGTCAGAAACTGAGTGAAGAAAAGAGATCCTCTTGTTTTCCTGCTCCTATCTCTCTACTCCCGTCTCCCAACTACTCTTCCTCTTCTTCAATCCGGATCAACTGCGTGGGAGCCCGCACAATCTCCGTTTTCTCGATGCGCGCCACGGCATCGCGCACGAACTGCTCGCGCGCGTGATGGGTGAGAATTACGATAGGCACATTGTCGCGCGGGGCCCGTTCTTTCTGCACCACCGAGGCAATGCTGACCTGCTGTTCACCCAAAGCGGTGGTCAGGCGGCCCAACACGCCGGGCACATCGATGACCGTGAACCGCAGGTAATAGCGGCTCTCGATTTCGCTGATCGGAACGGTTCGGCGGCGGTTTTGCGGGCCGTAGAACGACATGGGAATGCGGGTTTGCGCATTGCTTTGGATGTTGCGGCAGATATCGATGATATCCGAAACCACGGCCGATGCCGTGGGGTAGCGGCCCGCGCCTTTTCCCGTCAGGAGAATCGAACCCACGGCGTCGCCCCGCAACACCACTCCGTTGTACACGCCATTGACGTTGGCCAGAAGATGATCCTCCGGCAGCATGGCCGGATGCACCCGCACGTCGATCCGGTCGCCCTTAACGCCGATAATGCCCAGCAGCTTGATTACGTATCCCAGGTCTTCGGCATACGCCACATCCTCGGGCGTAATATGGCGGATTCCCTCCACATAAACGTCCTTGTGGTCGATCCAGCATCCGTGGGCCAGGCTGGCCATGATCGCGACCTTGTGCGAGGCGTCGATGCCGTCCACATCCAGGGCCGGGTCGGCTTCGGCGAACCCTTTTTGCTGGGCCTCGGCCAGAATGGTTTCGAAGGGCTGTTTCTCCTGCCGGATCCGCGTGAGAATGTAATTTGTGGTGCCGTTGATGATGCACTGGACCTTATGAAGATCGTTGGCCACCAGGCTTTCGCGCAGGGCTTTGATGACGGGCATTCCGCCGCCCACGCTGGCTTCGAAGTAGACGCTCATGCCCCGGCGGTCGGCTTCGGGAAAGATCTCCTGGCCGCAGGCGGCGATTAAATGCTTATTGGCGGTGACCACATGTTTGCCGGCCGCAATGGCGCCCATCACCGCTTTTTTGGCAATGCCCACGCCGCCGATCAGCTCAATGACAATGCGGATTTCGGGATCCGAAAGGATCTGCTGGTAATCGTCCACCATTTTGGGCCCCTTTGGAACCATAGCCCATTTGCTCTTGTCTTTCTCGGCGATGGCGGCCAGATCCAGATCGATGCCAAAGGCGTGCTTAAAGAAATCCTTCTGCCGCAGCAGGACCTCTACGACCCCGCCGCCGACAACGCCAAGGCCGATCAGCCCGATTTTAATGGTATTCACGCGAACTCCCTGCGCTCGATGGTGGATGAGGTGGCGCTCGTAAGCTGGAGTTCGCGCATTCGCGCGCCAAAACTTTGGTTGAGGAACTCCTCGATTTCGCCCGAGGTTTCCATCTGCATGGCTTTGGCGCAGCCGATCCGGACCTCGTCGTAGCTTACGGACCGAAGAAACTTCTTGATCGCCAGAACCGAAGCGGGGCTGATCGAAAGTTCGTCCACGCCCATGCCCAGCAGGAGCACGGCGGTCAGCGGGTCCGAGGCCATTTCGCCGCACACGCCCACCCAGATGTCATTGGAATGTCCCGCGTCCACCGCGTGCTTGATTAAGCGCAGCACGGCCGGATGCAGAGGACGGTATAGCGACGCGATTCGCTCGTTGGAGCGGTCCACGGCCAGAGTGAACTGAATCAGATCGTTGGTCCCGATCGAGAAAAAGTCCACTTTGGCGGCAAGCTGATCGGCAATCATAACCGCGCCCGGGGTTTCGATCATCAATCCCGTCTCGATAGTGGGGTCAAATTTAATTTTTTTATCTCTGAGCTCCGATTTCACGCGGGCCAGAATCTCCTGAACGTCATGGAGTTCCTCCGGGAACGTGATCATGGGGAACATGATGCGGACTTTGCCAAAGACACTGGCTCGCAGAATGGCGCGCAGCTGCGTTTCGAAGACTTGCGGCCGGTCGAGGCAGACGCGGATCGAGCGCCATCCCAGAAACGGATTGAGTTCTTGGACAAAGGGCAGGGCCGGGACCGGTTTGTCGGCTCCCAGGTCCACGGTCCGAATGGTCACCTGCTGCGGATGCACGCGCTCGCAGATATGGCGGTAGGCACGGAACTGCTCCTCTTCGCTGGGCAGCGTCTTGCGGTTCAAATACAGGTATTCGGTCCGGAACAGGCCGATGCCGCAGACGCCGTGCGCCACAATGTTCTCGACCTCAATGGGAAGTTCGGCATTGGCCGCCAGTTCGATGCGTTTTCCGTCGAGCGTCTCGGCGGGCACGTCGCGCAGCCGCAGCAATTCCTGCTCGCTGTCGGCATAACGCTGCAGGCGCTTCTGGTAGCGGCGCATGGTCTTTTCGTCGGGGGCCAGAAGGATTTCACCGGCCGTGCCGTCCACAATGATCGTATGCCCGGACCGAATGCTTTCGATGCCGCGGCCGGCCCCCATGACCGCGGGCAGCTCCAGAGCCCGAGCCACAATGGCCGTATGCGAATTGCGCGATCCCGTTGCGGACACGAAGCCCAGCACCTGGCTTTTGTGCATCTGCACGATATCGGACGGCGCAAACCCCTGCGCAACCAGAATGACCGGCTGGCTGGCGTCCCGCAGGCGGCGCGGCTCGGCCGCGACAAGCTCGCGGATAATACGGCCGTAGGTATCCTGAATATCGTCAACCCGCTCTTTGATATAGGGGTTTTTAATGGCCCGGAAATTGGCGACCACGCGCTCCAGGGCCGATTTCAGCGCAACGGCGGCGTTCTTTTTTTCCTGGCGGATAATGGCTATTGCGGCATCGGTGATGAGCGTATCCTCGAGAAGCGTCCGGTGCGCTTCGAAGATTCGGGCCTCTTCCTGGCCGATTTCCCGGCGCACCCGATCCGTGACGGCCGCAACATCGTCCTTGGCCTTCGCCACGGCTTTCAGAAACCGGGCCACTTCCTTTTCCACGCGGTTTTCGGCGATGGCGAAGTCGGGGATTAACGTTTCTTCTTCGGCGATCACGACGGCCTGGCCGATCGCGATTCCCGGGCTGGCGGGCATGCCTCTGAGCATCTCAGGCCTCGTAGAACTTGTCTTGGACCAGCTTGATCAGCGCGGCCACGACCTCATTTTCATCTTCGCCTTTGGCCTGCAGTTTAAGCTGCGCGCCGCATTCGGCGGCCAGCATCATCACGCTCATGATGCTGCGGCCATTGGCAACCTGGCTGTCCTTGTGCAGGAAGACCTCGGATTTGAACTTCGTGACCGTCTGCACGATAAGCGAAGCCGGCCGGGCGTGCAGCCCCAACTTATTTTCGATTGTAACGGTTTTTTCGACCATACACCGGATGGGCGGAAGCCGATAGGCTTGGCAACAACGCCGCTCCCCTTGGGTTTGAGACGTGGAACATGATGTGGCGAAGCTCTATAAACTAAACCAAGAGAACCTATAATGTCAAAGCCTCAAGCGCCAGCAGATTGTTCCACGATTCCCCTTTGCCAAGCGCGATTTGCCAGAAGGGCAGAATCACGGACGCCTGGTAGACGCGCTCGTAGCCGCTCTCGGATTGCGAAACGGTTTCGATGGGGAACCGCCACCAGGTTGCCGGCCGATTGCTCGACAGGGCCATCTTCAATCGAAGCCATCCGTCATTGAGTTCCAGACAGGCCAGATTCTCGAGCCATCCGGCCGACGCCAGATGGCGCGGGCTTACGCTTCCGTCCGGAGTGGAGTAGAAGCGGTCCTGGGCGTTTCCGGCCAGCATGGTGAAGAGAAATTCCACGCCAAAACGCAGATCCAGCGCCTCCGGCGATGTGTTTGTGACAGTGTAGCTCGCTTCAATGCGATCTTTGGCCGCGGCGAAGCGCAGGCTTTTCTCGATGCGCAGGCTCATGTGGCGCTCGCCTTTCCATACATGGCCGTTGCGGCTGAGAGTCAGCACAAGATCCGACCGGGCCTTTTTGGCTTCGCTTTCGTAGGGCTCCAGGATAAAATCGCCCAACTCGGCGTAGCGCGCTTTGCGGAAGGCCTCAAGATCCGTATCCGGCGCCAGGATGTGGTCGATAAACGAACCCCGGCGATACCAGTCGTAATCCAGAAGTTCGTGCAAGCCGCTTTCCTTTGCGCCTTGGGGACCGATCGCGGCGGCCGAGCCCGAGGCCACGATTTTGCGGTGGTAGGCTTCTTTGCGCCGCGACATGCCGTCGGCGACGTTGATTCCAAACGCCTTCAGATCCATTTCCACCAGTTGGCCGCCCTGCGCGGGACGAAAGCAGTAAAAACCGCCCCGGTTGCTGATCAGCACTTCGTCCTGGCCATCGCAGTCGAAATCCACGTTCGTGGCCGTCTGAAAAGAGCCGCTGTGCTCGATGACATCCAGGAGCTTGTCGGCCTGGATCAGGCGGCGGTACACGGCAAAACGAAGGTGGTTCAGGTACAGACCGCCAAACACGCCATGCCAATACGGGCAGTTGCACTGGCTTTGCCAGACCAGGTCCTGGGCCTCTTTAAACCGCGGGTCTTCGCCGAATTCGCCCGACAACCGCTCGAGCCGTTGTGACAGCCACAGCATCCGTTTGTGCATCTGGTTGGCTTCCGGGTATTTGACCAGAAAATTCCGCCAGAATCCGCCCGAACGAACGAATTGCATTTCGTCTTGCGTAAGGTTCTGGGCCTTCAGCTTGTCGCGGAGGTCTTCAAACCGTTCCAGGGTATCGCACGGCTGGCTCCATTGGAGCATTTCGGGGTAACTGGTGGCCGGCAGATACACCCGGCCCTGGGCGCGGCGGTCGCGGCGG
>CAYVZU010000016.1:10425-13439 GCA_964455935.1 uncultured Fibrobacterota bacterium
GGTATTCGTCGTAGGTCCACATGCGGATGCCGGGGTCGTCTTCAATACGGCAGTAGAGCCGCTCAAGCCACTGTTCTTCGTAAACCGAATGGAAGGTTCCCGGCCAGACCCCAAATTTCTCACCGTCGTCGGCGAAAAAGAGGGCGCGGTTGTCGTTGCCATGGGCATAAAGCCAGTCCATGACCCGGTCCACGCTCTGAAAGGGAATCATGTCGCGCAGTTCGTCGTTGATCGGGAACAGCGCCATGGTCTGGCCCTGCTCCTCGGTCATGTAATAGCCGTAAAGCTGGTCCCGCAGCAGGCCGCTCATTTTAAAATGCGTACCGTCGAGAATCGCATAGCGCACGCCGCAGGGTGCAATGACCCGGGGCAGGTGCGGCTCCCAGACTCGCTCGGCAATCCACATGCCCGCGGGTGTGCTGCCCAGGTTCTTCTGGATGAACTCGTTCTCTTTCCGGATCTGACCGGCCTTGTCCCGGTCCGGGATAATCGGCAGAATCGGCTCGTAAAATCCGCCGGTGAGAATCTCGACCTGACCCCTTTCCACCAGCTTGCGCACTCGTTTAATGTAGTCGGGATGGCGCTCGAGCAGCCATTGCAGAAGGATGCCGGAGGTGTGCAGCGATATCTTGATGGTCGGGTGTCGCTCCAGCAGCTCCAGGAAAGGGGCATAGCCCTTTGCATAAGAGTCTTCCATGACATGGTCGAAATTACCGATGGGCTGGTGATTGTGAACCGCGAAAAGGAAATTGATCATGCCTGCCTCCGTGAGGTTTCAAATTCCAGTCAAAGGCGTTACTGCCCGGATTCGCATCTGGCCACCATCCCTCACCCACTGGAGAGAACAAGGTGAGGGTGTCTGGACTGTGAGTAGTTGCTCAAATGCAAAATGCAAAAAACCAGAGGGGCTGGACAAGCCGCACCAGAATCAAGCTGGGATCCGGGTGATGTTTGCTGCATATATGTGACTGTCCAGGATAGGAATTTCCATCGCCCCTCGGTGAGCGAGGGTAGCCGTCCTCCGTAGCAGTTCTACTGCGGAGGGTGGAGGTGAGGGAGCGAAGGCCGGATAGCCCTGCTGCAGGACAGTTTCTTGCCTCAGCTTTTTTCTTGTGCGGCACGCACTTGTGAGTGGGCCTCTAGGCATGCTGGGACATTTGGATGTGGCGGCGGACACGCTTTTGCAGGCCTGGACGCTGTATCCCCGGCCTCCCCATTTTGGCAAAGGAGCTGAATGTGTAAACACCCATTTCATGAGCCTGCTTCAGGGTCGCCATGTTGAGGCCGCCGAAGAGGGGAGGGCCGCTTGTAAGGGCGCAACAGGCCCTTACCGCTTGCATCCTGTTTGAACTGGGTGGAGAGGCGCGCAAGGCGCAGGAAACCTGGAACGCCGTAATCGCGCGCTTTCCTCAAGAACAGCATGCTTTTTTTTGGGTCCCGTGGCTCAATTCCTTGTCTCGAATAATCCGGCGGGAATCGAGGGTGTCTCCTTTCAAACAGGATGCGCTCCCATTTGCTGGGTCTGCTCCGTGAAGACCGACACAGGAAGGACCAGACGCAGATCTTTTTCCGGTTTAGCAACGAATTCGATCCCGCTCTGCGTTGGCCCGCATATTTTTCTCGGATTAAACTTACCGGATCGCCGTGGGTCTGTGATCGAAGTTGGTCCGGCTCAAAATAAAGTGACCGTTAAAGCTTGCGCAACATCTTTGGGCTGTGACTCAAAGCTCGCCCGGAGACACAACGAATTGCTTGCGCTTGGTGGCGGAAAAGAATAAATCTTCGGTAGGGAGGGTTTACTTGGCGTTTATTAAAGCCTTACGGATGATTATCGGCGGGGCCGCCCTGGTCATTGCGTGCCTGTTGTTTGCTTATGAGTGCACGGCCGTTCTGGATCCCGCGGGAACCCTGCTGGCCCGGAAAATTTTCTTTTTGCAACATACCTGCACATTGGTCTGCCACGCTTTGGTTTCGCTATCGGCTCTGGGCTTTCTTGCCATCGCCATTCTCCTATTAATGCGGCGTGGCGCCAACTAATCCGATTTTCTTCGGTGCCCGGGGAGGCACGACAGTGCAACCCCGTTTTGAGAATCCTCAGTCCAGAGCCGTTGGAAACTCTGCGATGCGAAGGTTGGTGCAGCCGTAGGGAATGAGGGTTATGATTTCCGCCGCGCCCTCGGCTTTCACGGGTTTGCTGATCTCCCCGGCCGAACCATTGACCTCGATCCATCCCGGCACTCGCCGGGCTTGGACCTTTAGTGCCACAGGGGCTGTGTCGGGCGAAAAGACCGGATTTCCCATTGGCTGCTCCTGAACCGCCGCGGCAATGACCGCAGCCTCCGGCTTTACGTCCAGAGCGTAGTTCCAGGGTGTCTTCGCATACACCTCCCAATCCGCGTGGGGCAGCTCGCGCCCGGGCTTATCGGCATTGATCCGCTTCCATTCCTCTTCTATTTTCAGGCCGAATACAAGCGGGCCACGCAATACCGAGACGGCCCGGTTCGGCCGGTGCTCGACTCGCACATCCATGGGAAGTGAAAGATTCACGCGGGTCTCTCCGCTCCATTCGTGATCGATGCGCTCGAAAGTTCCGGCCTTTGCTCGGCGCGGGGCCTCGCCTTCGACGAAGATGGATGCTTTGCCCGCCCAGGACGGAATGCGGAGCACCAAGGGGAATCGAAGCGGTTTGGACACGCTCACAACGAAGTTGAGCATATCCCGGAAAGGATACTCGGTCTCCAAGGTAACCGTGACTGGTACCCCCGCGATTTTGGTTTCAACCCGTGAAGGAGCATAGGCCACGGCGGCCAGCCCATGATCCGCCGTGCGCATCCACATGTGCTCGATGAATTTGGACCAACCCTGGCCTACATCGGCGGCGCAGCAGCCAAAATTTGGCTCGAACCCAAATATGTTTGAATCCGGATTATTGGTGGTTCCGATCCGGCCTTTCCTTGCGCTGCACTCGATTTGGTTTGCCTGCTGATACCATTGATAAGACCACATATCCGGCG
>CAYVZU010000016.1:13449-43931 GCA_964455935.1 uncultured Fibrobacterota bacterium
AAAGCATTAAACGCAATGCGTTCGAGCCGATCGCCGAACGGGGAATCGCCCATAATAGACAACAGCAACTCCAGCGAATACATATATTCCACGACGGCGCAAAGGTGGGTGCCCTGGACCGGACTCTTGCCGGCCAGGCATTCGTCACCGGCAAAAACGCCTGTTACCATTCCGTAGTATTCGTCAAGCGCGCGGATCAGCCCGCGCACAAACTGGAAATCCGCGTCGTCCTGGGTCAGCCTACCCCATAGTCCATGCGCTTTAATGGCCATGGCATTGTTGATAACATGGCTCATCGAATTACAGTGGCCTGCGGCGGTCTGTTGTGCATAGGGCCATTGCTGAAAATGTTGGCGCCAATTAAATCCCTGCGCATGCAGTTTCACGGAAAGATCGATGAGCCATTCTTCTCCGGTCCGCTCGTACAGCCACCAAATGGCAACAAGGGCCTCGAACCACCGGAACTGGCCCCCTGCCGCGAGGGGATTCCGGTCGATATAGCGATCCAGGTTCGCCAGAGACTTTGTCACGGCCCCCGGGATGCGGGAATCGGCCGTCGCGTCGAAATACGCCACAAGCATTTTAAGGGCCGCAAACTGGGACCAGATGTCATTGGATGAATCATTGCGCGGCCCCAGCCAGCCGTCATCCCGCTGATGTGTAATGATATAGTCGAGATAACCCGCGATCCGTTTTTTCAGCGGCTCGTCACTGAGAATCCAAGCCAGGGGAATCATTCCGTCAAGCCAATAAAGCATCCGCTCCCGGCTTTTGGATGGTCCGCCGATCCAGGCGCTGTCTTTGATGTCGGGCCAGAACTCGTCCAAATGACCGCTCAACCCATCGGCCTGTATCCGCAGCTGGCGGGCCAACCAACCCAAAGGCGTAATGGCACCGATTGGAAGGGGAGAAAATGCGGGCGTTTTCAGTTTCATGGGATCTCCTTCATTTGGCCGGTCGGTCCTTCGGTCGTCTTCGGCTAAGGAAAATCCCTTTCTACAGCAAGGACAGCAACGTTGACGCGGTGCTCAATTCAGGAATCGGTCGGCAACGAGTGTTGCGCTCAAAACCAGGCCAAACAACAAATGAAGTCTCACGCCCCCGGCCATAGCTGAAATAAACATGCCCGGCCTCTCGTATCTGCGCCGGGCCACGGCCGCCACCTCCAATGCCATGGGGAATGTGGCGCAGGCCCCCAGGGAAACCGTTGGAAGGCGCTCTTTGAATACCGCAAGGGCAAGCAGCAGGAAGGGAAGCAAAATCGCGATCTGGACAATCCGTCCGGCTCTTCTGCGGCCAAGCCGGACCACCAGATTGCGTTTTTCCGAGGCCCTGTCCGCAGGATAGTCTGGAAATTGGTTCAGGAAAAGAACCAAAATAATCAGGACTGAAATTGGAAGCCCGACCCATAGGACAGTGGAGCTATGGTGCCCCGTCTGCACGAAATAGCTCCCCAACACGGGAAGAATGCCAAAGGCCAGGCCCACTGCGATCTCGCCCAATCCTCGATGGGCAAGTCGAACGGGGTTGCCGGAATAGCCGTAGCCAAGAAGGATGCCGGATAGCCCCAGGAGAAGGATCAGCGGTCCGGGCGTTCGAACGAACAGAACTAGGCCGGCGATGCTGCCGATTGTCAAAAAGCAGATGGATCCAGATAAAACCGCGCTGGCGGAAAGCAATCCGTCCTGAATCGAACGGCTTCCACCGCTAAAGGGAGTTGGCAAAACATTGATCTCGTCGCAACCCGATTTGTGGTCGCAGTAATCGTTAAGCAGGTTCGCCCCGGCATGCAGGCAGGCCATGGCAAACAATGTCAGCGTGAAGAGCACGGGATCGAAACGGCCCTCGGCGTACCAGGCCAGCGAAGCGCCCGCAAGCACTGGAACCAGAGAGGCAGTCAGGAACTGCGCCCGAATGGCTCTTAGCCAAATGATAGGGCGAATAGCTCCGAATTGTTCGAGACTCATGGGTTCTCCTGGGAAAATTAATTGGAAATTTTTAATTGGAGAATTGAAGACCGGCGAAGAATTTCCAATGCCAATTAAGTTAGGAAATTCTCAGAAGCCGGAACTATTCTACGGTAACGCTTTTGGCCAGATTGCGGGGCTGGTCCACGGAGCATCCGCGCAGAACCGCAATGTGGTAGGCCAGCAGCTGAAGAGGAATCACGGTTAAAAATGGCGAGAGCATCGAGAGCGTCTTGGGAACGTAGATCACATGGTGAGCCAACTTGGGAAGGATCTTGTCCCTTTCGGTCCCTATGGCGATAATCTGGCCGCCACGGGCGCGAACCTCCTCGATGTTGCTGATCACCTTGTCGTAGACTCCATCCCGCGGGGCAATGACGACCGTGGGCATGTCCTTGTCGATAAGGGCAATGGGGCCGTGCTTCATTTCGGCCGCTGGATAGCCTTCGGCGTGGATATAGGAGATCTCCTTCAGCTTCAGGGCGCCTTCCAGGGCAACGGGGAAGTTGTAGGATCGACCCAGGTAGAGAAAATTTCGCTTCTTGTAATATTTCCGGGCGATTTGCTGAATATACTTGTCGAGTTTCAATGTCTCGGCCACCTGCCGGGGCAGTTTCTGCAGGGCCGCCACGATCTCCTGGCCATGGGTTGGCGAAATTCTGCGCATGCGCCCCAACAGCAGGCCCACCATGGCCAATACCGTAAGCTGGCTGGTAAAGGCTTTGGTCGAGGCCACGCCCACCTCGGGTCCGGCATGCAGGTATAGCCCGCCGTTGGTCTCGCGCGCAATGGTGCTGCCCACCACATTGCAGATCCCCAGTACGGTCGCTCCCTTATGCTTGGCTTCGCGCAGAGCGGCCAGGGTATCGGCGGTTTCGCCGGATTGGCTGATGACAAACAGAAGCGATTTCGAATCGATAATGGGATTTCGGTAGCGAAACTCCGAGGCGTACTCCACCTCGACCGGGATGCCGGCCAGTTCCTCGATCATATATTCGCCGGCGAGGGCCGCGTGCCACGATGTCCCGCAGGCCGCGATGATGATGCGGCGGATCTCGCGCAATTCCTGAATGTTCTGGTTGAGACCGTCAAGCCGCACGCTTCCTTCTTCCGCAATCAGATGTCCGCGCATGGCATTGGTGATGGTCTCGGGCTGTTCGTGGATTTCCTTAAGCATGAAATGGGGATATCCGCCTTTGGCCATCTTGGCGATATCGAAATCCACCCGGTGCACCGAAGGCGTAATCTTCTTGGCATCCAGAGTTGAGGTCTGGTAGCCTTCCGCCGTGAGTGCAACCAGGTTTCCCTCTCCCAAATAGACCACGTTCTTGGTATGACGGACCAGGGCCGACACATCCGAGGCCAGGAAAAACTCGTCTTCGCCAACGCCCAGCACCAGCGGGCTTCCCTTTCGGGCGCCCACGATCAGGCCGGGGTTTCGTGAAGAAATCACCGCCAGGCCGTAGGTGCCCTCCAGTTCGAGAAGGCTGCGACGAACCGCTTCCGCTAAATCGCCCTCGTAATAAGAGTCGATCAGGTGGGCCACGACTTCGGAATCCGTTGCCGAACGAAATTCGCAGCCTTTTGTCTGGAGCTTCTTTTTGAGGAGTTGATAATTTTCGATGATTCCGTTATGGACGATCGCGATTTCGCCAGACCCATCCAGGTGAGGATGTGCATTGATGCGCGAGGGCTCCCCGTGGGTGGCCCATCGTGTATGGGCAATGCCACAGGACCCAACAGGCTTGACCCGGAGCGTGAGGTGGGCAAGTTCGCTGACCTTGCCTTTTTCCTTAACGACCACCAGCTTTTCTGCATTCTGAATTGCCAGCCCGGCCGAGTCGTATCCGCGATATTCCAGGTTGCGCAATCCCTCGATCAGGATTGGCAGAACCTCTTTCCGTCCCACGTATCCAACAATGCCGCACATACCTTAAATCTACCGCCTTCCCAAGAGTGAGTCAACAGCTCCCCAAATGATGGATCCAAAGCGGCCCGAGAGTTCCGTCATGTCCGGACAAGCGCCGCACGCATCAAGGAGAAGCGAAAGCAAAAGCAAGGCCTGTTGTGGCCGCAACCGAATTAGCCTAGCAAGGTATTTTTGCCAAAAGGAACAATAAATTCTACATTTATTAAGGGAGTCAAAAAGAGGAGGAAATATGAACAGGCATGCTCCAGTTCTTGTTGCTATCTTTATGTTTTATGCGATTAATATGCTGTCTTGTGGGAGTGATGACCCAGCATCGTCGAATTCAGGCACCTCAGGGACAAACACTTCGGGGACTACGCAGACCAACACCTCGGCAACAACTCCTTTTTCCGTTAACACGCAGACCGTTGATCCTGCCACCGCCCCTGTTCCGACCAGTCCGTATGCAAATGGGAACACAACCGCCGTGGGCAGCGACCCTGTTTCCGACGGTTCGGCCGCGCGTCTGCAGGCCTATGGCCAGGAGCAGTACTTCTGGGGAGATCCGGGAACCGGTACGCAGATTCCGCTGGTGAAGATCGTGACTGCAACGACTAGCGAGGTTACCGATGTTGCGCTGGTCTTCAACCCGGTCTTTACGGAATTAACGTACGGCGAGGCCTCGGCTGTGAATGGCTGGAATCCGAAACGCCCGCACACCTATCGAGATATTTACGTGAGCGATCACGTGGAGGTTGCTTTCACAAACGGTGCCGGCGATACGGTCCTGCATGTGAGACTTGACCTGCTTAGCCCAACCACCCTGGTTTCTTCGGGCTATGCCTCGTTGGGCGTGACAGGCGGAGATGGCGCGGTGATCAAGGGAGACCCCGCGTGGATTCTTTCGTTCGGCACGACAGCCGACGACAACATCAATGTCTGCGGCTGGACCAATGAACTGAGTTCTCCGCCAACCGACTCGATCTATTCACCAAATCCGATCAGTACCTGCTACCAGTACCTTGCGGCCTACCGGCTGGCCATCGATCCCGCTGCTTTTGGCCCTTCGGGGTATGGTACAGCCTATATGACCTCGGTACACGCCTCTCCCGCGAAAACGCCGCAGGAAACCATTCCGGTCAATGAAGGGCCTCCGCCGCCGACCAACGAACCGGATCCTTTCACGCCGGGTTCCGATGAGCCCAACCCAAATCTGCCCGACGCGCCGGATTCCACCGGAACCGGCGGCGATGAGCCGGGCCCATCCCCATCGGATTCGTCTGGAACGGGGGGGGGCGAGCCGCCACCGACCGGCTCCGATTCGACCGCAACGGATTCAACCATTACCGGTGGGAACGAGCCGGCGCCGACCTTGGATACGGTTGACATCGGGATATAACCCGGTAAACCTATTCGCCCAATGTGGGCCAAGAAACCCGACAGGTCAACACTGCCGGGTTTCCTTTTTTCCCCGATGTCCGAGGATTCCCCTTTTCCACCACCGCCGAGGCCCCTCCCGATTTTTGGAACCGGTTTGTTTCAGGCCCCGCATTCTTTTTTCTTGACTCTTGTATAGACAAGTATTCATCTATACACATCACTTCTGGAGGTCAGCTATGGACATTGTGGCTCAGTTCATGGAAAAAGCGAAAAAAAACCCCAAGCGGATCGTGTTGCCCGAGGGCGACGACAGTCGGATTGTGGTGGCCGCCGCCAGGGCGCGCGACCTGGGCATTGCCAAGCCCGTGGTCCTGGGCGAACCCGATGCCGTTCGCAAACTGGCGGCCGAGAATAGGGTCTCGATGGACGGGATCGAAATCGTCTCGTTTAAGGACGAAGGCCGCCTCAACCGCTATGCCGAGGACTATGCCCGTTCGCGCAACGTGAAGGTCGCGATCGCGAAAAAGGTGGTCGGAAAGCCCCTGGCATTCGGCGGCATGATGGTAAAGGTCGGCGATGCCGACGGATTGGTGGGCGGCGTGGCCAGCGCAACCGCCTCCATGATTCAGGCGGCCTCGCTCACCGTGGGTTTTCAGGAAGGCCTTTCAACGCCCTCCAGCTTTTTCATCATGGTTATGCCGGAGTTTCAAGGGGAAAAAGACAAACCGCTTATCTTCGCCGATTGCGCGGTCAACATCTCGCCCAATGCCAAGCAGTTGGCCGAAATTGGGATCGCCTCGGGAACCAATGCCAAAGCCCTGCTGGGGATCGAGCCAAAGATCGTTTTTCTCTCCTTCTCGACCAAAGGATCGGCCTCTCACGCGGATGTCGACAAGGTGATCGAGGCAACGAAGATTGCGCAATCCATGAACTCGGGTTTTGAAATCGACGGCGAAATTCAGGCGGATGCGGCGCTCATCTCCCGCGTGGCGGCCAAGAAGGTCAAGGAAAGCGCTGTGGCTGGAAAGGCCAATGTCCTGGTCTTTCCCGACCTCGATGCGGGCAACATCTGCTACAAACTTGTTCAATACACGGCCAATGCAAAAGCACTGGGTCCCATTTTGCAGGGCTTTGCCAAGCCGGTCAACGATATGTCGCGCGGCGCCTCCGTGGAGGATTTGGTGGGTGTCACCGCAATCACCACGGTCCAGGCGCAAAGCGTTTCGTGAAAGGAATGACGATGAAAGTACTCGTGTTTAATTGCGGAAGTTCTTCCATTAAATACCAGCTCTTCGACATGCCCGAAGGCAAGGTGGCCGCCAAGGGGCTGGTCCAGCGCATTGGCGAGGAGACATCGGAGGCGGTGCAGAAAGCGGGATCGCAGCAGATCGAAATCAAAGAACGGGTATCGGATCACCGGCAGGGCCTGGAGCTGATCCAGCGCATGCTGACCGACCCGGCCAAAGGGGCCATCAAATCCCTGACCGAAATTGGAGCCTGCGGTCATCGCGTCGTGCATGGCGGAGAGCGCTTTACGGGTTCGGTCAAGCTCAACGATGAGCTGGAAAAAGCGATTGAGGAATACTTCGACCTGGCCCCCCTGCACAATCCGCCCAATCTCACCGGAATTCGCGAAGCCAAGCGCATGTTGGGCAACACGCCCCAGGTCGCCTGTTTCGACACGGCGTTTCACCAGACCATCCCGCAAGTGGCTTACCTGTACGCGCTTCCCTATGATATGTATGAGAAGATGAAGATTCGCCGGTACGGCTTCCACGGCACGTCCCACCGCTATGTGGCTCGCCGGGCCGCGGCCCTCATGGGCAAGGACAAGTATGATGCGGACGTGATCACCTGTCATCTGGGCAACGGGTGTTCTATTGCCGCGGTCAAGGGAGGAAAATCCATTGACACCAGCATGGGGCTGACGCCGCTGGAAGGTGTTGTGATGGGAACGCGCTCGGGCGACTTCGACCCGGCCATTATTTTTCACCTGGTGCGCAAGGGGTACAAGCCCGACGAACTCGACAAGCTGCTCAACAAGAAGGCGGGCCTTATCGGGATTTCCGGAGTTTCGAACGATGTGCGCGATCTGGAAACCAAGGCGGCGGCCGGAAACGATAGGGCCAAGCTCGCCCTGGATATTTTCGCCTACCGGATCAAGAAGTACATCGGCACCTACATGGCCGTCCTGAATGGATGCGACGCGGTAGTTTTCACGGGCGGCATTGGCGAAAACGGCGCGGCCATGCGGGCGCGTATTCTCCAGAATCTGGAAGGCATCGGAATCAAGCTCGATCCGGCCAAGAATCAGGCCACAGTCGGCAAGGAAGGCGAGATTCATGCCTCCGATTCAAAGGTCAAGGTTTTCGTAATACCCACCGACGAAGAAGGCGCCATTGCTCGTGATACTTATGCAATTGCAAGCGGGAAAGCGGCGTGAAGGAAGGAAAAGCCGGGTGCCGGGAGTCGGGGGGCGGGAACCCGAAGGTCCAGGCCCGGAACTCAGTGTGATCAACGAATTTAGCCAACCCAGGAGGTTTCCATGTCCGACACATTTGAAAGAATCAAGAAAGTCACCGTCGAGCTTCTGAAGGCCGATCCGGGCAAGGTCACCGAAAACTCCCGCTTTGTCGAGGACCTGGGCGCCGAGTCGGTCCAGTCCATCGAACTGGTGGCTTCGTTCGAGGAAGAGTTCGACATCACAATGAACGAGGACGAGGCCCTGGGCGTCAAAACCGTGGGCGACGCGGTCCGGTTCATCGATACCATTCTGGCAAAGAAATAGATTCGCGGCTGGCCGCGCTGCCGCGCGGCTTTACCGTGGATCCAGAAACGACCGGAAATCGAGGAACTGTGCCCATGGCGACGGCCGCTCAACCGAGCACCTCATACATCAACAAGGCTTCGCACATTCCCATCTATGCGCAATTGCAGGAAATCCTGCGGCGCGACATTACCGAAGAGCGCCTTTCGCCCGGCGACCGCCTGCCCAGCGAAAACGAATTATCCGCGCGTTTTCACATCAGCCGGATGACCGTACGCCAGGCCTTGCGCGAGCTGATTCGTGAAGGGTTGGTGCGGGTGCGCAAGGGCGAGGGTTCGTTCGTTTCCAGTGATCCCGATGTGCAGATGCTCATCAAACTGGACGGATTCTCGACCGAAATGCAGAAACTGGGACACCGGGTCCACTCGCAGTTTCTGGAGGCCACCGAAATCGACTCCTACAAGGAGTTTCGGTTGGCCTTTCTGGGCCTGCACGAGAAAAAAGGGGACTCGCTTGTTCGAATCAAACGCCTTCGGTTCCTCGATAACACACCCTTTGCCATCGAGACATCGTACTTGAGCGGCCGCATCGGCCGCGATTTGCTGAACCGCCGCTTCGACCGCAGCTTCTCGATTTATCGCTTTCTCGAACAGGAATGCCGGATCGATCTGGCCAAGGCCGAACACATGATCGAGCCTCTGCTCGCCGATGCGATGACCGCCAAACTGCTGCGGATCAAGCCCGGCAGGCCGGTTCTCTCCCTGAGCGGAACCACATATTCAAGCGAAGGATTGCCGGTGGAGTACCTTGAAGGAATCTATCTTGGAGACAAATACAAACTTAAGATCTCAATTGGACGATAGGAGGAATTGATGGCTGCCAAGGATCGGGCGCTGACAAGCCCCGAAATCGATTTGCTCAAACAGAATGGGTGCTGGACCGAAGACTGGGGCCGCATCAAGGTCGCCGATGGGTTCGACGCCAAGCGCGTGGCGTTCACGGTGTTTCAGGGCGACGTGCGGATTGGCTCGCTGCGGGGTCAAGTGGAAGGCGCCGATGGCGTTAAAAAGAACGCCGGCATTTTTCGCGCCAATCTTGCCGATGTAAACATGGGCAACGATTGCCTTATTTCCAACGTAGGCTGGCTCTCGAAGTTGGACATCGACGACGGCGTTGTCATCGAGAACTGTTCTTCGATCAGCTGCAAGGGCGAGACCACGTTTGCCAACGGACATGAAATCGCGGTTCTCAACGAAGGCGGCGGCCGTGAATTGAAGATGACCGCCGAGACCAGCGCCCCGGTTGCCTACCTGACGGTCCTGTATCGCGACCGCAAAGCGTTGATTGCCAAGCTCAACAAGCTGGCCGAGGACTTTGCCGCCCGGCGCAAGTCGAATCGCGGGTTCATCGGGGCGGGCGCCAGAGTCGTCAATTGCAGCGAAATCGTAAACACCTGGATCGGCCCAAAGGCCGTTGTCAACAGCGTGCTCTCACTCAAAGAGGGAACCGTTGATTCAAGCGCCGAGGCTCCCACGTCCGTGGGCAACGGCGTCATCGCGGAGCATTTCATTTTTCAAAAGGGCGCCAGTGTGCAGGACGGCGCCATGATTTGCGCCAGCCTGGTGGGCGAGGGCACGCGGATCGGAAAGCAGTTTTCATCCGAAAACTGCGTGTTCTTCGCCAACTCCGAGGGCTTTCATTCCGAGGCCTGCTCGCTTTTTGCGGGGCCGTATTCCGTGACTCACCATCGCTCCACGCTGCTGATCGCCGCGCTCTGCTCGTTTTACAATGCGGGCAGCGGCACGAACCAGTCCAACCACATGTATAAGCTGGGTCCCATCCATCAGGGAATCATGGAGCGCGGCTGCAAAACAGGCTCGTTCTCGTATCTGTTGTGGCCGTCCCGTGTGGGCGCCTTTACCGCCGTGATCGGCAAGCATTACGCCAACTTCGACACGGCCGATTTTCCGTTCTCGTATATCAACGAAGAAGGCGGGAAATCCACGCTGGTGCCGGGCATGAACTTCTTCACGGTCGGCACGCTGCGCGACGGGGAGAAATGGCCTTCGCGCGACCGGCGCAAAACCAGCCGTAAATTGGACCTGATCATCTTCGACGTCCTTTCGCCGTACACGGCCCAGAAAATGATCCGCGGCCAGCAGATCCTCCTGGATCTTTATGCCAAGGCGGAAAAGGGCCAGGAATATGTGACCTATAATGGAATCAACATCAAGCGCCTGCTTCTGAAGACCTGCAGCCGCTATTACGGCCTGGCGCTTGATAAATATTTCGGAGACCTTCTGGCGCAGCGCGTGGAGGGGCTGGGGGCCAAGACCGTGCGCGATGTGCTCAAGCCGGATCCCAAGGGCGGTGCCGGTGATGACGAGTGGGTTGACCTGTGCGGCCTGCTCTGCTCGAAAAAACGCGCCGACGCCTTGTGCTCCGATGTCGAATCCGGCAAGATCAAGAGCCAGGAAGAGCTCTACGACGCGCTTCTTGCGATCTACAATGCCTACAAAGCGGACGAGTGGAACTGGTTTCTGGCCAATTACCGGAAGCTCAAAGGACGCGATCTGGCCGATGAATCCGGCGAAGGCTTGACGGCCCTGCTTAATGCCTGGAAGGAGGCCCGCAGCAAGCTGGTCAATATGGTTTTAAGCGATGCCGAGAAGGAGTTCGTGGGCAATACGCGTACGGGTTTTGGCATCGATGGCCATCGCGACGAGGACTTTGAGGCTGTCCGGGGGAGCATGGAGACCAACAAGTTCGTGAAGAAGCTGAAATCGGAGTTGGACGAGGTGACAAAGCGCCACCAAGCCATAATAACAAAACTATAGGAGGGACCCGTGCGATTAATCATTCAAAAGGACTATGAAGCCCTAAGCCGTTGGACCGCGGCCTACATCGCCAAGAAGATCAATGATGCGAAACCCACCGCAAGCAAACCCTATGTGCTTGGTTTGCCCACCGGCTCCTCGCCGATCGGCACCTACCAGGAAATGGTGAAGCTGAACAAGGCCGGCAAGGTCTCGTTTAAAAACGTGATCACCTTCAATATGGATGAATACGTGGCGATTCCGGAAGACCACCCGGAGAGCTATCATTCATTCATGTTCAAGCACCTGTTCAGCCATATCGACATTCCCAAGGGGAACATCAACATTCTCAACGGAAATGCCAAAGACCTCGAAGCCGAGTGCGCGGGGTATGAGGAACGGATCAAGAAAGCCGGCGGCATTCAGCTTTTCCTGGGCGGCATTGGCCCCGATGGTCATATCGCCTTTAACGAGCCGGGCTCGTCGCTGCAGTCGCGCACGCGCGTGAAGACCCTCACGTACGACACGATTCTGGCCAATTCGCGTTTCTTTGACAACGATGTGAACAAAGTGCCCAAGCTGGCTCTTACGGTAGGCGTGGGAACGGTCACGGATTCCAAGCAGGTGCTGCTGATCGTCAACGGATACAAGAAAGGACGCGCCCTGCAGAAGATCATCGAGGAAGGCGTTAACCACATGTGGACGGCCTCGGTGCTTCAGCTCCATCCCAAGGCGATCATCGCCTGTGATGATGAGGCCACGGCCGAACTCAAGGTGGCCACGGTCAACTACTTCAAGGATATTGAAAAGAACAATCTGATGCCGGTTGATCTGTAGCCTTTTCGAGCTTCCGCTTCACAACGCAACGGGTGTCGCTTCGGCACCCGTTGCCGTTTACCGCGCCTTCATTCTTGAATCGCCCGACCGGAGACAAGAGCCCAACCGGCTCTCTTTTTCGTTATAATCCTTCATCCCAGATACCGCAGTTGATAAGCTCCGTTGCGGGATGGATGCTTTTCCTCGCTCCAAAACCTTTGTGTCGCTTTGTCGTGAATGGTTGCGTTTTTTAAAGAGTTGGGAGCTTCTGCGCGGTCACCTGAAATAATCCCACTTTCCACAGCCAACTGCGGAATTTAGGATAATGCGAGATGCCTTGCATAAAATGGCGCATGCCGACGCCTTTCCCGGGAGGAGAGATGACTCGTAAGTTCCAGGAAAATAGGAACACTCCTCACAGGGTTAATCACGGCAAAAAGCATCACAATCGATTTCAGAATCCCAGCCCAGCTTATATCGGGCATACGCCTTCCTTTAGCTCACCTTTGCCGGACAGCCGCAGAGATTCAGCTCAACCGTGATGTGGTGGAGCTCTTCGTATTCCGCAAGGCGCTTTTTGTAGTCCTCGACAGGCATGGGCTGGCTCGAAACCAGGGCCACGATACAGGCGTATTTGTCCTGCGACACGCGCCATAGGTGAAGATCGCTGACTTTGGTATCCTGGTCCGATTCCATGACTTCCCGGATGCGAACAGCCAAAGGCGCGTTCACTTCCCGGTCCAGCAGAACACCTCCCGAATCTTTCAGCAGCGAAATCGTCCATTTAAGGATGAGCGCGGCCCCCACCAGGCCCATGGCAGGATCGAGAAATGTCCAGTGCATGTACTTTGCGCCCAACAGCGCGACAATAGCCAGCACCGAAGTAAGCGCATCCGCGATGACGTGCAGGTAGGCTGAACGAAGATTGATGTCGTGGTGGTGGTGGTTAGGCTCGTCATGGTCTTTGTGTTCGTCAGGGAGATGGTGGTGGGCATGGCCGCCGGAGGCGTTCAGGATCCACGCGCTGACGGCATTCACCAACAGGCCGACAACAGCTACAATAAGCGCGTCATTATGGCGGATCGAAAGCGGGTGCAGAATCCGCTCGATCGACATGCCGATCATGCTCAGCCCGACCAGTCCAAGCACAATTGCGCTGGTATAGGCGCCCAGAACCTCGATCTTCCAGGTGCCGAACGTAAACAGTCTGTCCGCCGCGAAACGGCGCGCACAAATGAATGACAGCAGCGAGATACCCAGGGCGAAGGCGTGCGTTCCCATGTGCCAGCCATCGGCGAAAAGCGCCATGGATTTAAACAGCCATCCGGCCAGGATTTCGGCAGCCATCATCGTGACCGTCAGGAGCACAACGATCAGCGTCTTGCGCTCCGAGTCCTTCTTGGCCCCGCTGAAAACGTGATGATGTTCCCAAAGTTCAAGTCCATGATTATGCATTGTTCCTCCCATGTCTCTCTATGAAACCACAGAGCAACACTGAAGTCGAAAGAAGAGGGTACGGAGTGAAGGCACTTTGCCGTCGCGGCGCGCGACGACAAAATAGTCCCCTCTGTGTTCTCATTCTCAACTCGGTTTTCTCTCTGTGGTTGGTCCCGCCTTTAATAGGGTGAATGGATATGATAACAATATCCTCTTAACGCAGCTCTCCGAGCTCAGCCTTTTATCTCCAGCGTTCCCAAATCGACCCATCGATCCTTGAACTGCTCCTTGACCGCAAAGCGAATGCGCGGTTTCCGTGTCTCGGGGTCAACCAGGCCGGCCGATCAACTCTTATGGAAATTTCCCAGGTAGGCACCGATGGGCGTGGGGCGGATCCGGTGAAACGGTTTGCTCATATATACCTCTTTGGCAAGCAGGTGAATATAGTATGTGTTGAATGCCCGGCGCGAAACAGCCGGGCAAGATCGGCCGTATGGCCCACTGATTTTGCACGCCGGGGCGGGCCTGGACCGTATACTTTCTTAGCTTGGAAGAACACGGAAAGAAACTGCGTGCCACACACCGGGCAGCCGTAATGGTGCGCAAACTGGGAATCAGTGCCACGCCGGCAGTGCATGAAAACAGTTCGTTGGCTCAGAGGAAAACTCTTTCTATTGAAACGGGCTTTTATCTATAGTAAACTGCTGCGTCGCACTTTTGGTCAGTGGCATAGCGACCTTGATACCGCTACCAACCGCCCATTCCTGGCGAATCACGGAAAATGTATTAGGTTGTGTTGGGCCAAGCCGGCATGCGCGTGGCCGGGATGCCGGAAGTCGCCAAGTAGGCGGAGCCCGCAGCCGGCCGCCCCGGCCGTTGTTGTGAAGGTGGCCGGCTAATTGGCGGGACGACTCAATGTCGTTTTGCATTTGCGCCGGCTCAAATTACAATTTTTTCCTCATGACTTTGAACTCCAATAAACCTCTGTTCATTTGGATCGACCTGGGCGCGGGCTTTGGGGCCAAGCTGGGGCTGTTCTCAAGCGAGCTTGAGCCGTTTGCCCAGGGCCAGATGCCGTTGGCCGGACTTTTGCCGACGCTCGATGGATTGAGCGAGGGACTGGTCTCCTCCATGCGGGATCTGACAGGCTCGGTGGGGCGCTCTCTCGATGAAGTCGTCGCAGTTGGATTGGCCAGTCCGGGATTGTTCAAGCGAAGCGGGGAATACACGGTTCCGGCGAACCTGCCGTTTCTGAAAGGCAAGAATCTGCGGACGAGCCTGGAATCGCGGCTTAAAAAACCGGTTGCGATTGATAATGACGCCAATGCCGGCGGTTTGGCCGAGTGGGAAGCCATACGAACTGAATTTTTCTACTGGGTTCTGGGCGGCGGATGGGGAGGCGCGTGGATGTCGGCCTCCGGCGAGGTCCAATTCCCCACCTGGGATTGGGATGGCAACGACCGCACGCTGCATCTTTCGAATGAGCCCGGGTATGCGACGGCCCTCGATATAGGCGAGCTCCGGTCGATTCTGGCGAACGATGGGGTGGAGTTTGGGCGGCTTGAGAGCATCCTTAGGGACGAATCGGATCGCCTGCTTTGCGGCCCTGGCGGCGACCCATTATCCCTGAGGGCCGAGACGCTTGTTTCGGGAAGCGGTATGCTGCGCCTGTTTAAGGCGGCCGGACCTATCGAATCATCCGCGCACCGCCGTGTGGTCGAAGGCAGCGAACCAGGCCGGCTGATCGATGAGTTGGCAGGAGCCAAAGAGGATCGAGCCCTCCTGACCTATCGAATTTTCGGGACCCTGTTTGCTTGGGCGGGAAGCCTGGTCCTTCGCCAAGCCGTCGCGGATGGCGCTCCACCGGATACCGCCATTCATCTGGCCGGCAAACCTGCATTCGCCCTGCAATACTTTAAACCATCCTTTCAGAATGAACTCTCGAAGCGGGGCTATGGATCCTTGCTTCAGACCGCTGTGATCCACGAACGAAAGCTGAACGCGAATCTGATTGGTGCGGGTGCACTGGCGCGGAGAGCCGTTGAAGACAAACGGTAAACGGGAATGGTAGACGGTATAAGGCGGATATTCGCGCTATTTCATTTGCGGGGTGGAATCAAAGGCCTTGAATCTGAAGGCTGTGGTCTGGAGCCCTGAGATGGGCTTTTTAGAGAATGGAACTAAAAACGTTCGCCTTTTCGACTTCTTCTTCAACGGCCTTAAGAATCTGCGAAAGGTCCTGCTCTTTTAATCCCAGCTTGGCCCATGCTTCCGAATCAATGCGGGGGATCTTGTTGTCGCCGCCCGAACCGATCGCTAGTGCCCGGACGAGAAGATCGGCCAAATGAATGATAGAGGTTATTTGCATGTGGTCGCCGGCGCCGGCGGGACGATGATGGAAGGTCACTGACGCAGTGAGATCCTTTGGCAGATTCCATTTGCCGCACAGCCAGCTGCCCAGTTCCTGGTGCGTGGCGCCCAAGGCCTCTTTCTCCGCTTCAAGGAACAGGCAGTTCTTCTGGGAAATCACTTTCATGACCTTGGCCATTTCGGGTTTGGCGTACTGGCTCAGGATGATTTTCCCGATGTCGTGCAAAAGCCCGCCCAGAAACGCCTCTTCCAGGTAGCGAAATCCCGTAAGTTGCGCAATGGCCTTTGCTCCCGCACCCACACCAATGGAGTGAAGCCAGAATTTCTCGACATCGAAGGCGCCGGCCTCTCCCTTGCCTCCGAACGAATCGAAGATCGAGGCGGTCAGCACGATGTTTTTCACGGTTCCGAACCCCAAAATGACGATTGCGTGCGTTATTGTATTGATTCGTCCCGGAAAACCGTAGAACGCGGAGTTTACCAGCTTTAGAACTTTTGAAGCCAGAGCTTGATCGTTGGTAATGGCTTTGCCGACTTCCTCGGCCGACGTGCGGGGGTCCTGCAGGAGCGTGCTCATGCGTGTAATGACTGTGGGCAGCGTGGGAATGCTGGTAACCCGCTCCGTAATGGCCCGCAGGGCATTGGCTTCAAGCGCCATTGGCTAAGCCTGGCCTTTCTCGATAAGGTGGTTGAGTGTGGCCCGGAAGATCATTTCCATCATCGGGTCGGTACGTGTATCGCCAAAGTGGTTGGCGAGCGTCCGTTCGATCTCGGCGGGATCCACTTTCTTGACCAGGACCTGCTCGCCCTCTTCCTCGGGTTCGCCTTCCACATAAACGATGGGAATGCCCCAACTCTGAAGACGATTGGCCATGCCGGACTGAAGAATAGCGCCGGCATTAAGGAGAATGTTGCCGTTGGGTCCGCGGACCGGTTTGGCCAGAACCATGCCGGCTTCAATACCGGCTGTAGGAATTTTGCGCATATAAATCCAGCTTAGAAATAAATTCCCGTCTCTCGGGGCGCAAGGAAAAGATTGATCGCACGGTACCGAAAAAGACATTTTTCAATTTTCTTGCCGGAGGTAAGCATGGAAATTCTTGTTTGTATCAAGCAGGTCCCCGGGACCACACAGGTCCGCATCAATCCCCAAACCGGAACGCTGATCCGCGAAGGTGTGGAGGCCATTACCAACCCGTTCGATGAATACGCCATCGAAGAGGCGCTCCGTCTGCGCGAAAAGCACGGCGGCCGCGTTACGGTCATCACCATGGGGCCACCGCAGGCCGAGAGCTCGCTTCGGCAGGCCATTGGAATGGGAGCCGACGAGGCGGTTCTCATTTCGGACCGGGCCTTTGCCGGCAGCGATACCTGGGCGACCGGATACACGATTTCGGGCGCAATCCGCAAACTGGGCAAGTTCGACTTGATCCTCTGCGGCAAGCAGGCCATTGACGGTGATACGGCGCAAGTGGGCCCTGGGATCGCGGAAATGCTCAACATCCCCTTTGTGGCCTGGGTTCGCAAAGTGGAGGATGTTTCCAATGGGAAGATCCGCGTAGAGCGGCTGATGGAAGACGGGTACGAAGTCGTTGAAATGCCTCTGCCGGCCCTGATGACGGTAGTCAAGGAAATCAACGAACCTCGCCTTGAATCCCTTAAGGGAAAGATGCGGGCCAAAAAATACCAGATCCGGGTTATGCCCCGCGCAGAAATCGAAGCCGAAGACGAGAAGCTGGGCCTTAAGGGATCGCCCACAAACGTGCTGCGCAGTTTCATTCCCGAGCGCAGAGGCTGCGGCAAAAAGATGGCCGGTGAAACACCGGAGCTTGTGGAAGAAGCCTTTGGCGCAATCCAGTCTTTGAACGTGATAAAGTAAGGGAGAGCCCTCATGTCAATTACCGTTGATCTCAATCAATGCTCGGGCTGCGGCGCCTGTGTGGCCACGTGCTCGTACGATGCAATTACCATGGACGGCGACAAGGCCGTGGTCGATCTCAACAAGTGCAAGCTTTGCGGATCCTGTGTCGAGGGCTGTCCCAGTGAAGCCATTTCCATTGCCAAAGAAGAGAAGAAGATCTCCTTTGATCGCGATCCATCCCACTACAAGAATATCTGGGTTTTCGCCGAGCAGCGTGACGGCAAAATTCACTCGGTGACCTACGAGCTTCTAGGAGCGGCCCGCAAGATGGCGGACGATCTGGGCGAGAAACTGGTTGCCGTCCTGTTCGGACACAACATGAACGAGGCGGCAAACGAGTTGATTCATTATGGCGCGGACCAGGTTCTTTACTATGACAGCCCGGACCTTGAGGCCTTTCAGGACGATTCCTACGGGCACGTAATGTCCGAGGCCGTTTTCCAGAACAAACCCTCCATTGTGTTGGCGGGGGCCACAGCCGTTGGACGATCCTTTATCCCCAAAGTCGCGGCCCGGGTCTGGGGTGGGCTGACGGCCGACTGCACCGGCCTGGAAGTGGACAAGGAAAAGCGCCTGCTGTTGGGTACGCGGCCGGCCTTTGGCGGAAATCTAATGGCGACCATTATCTGTCCGGTGTGCCGCCCGCAGATCGCTACCGTCCGCCACAAAGTCATGAAACCCCTGCCCCGGGACCCCAAGCGCATGGGCGAGGTCGTCATTCACAGGATCGAAGCCAACAAAATTCCCATCCGTACCAGACTGATTGATGTGGTCAGGGAAGTCGAGTCCACAGTCAACCTGGCCGAAGCCGATATTATCGTCTCGGGCGGCCGGGGTGTTGGCGGGCCCGATGGTTTCAACGTCATTCGCGGGCTGGCCGAGGCCATCGGCGGCGCCGTGGGCGCCAGCCGCGCCGCCGTGGATTCGGGTTGGATACCCTACAGCCATCAGGTGGGTCAGACCGGAAAGACGGTGTGCCCCAAGCTCTACATTGCCTGCGGCATCTCCGGATCAATTCAGCACATGGCCGGCATGCAGTCGAGCGACTACATCATCGCCATCAACAAAGACCCGGACGCCGACATCTTTAAAATTGCCAGCCTGGGGCTGGTCGGCGATCTGTTCGAGGTGGTCCCGGCCCTGGCGGCGAAGTTCAAGGCGGCGCTGGGAAAGTAAAAGGTCGCTTTGCCGTGGAAACGAGGGCGGCTTCGGCCGCCTTTTGTTTTGGTGCGCCCCAAAGGATATCTTCTGCTGCCATGTTTATCTTGCTCGCTGTGATTGCGGTGATGGGGTATGCCTTGCAGGCTGCTCTCGTCTCTTCCTATTATCGGCGCGATCCGTTGTTTACCACTGCCCTTCGGGGATTGTCGCTGGGAATCACAATGCTGCCGCTGGTCTTTCTTTCCGGGGTGGCGCCGCTGTTTGCCATGGTCAGGCAACCGGGCGCGCTGCTGGTCGCCGCGGTACTGGCGCTTGTGTCCAATGTGTTGATCGGAACCTCCTACCGCCACCTGGCCGTGGGAATCGCGGTGGGATCGCAGCTTGGCGCCAGTGTAATCACCTCCGTGATGATAGGGATTATGGCCTACGGTGAGATGCTTGGTCCGGTTCACCTGACCGGAATCGCCATGATCCTGCTGGCCAGTTCCTCCATTTCCCTGCAAACCGGGAAGTCCGGGACGAAATTGGACAGGAATGCCCTTGCAGGCACCCTCTTTGCCGGTCTCTCGGGGGTCTGCATTGCGGGAGCGTATGCGGCCATCGCGAAGCTCTCCCGCGACTTTGATGCCTTGGCCGCGGCCTGGTCGTGGGAATTCACCATCGGAATCATGGCCGCGATTGCGCTGCTGGGCCGATTTGTCTTGCATCGCGCCGCAACCCCGGTCGGCTGGGGCGACTTCTGGCAGGTCCTGCTGCGCTCCTGGCCGACTCTTGTGGGCACGGGCGGGTTCGCGCTTGCCCTGAAAATAGGGCCGCTCTCCATTTCAATGGCCATTCTCAGCACAACCTCCATTGCGGTGGTGGTCCTCAACTATTTCCTTTACCGGGAGCGGCCGAGCCGAATTCAGCTCGCAGCCATTGCCGTGGTGACCGCGGCGATTGTACTGCTTCGGTTGGCTTCCTAACACCGCCACGACTGAAGATTTGACAAAATGACAGGAATGACAAATTCCGAATTGCCAATCAAAGGCCAGGCAGCAGGCTGGCTCCTACCATTTCCGCATCTGAAGATTCTATCTTTCCAGGAATCAATGTTGCCCTGCCGATGGGCGAGTCGGTGCCGCTGGCACAGGTGATCGAGAACATTTACCAGAATATAGACCGGGCCTATTACACGAAGGTCTGGTGAAACGACTGCGCCGAATTGCGATGCCCGCTCCAATGTGCCCGGAATCACGAAGAAGGATCGCCCGCTTGCACCGGCCCACTTTGCAGAGTTTGAGAAATGCTACGGCGGAGACCCCAACGGCAAAGGCAACCGCAAGGATTTGGGCGAAGCCGGGCGGTTTTGTAAATTCAATTTGGAGGATATTAAGAAGCGTGGCTATAAGCTTGATATCACCTGGCTAAAGGACGAATCTATCAAAGGTGCGGACGAATTGCCAGAACCGCAGGAACTGGAGAATGAGGCGATTGCCGAACTGGAAAAAGCGGTCAAGGGACTGAAGGAAATCGTGAAACTGGTCGAGAAGTAGGTCGAGTATTAGCGTCCCGCTGGAAAGAAAGGATAAAGAAGGTATGGGTGAAGAATTAAGGCAAGCGAAGCCTAAAACAAAAAAGGCTTTCGCTTTGTGCCAACTTAAAATCACGCTGGCAAACACCAAGCCCGCGGTCTGGCGCAGGATTCTTGTGCGGGATGATGTGAATCTTGGCCTCCTGCACGCGATCATTCAGGTTGCTATGGGGTGGACCAACAGCCATCTGCACATGTTCTTCATTGGCCACGAGCGATACTCCGATCCCGAATTCGAGCTAAACGATAAATCTGCAAACAATATGATGGTGAAAGATGAAAACAAGATCACGCTAGCCCAGGTGGCGGTGAACTCCAATGCTTTCGAATACGAGTATGACTTTGGGGACTCATGGCGCCACAAGATAGCCATAGAAAAAATGGGCCTTGACGCCGCGGGATTCCAGGGGTTTGCGATTTGCACTGCCGGCGAAAGAGCCTGCCCGCCCGAAGATTGCGGCGCCCCACCGGGTTTTGCAAACCTTCTGGAAGTAATCAAGAATCCCGATCACGCGGAATACGAATCGATGATGGAATGGCTTGGCGGCGAATTTGACCCAGAGGCTTTCGACGTCCAACTAACGACACAGTACTTGCAGAAGATAAAGCGCCATAACATCTCGCCTGACAAATTGGCCGAAATATTGATGGAGCGGGATGGATATGAAACCTGCGACTCTTGAATCGATCGGGCTTCGCAAAGACAAGAGTGTCGATCTGGTAAAGGTTCAAGCGGCCATCAGCGATGTCGGCGAGAAGATCATAGCATATGCAAAACAGAGAGAAGACGAGCGATGCAAAGAAGCGTTGAAGCTGGAAAATGTGAGGGTGTTTTAAAGCTGCCTCTGGCCCGCTGGCTCAAGCCCATCTGCCCACCACCGTTGACAGCCTTCCCCGTTTTTGCATTCCCCTCCACCATGTTCTAATTTTGTGGCATGCCATTCTACGAAGCCCTGTCGCGGCAACAAATTCTCGAACGACATGAGATCGCTCGCGAGCATCTGAAGGCCTGTACTTTGTGTCCGCGGCAATGCGGTGTGGACCGGCTGGAAGGAAAGACCGGGTTCTGCAAAGCCGATCACCGGCTTAAGGTGAATTCCATTTTTCCGCACCATGGAGAGGAGCCCGCACTCTCGGGAACGCGCGGTTCCGGCACAATCTTTTTTTCGCACTGCACGCTGGGATGCATCTTCTGCCAGAATTACCAGATTTCGCAGTTTGGGCACGGCGATCATATGACAGAAGAAAATCTGGCGGAAGAAATGCTGAAGCTCCAAAGCGATGGCTGCCACAACATCAATCTGGTCACCCCAACGCATTTTGTCCCGCAGATCATCCACGCTCTTTCACTGGCCATTGGGGGCGGGCTTCGCCTACCGATTGTCTATAACTCCAGCGGGTTCGACTCGGTCCATGCATTGCAGCTTATGGACGGGTTCGTCGATGTCTATATGCCTGATATCAAATATGCCGACTCCGGGTGTGCGGCGGAATTATCCGCCTGTCCCAATTATGTTGAAGGAAACCGCGCCGCGCTCCGCGAGATGTGGCGCCAGGTGGGGCCGTTGGTCACGGATTCTGATGGATTGGCGATGCAGGGCCTCATCATCCGCCACCTGGTGCTGCCGAAGAACAAGTCCGGCAGCTCCGAGTGTCTGCAATGGGTGGCCGATGAGCTAGGCAAAGATGTTGCGATCAGTCTAATGGCGCAGTATTCGCCGCTGTACCGGGCTGCCGAGATTCCCGCGGTGAACCGTCGGATTACCCAACAGGAATACTTTGCGGCTGTCGAAGCGCTCAATGCAGCCGGCCTGTCGGAAGGCTGGATTCAGGATTGGGAAGGAATGGACGGGCGGTTCATCATTGATTTTTTAAGGCGAAAGAGAGAAAGACTCAAATGACGTTTAACGTCAGACGTTTTACGGAAAACGCCGAACCGGACAGTTCGAACTCCGGCGTAGGACCTAGAGCGTTCAACGCCAAACGTCAGAAGACACTGAACTTCACGAATTTTCCCGGGTTCTTGCGGATTTCGGAGATCAACGTATCGGCTTTAATGACGAATGCGTCCATTCTTTTTGCGAGCCGGCCAAGTCCGGCCGTGGCCGTATTGAGTTGCGTGTAGAGAGTGTCCTCGGTCACAAGCCGGCCCATGGTGCCCTGGCCCTGGTCGATCCGGTTCATGATCCGCGACAGGTCGGTGATCAGCGAATCGCCCCGAACAGCCAGCCGGTCGAGTCTCTCGCTGGCCAGGACCCGGTTGAGTTTTGAAACCAGGTCCTCGGTATTGGCGAGGACGCCCCGCAGGTAATCACGGTTTTCCCGCATGGCAGCGTGGAACTGTCCCATGGTGCCGCTCAATTCACGAATCGCTACGCCGTAATTGTGGACATTGGCAGGCGTGAAGAGTGATTCAACAACCGTTGTGGTTTGAAAAAAGGACTCGTAAATATCGAGGGTGATTCCGCGGATCTCGCCATCGGGCGGCAGCAACTCCTGCGATTGGCCGGGATAGACATTGATGTAGCGCTCCAGAAGCCCGCTTACCAGCCAGACGCGCGAATCCACCGGGACCAGGACATCTTTGGGAAGGGCGACCTCCGCCACGGCGCCAATGGTCCCGTTATGCAGAATCCGTAAATCCGTAACCCGGCCCACGTTGATTCCCATGTAGTAAACCCGGTTCCCCCTTTCGAGCAAGGCCATATTTTCGAAGCGGAGCCGGATGCGGTACTCGCGGTGCCAAATCGGAATCTCGCTGAGCCAGATCGATCCGAATACGGCCACGACCAGGCAGACAAAAGCGATGGCGCCCAGGACAACCGCGCGTTTCCGGCTCATAGCGCCTCTCCATGGGCGAACCGTTCCAGGACACCGCCCTGGCTCAATTCGTCCGGCCTGCCCTGGGCCAGGATGCGGCCGTTGAGAAACAGCGATACCCAATCGGCGATCTCAACGGCGGTCTGCATATCGTGCGTGACCACAACAGAGGTGATGCCCAGGTTGTGGTTTAATCTGCGAATCAGCTCCCGAATCGTTTTGCAGGTGGCCGGATCCAGACCGGTTGTGGGCTCGTCATAGAGAAGAAGCGAGGGCTGGCCGGCAATGGCCCTGGCAATGGCAACGCGCTTTTTCATCCCGCCCGAGAGTTCCTGGGGCATCCGGTCGCTTGTGCCCGCAAGGTCAACGTGCGCAAGGCTTTCGTTGACGCGCTTCCGGATCTGTTGCGGCTGGAGAGACGAATGCATTTCCAGCCCCAAAGCCACATTCTGGCCCACGGTCATGGAATCGAAAAGGGCCGAAAGCTGAAATACATAGCCGATTCGCTTACGCAATTCGTGCAATCCCTCGCGATCCAGGGCGGTAATTTCCTGATTGCAGATCCAGATTCGACCCGAATCAGGCCGAAGCAGCCCGATCATATGTTTGAGAAGCACCGTCTTACCAGCTCCGCTTGGTCCCATAATTACGCGGCATTCCCCCTGAAGCACCTCGAGGTCCATTTTATCGAGCACGCTCTTGCCGTTGAAGACCTTCGAGACTTTTTCGAAACGAATCGCAGGCGCCTCGCCTTTTTTAATCCGGTCCGGCATCGGTTCCTTACAGGATCAGGAAAACTTTAACGATCACATAATCCAGGCCCAAAATGCCCAGAAGAGCTACAACCACGGCCGCGGTGGTGGCATTGCCCACGCCGCGGGCGCCCGGCCCGCTGCGAAGGCCGAAGAAGCAAGCGACCCAGGTGATAAAGCCGCCAAAGGCAAAAGCCTTGACTGACGATTGCACGAGATCCTCGAATTCAAAACTCCATTTCATTCCTTGCGCAAAAACATCAAAGCTCAGATCGATCGAGAAAAGAAGTGTCAAATAGCCCGCCGCAATGGCAAACGCGCACGCGGAGATATTGAGCAGCGGAAGCATGGTGAAGCCCGCCAGCACCCGGGGCATGACTAAGAAGCCCTCCGGCTCCAGGGCCATGGATTCAAGAGCGTCAATCTGTTCGGAAACGCGCATGGTGCCGATCTCCGCGGCAATGCCGGCGCCAATGCGGCCGGCCAGGATTAAAGCCGTGAGAACCGGCCCCAGTTCGACCAGAACAGCTTTGAGAAAAGCCGCGCCAATAAACATGCGCGGAACCAAGGTATTCTGAATCTGACTGACTGCCTGGACAGCAATCACCATGCCGGTGAAACCGGCGGCCAAAAAGACAACCGGAAGCGAGCCCGTTGTCACAAGGTAGAGCTGTTCAAAAACCTGCCGGCGATAAAAGTAGATGTTGCGAAGGTGCCGGAAGGCCAGAGCGCCCAATTCCAGGAAATAGCCGAAGCCGGCAAGGAAATTCAGGGTGACAATGCGCGTGCGGGGAAAGGCGTTCACAGGTCAAAGATACCGGAGGTCGCGAGGGAAGGCAATAAGAAGTGGAATTGGAAATTGAGAATTGGGAATGATGAAATAAAAAGCAGAAGGACAAGTCCTGTTGTGCAGCTTCAGCCCGTCGGCGGGCCGGTTCCCCGCTCTGAATTTCTTTCGGCTAATTGCACCAGAATTGTACTTTATTCTATGTTAAAAAGCTCGTAATCACAGGGAGGACCCATGGCCAAGCTCTTTATCGAAGACCTGAAGGATCTCAAGGGTAAACGCGTTTTGGTGCGCGTGGATTTCAACGTTCCGCTGGATGACAGCTTCAAGGTGACGGATGATTCCCGCATTACCGAGTCTCTCAAAACGATCAATTACCTGAAGGGCAAAGAGGCCAAAGTCATCCTGATGTCTCATCTGGGCCGGCCCAAGGGCAAGGTCAATCCCAAATACAGCCTGAAACCGGCTGCCGAAGTTCTCTCAAAGAAAATCGGACAGACCGTGAAGCTTGCCCCAGACTGCGTGGGGCCTGAGGTCGAGAAGCTGGTTGCGGCCATGAAGAACGGCGAGGTTGTCCTGCTTGAAAACCTGCGCTTTCATGAAGAAGAAGAGAAGAACGAACCGAATTTCGCCAAAAAGCTCGCTTCCCTTGGGGACCTCTATGTCAATGACGCGTTTGGCACGGCGCATCGCGCTCATGCCTCAACCGAGGGCGTCACAAAATTCTTCAAGCAAAACGCCTGCGGATACCTGATTAAGAAAGAACTGGATTACCTGGGAAAGCTGATTACCAATCCCGAGCGGCCGGTCGCAGCCATCCTGGGCGGGGCCAAGATTAGCGGCAAGATCGATGTGATCATGAACCTGCTTGACAAAGTCGATATCATGCTCATTGGCGGAGGAATGGTGTTTACCTTCCACAAAGCCCAGGAGCTGGAAATCGGCCGATCGCTGCTCGAAGCGGACCGCCTGCCCATGGCCATGAATATCCTGGACATGGTCAAGGACAAGAAGGTGAAATTTCTGCTCCCCGTGGATTACGTTGCCGCGACGGAGTTTTCCGAAAATGCGGAGACCAAAGTTGTCCCCTACGACCAAATCCCGGCGGACATGCAGTGCCTGGACATCGGGCCCAAGTCCACGGAGCTGTTCATGAATACCCTCAAAGGCGCGAAGACGATCTTCTGGAATGGCCCCATGGGTGTCTTTGAAGTTGAAAAATTCGCAAAAGCCACCAATGAGATTGCCCGTGCAATTGCCGACCTTACCGACAAGGGTGCGACCTCGGTTGTGGGCGGTGGTGATTCGGTTGCGGCCATCAACAAAGCCGGGCTTGGCAAACGCATCAGCCACATTTCCACGGGCGGCGGTGCCAGCCTTGAATTTGTGGAAGGCAAGGAATTGCCCGGTGTAGCGGCGCTGACCGAAAAATAGCGCTGACGGATACGACCGCGTTGGGCCGGCCCGCGGCCAACAGGTGTTTTAGTATGGGCCCGATTCGCATCGGGCCCATACCCTTTCAGATGAAAACTTTTAAAGAGCATGGTTTTTTTGCGATCCGCTTCTGCGCGACCGCTCTGTTCATCGTATCACTGCTTGCGGTGGATTTCACCAGCCCCAAAGATATTCTGTCCATCACAACCCTGCACCGGCTCACGCATCCCACCCTCCTGGTTCAGGTGATCCGCACCAATTTGGAGGCCATTGGAGGATTTCTGAAGGCCGCCCAACTGCGCTATGCACTAATCGCTCTGGCCATCCACCTGTTTTCCGTCGGCCTGCTCTGCTGGCGCTGGCGCATTCTCCTTCATGTCCAGAATATGCGGTTCGGCATGCCCCGGCTTTACGGCTACTATCTCATCGCGTTCTTCTTCAATAACTTCCTTCCGACCAACATTGGCGGAGATGCCGCGCGCATTTACAGTACGGGGCGCCGCGATGACCGTATGACCGAAAGCTTCGCCGCCGTTTTCATGGACCGTTTTGCCGGTTTCGTGGCTGTATTCATCCTGGCTTTGGTGGCCATGGCCTGGCAGCGGCAGTGGCTTCAAAATCAGCCGGCCTTCTATTCCGTGCTCGCCTTTGCGGTTGCGATTGGCGTCCTGATGTGGATTTTGTTCGATGGACGCGTGCGGCAGCGAATCAAGGCCCTGGCCGAATGGCTTGGTTTGGCCAAACTCGTTCAGACGCTTTCCCGTTTTTACCAGACCGTCAGCCTGTTTCGCTCGCATCCAAAAACTCTGGTTTCCGTTTTTCTGCTTTCCGTTTTCTATCAGTTCTCGCTGGTTTATGTCAACTGGTACGCGGCAAAAGCCGTTGGGGCCGAGCCGTCGTTTATGACCCTATTTTTCATTATCCAGATCACGACGCTGATCTGCCTGATTCCGATCTCGATCAACGGGCTGGGCGTGCGCGAGAGTTTCTATGTCTCGGTTCTCAGCAAAGCCGGAATTGCCTCGCAGCGAGTTCTGGCCTTCCAGGCGGTGCTGCTTCTGCTCAACTACGTCGAGAGCCTGGCGGGCGGTCTGTTGTTCCTGATCCAAAAAGGCATTCAGAAGCAGCGTCAGTTGCGGCTTGCACCTGCACAGGTGCCGGAACTTGCGGCTGACGGAGCGAAGCTTGGCGCTGAGTAATAGTTGTTAGTTCATGGTTGGCAGTCCTCACTTACGAATTCTGCTGCGGGCCGGCATTTGCTCTTTGCGGACTGACAACTGAGGACTCACAACTATTTGCCCCACCCGGTTGAATCCAATTTTTCCACAAGGTTATCTTCGTAATACTTATGCTGCCCCGGATTGGAATGCGAACGGTGATTCTGGCCCTCTGCATTGCGGGATTAGGCCTCCTGGCGGGCCTGGTACTCATGGATCAGGTCATTATGCCGCGGCCATGCGATTGTGCCGAACCTCATCCCTCTTTCTCCGCCGCAAGCCCAAATGACCCTTGAACGTGAAGGACTCAGCCTCCAGAGAGAGGGCGAGGAGTTTTGCGACAGCGTTGCAATCAACAAGATCTGCTGGCAGCGGCCCGAATCAGGGAAGGAAGTGAAGAAGGGCCGGGCCGTTTACTACAAGATCAGCAAGGGTTCGGAATTCGCCGTTGTTCCGGTTCTGGCTGGAAAAACGTTGCGCCAGGCACAGCTCAACATCGGCAGCATTGGATTGACAACGGGACACATTCGTTACGTATTCGACGATTCCGCGACGACCGATCACGTGATTGGCACAACACCGGCCGCGGGCAGCTCCGTTTCTCGTGGCACAGCCATTGATTTTCTGGTCTCGCAGGGAGTCGAACCCACGGAAGCCATGGTGCCCAACCTGGTCGGCCTTTCTCTGGACGAGAGCGAGAAATTAATCGCGAAAATCGGCCTCAAAATCGGCTCGATATCATACCAACCGCGCCGTGAGCTTGTTCCCGAAACCGTGATTTCCCAGTCCCTGACTCCGGGCAGCAAAGTGGAACGGGAGCGGGAGATTGACCTGGTTGTCTCGTCCAGGCAGTAGATTCGGCGGGCAGATAGGGATAAGAGCGTAGGTTGCTAGAGTTTCATGCTCGACACCATGCTTCTTGTGTGATGCTTTGATTGAAAGCAGAAGATTTTTGACAGGATTGACAGGATCACAGGTGTTTTCCAAATCCCATTTATCCTGTTATCCTGTCCAAACTTTTCCGGCTTTGTCCGGCTTGGGTCCGGAGATTGAAAGCCGTTAGAGCCCGCTCGGTCCTTACGAAGCACCAACCAGAGTCGATGTTCAGCCTTGAATTAATTGGCTGACGGCCCAGCCCGTGATGCTGATGATCAGCCAGCCGAATAGAGCTGCGGGGAACCCGCTAATCGTGAAGCCCGGCAGGATCCAGGCGACCAGGGCGAGCATGGCTGCGTTGATGACCAGCAGAAAAAGTCCAAGCGATAAAATCGTAATCGGAAGCGTAAGGAGAACCAAAACAGGCCGGACAACCGCATTGATCGCGCCCATTAGAACGGCTGCGATTACAAGCGTTGCTACGCTGTCAAGATTGAATCCAGGCACAATTTTGTCGGCCACCCACAAACTGAATGCACTGATCAGCAGACGTACCAGAAAATAGCGCATCCCAACCTCCATGATGACGGGGTAGAACCCGGGTCGAACGGGAAGGAACAAAGGCCGAACCCGGCGTCCGGTTCGGCCCTGTCGAAGAACGTTTTCGCCTACTTGCCGGCGTCCTCAATGAGACCATTGAGCTCGGTCCCGATGGCTTCAAGCTTCGAACTCACCTGCCTGATAGCTTCATCAATTTTCATGCCGGGATTGGAATGGCAGGACGCGTAGAATTTGATTTTTGGCTCGGTGCCGGACGGACGCGCGGTTACAATATCTCCATCGGCAAGAACGAGCTGAAGCACATTTGAGGAGGGCAGGTCAATGTCCCTCTCTGCGCGGCCCGCCTTCACCTCAAACGTGGTTCCGTTTTTGTAGTCCCGAATCAGCGATACGGGCTGGCCGGCGAAGTTGCAGGGAGGACTCTTGCGGAGAGAGTCCATCATGGCCGCCATGGCGGATACACCCGCCTTACCCTTGAAATATTTGGAAATCAGGAGTTCCTCGTAATAGCCGTATTGGTTCCAGATCTCGCGCAGGCGATCCATTAATGAACGCCCCCTCGAAACATGGTAGAGCGTCATTTCGGCCGTCATGGTCGCGGCGGAGACCGCGTCCTTGTCCCGGACATTTGTGTGGACCAGGTATCCGTAACTTTCCTCTCCCCCCACAACAAACTCGCGGCCCAATCCGTCGGTCTCGAATTGACGGATCTTTTCGCCAATGTATTTGAACCCGGTTAACACATCCACGCACCCGGCTCCATAGAATTCGGCGATCTTGCGCTGCAGTTCGCTGGTCACGACCGTTTTGATGACCATGGGCTTTTTCGGCAAGGTGCCCATCTCCTTCCGGGACCCCAGCACGTAATCGATCAACAGGACCCCAAGCCGGTTTCCGCTGACCAGCACGTAATCGCCGTTGTCCGGAACCGCAATGCCCAGGCGGTCCGCATCGGGATCGGTCCCCATCACCAGATCCGCCTTTTCCTGTCTCCCCAATGCCAGCGCCATTTTCATGGCCGGCGCTTCCTCGGGATTGGGGAAAGGGGCGGTTGGAAAATCTCCATTTGGATCCTTCTGCTCGGGAACCAGAATAACATTGATACCCATATCACCCAGCGCCTTGGACACGGGAAAGGCTCCCGTGCCATACAGGGGAGTGTAAACCACCCTCAGGGTTTTGCCCTTTTCGCGAATCAACGCGGGCCGCAGGGCCGAGTCTTTCACCATTTGGATGAAAGGTTCGTCCACCTCGCGGTCGATGATCTTGAGAAGGCCTTTCTGGATCGCTTCCTCTTTTGAAAGGCTCCGGATAATTTTGACCGCACGAACTTCCTGAATGATTCCCACATCATGCGGCGGAATCACCTGGCAGCCGTCGTCCCAATACGCCTTGTACCCATTGTACTCTTTTGGATTGTGGCTGGCCGTGATGACGATTCCCGTTGTGGCCTTCAGGTGGCGCACGGCAAACGAAAGTTCGGGTGTGGAACGCAACGAAGAAAACAGGTAGGTTTTAATGCCGCTGCCGGCCAGCACCAGGGCCGCCTGCAAAGCGAACACATCCGAGAAATGGCGGGAATCATGGGCGATCACCGCGCTTCCTTTGCTCCCCGTCGCTTTGTTTACATAATTGGCCAGGCCTTGGGTGGCCTTGCCGATCATGTAGGGATTCATCCGATCGGTACCGCCGCCGATCTCTCCGCGCATTCCGCCAGTGCCAAAATCCAATTCTTTGTAGAATCTTTCGGTGAGTTCCTTTACATCCCCGTTGCGGAGGAGCATTTCGATCTGGTTTCGAAAAAACGGATTGGGTTCGGATGAAACATACTCCCGCGCTTTGGCAATAATGTCAGTATCCGCCATTGTTCCTCCCTGGTTGCAGCCTGATCCTGCATCAAAACTACAGAATCGCTGGC
>CAYVZU010000017.1:0-43223 GCA_964455935.1 uncultured Fibrobacterota bacterium
ATAACTGCCTGCGCGATACAGACTTTCTGGGAATGCCCGGAAAACGAAGGGGAAAGGTGCGGGATACGTACGATCTTGGAAAGGAATTACTGATCCTCACAACAGACCGGCTAAGCGCTTTCGACCGGAATATTGCGCTGATTCCATTTAAAGGCGAAATCCTGAACAGGATCAGCGCCTTCTGGTTCAAGAACTCAGCCGACATCGTGAAGAATCATATGATCGAGCTTCCCGACCCAAACGCGATGATTGTGCAGAAATGCCGCGTGGTGCCAATTGAATTCGTGGTTCGCGGGTACTTAACGGGATCGACGGACACCTCGGCATGGACGCAATATGCAAAAGGCGTCCGGAATATCTGCGGCAATATTCTTCCGGACGGAATGAACAAAAACCAGTGCTTCGACCGCCCCATCATTACGCCCACGACCAAATCGGATGCGCATGACGAGTCCATTTCGCCGCAGGAAATTGTGGACCGCGGCATCATGAGCAAGGCCGCCTGGGACCGGGCAAGCGCCATTGCGCTTGCTCTCTTCGAGCGCGGCGCATCCATTGCCCGGGAGCACGGGCTTATACTGGTCGATACAAAGTACGAATTGGGACTCGACGAGAATGATAACCTCCTGCTCATCGATGAAATGCACACCCCGGACTCGTCCAGGTTCTGGCTTGCCGAAACATTTGAGGCCCAGGTTGCCTCGAACCAGGAACCCGAGAACATCGACAAGGAATTTATCCGGCTCTGGTTCCGGGATCATTGCGATCCCTACAAAGACGAAAAGCTCCCGGAAGCTCCAGCGGAGCTTGTGATCGAGTTGTCACGCCGCTACATAAAGCTTTACGAGATGATCACGGGATCAAATTTCGAGATCCGTTCATCACGGCCGATCCAGGACCGGATCAAGAGTAATCTTCAAAAGGCCTGCATTCATGATTGACCCTGGCCAGTCTATGAATCCATTTATGCTGGACCCGGAATTGCGGGAACAAATTATCCGCGAGATCCGGCAATTCACGGAAAAATGGCTGGGGTTCTCGCCGAACCTGGTGAGTGCTGCCGGCCAGGAAACCTCCCTTGCCGTGACCATGACGCATGTACTTGCGCAGGCCGAGGTCGTCGCGGCAAAATCGAAAGCTTTCTCAGAGTTGATTATGAAGAACCATGTATGGGCATTCAAATCCGTTCGGAAACTGCTTGAAACGAAAATTTCTGAAATTACGGGTAAAACGGTCACCGGTTCCTCCCTCATGCTCGATACGGAATCGAACTGCGCGGCCCTTGTATTCACATTTCTTTGAACCAACTAAAGGAGAAAAAATGTTTGGGTGTCATTTGGGCAAATTGCTCCAGGTAACCGTATCCGGAGGTTCCTACCAGGAATCGCTGACTGCTACCATTCAGGGCATCCCGCCTGGAATACCGTTGACCGAGCAGGAAATCTATGGGGATCTGTTGCTTCGGAAGCCCGGCGCCGACGAACTTTCCTCTCCGCGCAAAGAGCCGGACCTCCCGGTGATTGTAGCAGGCCTTAATGCGGACGATACCGTGCCCGGTGCCGGCAACAGGAATTTGACCAACGGGACTCCACTAACGTTCCTAATTCCAAACCTGGATCGGCATGATATTCATATCCGGCAATACCAGGACACCAATCATGCTCCGCGGCCTGGGCACGCATCCTATGCCTCATTCATGAAATACGGGCCGTGCGACGATTCCATTGGCGCCGGGTTCTTCAGCGGCCGCTATACTGCCCCCATTGTCGGCGCCGGATACATAGCCAAGAAGATGCTGGCCATGTGCGGAATCCGAATTGCCTCCTATGTAAAGGAAATTGCCGGCGTTCAAAGCGGACCGGTGGATTACGCAAAGCTGTGGGAATACTCCCAGAACTACAAGCGAATGCGCCGCGATCTTGATCCCTTTTATATCGAAGTTTATAGCAAGCAGCGCATCAACATGAATATGCGCTTTCTGCAAAAAGCCGCGGTCCTTGCACAAATCGAGAACGAGATCGATTCAATTCGTAACCGCGCAAAGACCGTCAATCGGAAGGAAATTCTCGACTCATACGGAGTCCACCCAATTGTATTATGCCCCAATATCGATGCGGCTGACAGAATGGTCGATGCCTGCACAAAAATCTACCACAATGGCGATACCGCGGGAGGGCTTGTTGAAATTGTGATCCAGGGCATCCCGGTTGGCCTTGGCGAACCGGTGTTTGAAAAACTCGACGGCGCGCTGGGCCAGCTAATGGGAATTGGCGCCGTGAAGGGTGTGGAAATAGGAGCCGGATTTGGCGTGAGAAACATGACAGGATTTCAGAACAACGATCAAATGCATTCCGAAAACAGATCCGTTGTCTTTGATTCCAACAATGCCGGCGGAATTACCGGCGGTCTTGCCACCGGGCAGGATGTGATTGTCCGCCTGGCGGTCAAGCCTACTCCGACGATTGACAAGAAGCAGCATACAATCAACAAATACACGCTGAAGACAACGGAACTGTCGGCCATTACCCGCCGCGATCCAACGATCACGAATCGCATTTGGCCCGTTGCTGAAAACTACGCGGCATTGATCATTCTTGATCAGCTCATCGCGCATTTCGGTTACCAGCACCTCCGGGGAGTCGTTGAGGGTGCCAAATGGGCATATAAAGAGGCAAATCAAGCCATAGAAGGCTGGCCCGGGGAATAATTGTCAAAGGAATTTGGCAAGGCAACCAAGGACCGCCGAGAATTCGGTTGCTGGGCATTGTGAATGGACCAAGCGGAGCCATTCAGAAAGAAATGGGATGAAGTAAACCGCAGCTTAAAAAGGATTGCGCGGGCCGAAGCCCGTGCGAAAACGACGCAGGCAAGGCGCGCGAAGCAGGCGTATCAGAGGGAGATACGCCGATGGAGCGCAACGAAGCTTGCGGCGCTTGCAGCCGGGCGATGCCAGAAAGCCTTTTTGAGATGCGCTCGGATATCGGTTTGAGCTGTCCATAATGATAATTGCGAATTAGGCGGGCATATGCTGCAATTTCAATTTGACATGGCAGGATTGGACGATTGTAATCGCGGGCGCAGCAACGGTCATTCCTGTGATCGAAACCGCAAAACTCGCAATCCGGCGCGGCTGGTTTGGTTTGGCGAAAATATAGGCGGAGGGACAGAACGGCGTGGACATTCGGGATAGATGAATTCTCTACTGGAACAGGTGCTGGACGAGAATCTTGGCACCTATTCCAATGAGGACGAGGCCGCCCAGAATCTCGATCTTCTTCCCGAAAATGCTGCCCGCCTTGCATCCAATGGCTATCCCCAATAGGGAGATGAAGAACGTGATTATGCTAATGATCAGCAAAGGCTGAATAATCGCCACGCCAAGAAAAGAAAGACTGACGCCAACAACAGCCGCGTCGATGCTGGTTGCGAATGACAGGGTCAAGAGGATGTAAACATTTTGGGGATCTCCACTTTCCTCCTCTTCCATCCTTTCTCCCCAAATTGCCTCATAGATCATCTTCCCCCCGATCAGCAGAAGGAGCGTAAACGCCACCCAATGATCGTAGGTATGAATGAGCTCGGCTGCGAATCTGCCAACGCTCCACCCGGCGATGGGCACGATTGCCCGAAATACGCCAAAGAACGCCGCCAGTGGGAAATTGTCATTCCATGGAACAGAGTTTCGGATTACAGTACCCTTACCGCATTGAGGAGATGAAGGCCGGGGAAATGTTTTGCGGCGGGCCTTGTCGCAATTGGATATTCATAACACCATGAAATCCGCTGCCTCACTTCGAACGCGATTGACGGTCCTCTTAGCCATTGTCGCCATTGGACTGGTCACAATGACTTCGGACATCTGCTTCTGTGAAAACGGTGTGGTTGATTTCAGCGGTCCGTCATCTTTCCTGGCGGATGAATGCGAGGACCGATGCCCGGATGAATCTTCGCGGGCCAAATGCTGTATCGAAAAGAAAGCGCACCATCACCCCACCCTGGTGCCAAGATGGGCGCATGGCAGCCTATTCATTGACATCGCGGTTGTGCCCTTTGAACCCGGCTCTGTTCCATCAGCCTCCTCAAATTGCCGGTTTTCCGCTTCGCCGTCCACGCATTTGAATCCAAGACCCTTCCTGATCATTTGATTTCCGTCTAAGACTATCCCGAAAGAAGATCCGGCCCTCGATTTCCGATAGCGGAATTGAAGGGTCATTACCGGCTGCCTACGCTCCGTCTACACGGAGACGAGGACGCCATTGTTGGGATATCACGATGAAAAACGAGCTTAACTTAATTGTGATAATCAGTGTCTGCTCCAGCGGAATCGGCTCCGTTGGAGCCCAGGACATTATGCCGCTGCAGCCGATCACCTTGAACGAAGCTGTTTCGGCGGCGCTAAGGGACAACAGCGGGTTCAAGGCGGATTCACTTACTGTCGCAATCCAAAAGGAGCATTTGCGCCAGGCACGCCTCTTCCGGAATCCGGACGTGGTCATGGAGGCCGAGGATGTTTCGGCCGGCCGCGCCGGAGTGGAAACCAAAGCGGGCGTTTCGGTGCTGGTGCAACAGACCTTCCAACCCTTAGCGCGGCGCAGGGCCGTTACACTGTTGCGGCGGGAAGTGGATGGGGCTGCTGCATCCCTGAAAAAAAGCAAAGCCGATCTGATTGCCGAAACCAAAACGAAGTTTCTGGATGTGCTGCTGGCACAGCGCTTCCTGTTCCTGCGCGATAGCCTTCATGAACTCTCCAAGCAGGTTCGGGATGCTTCGGTACAAAGGGCCGTTGCAGGAAAGGTTGCCCTGGCCGATACCCTGCGGGCCAGCGCCGAGTTTTCTCTCTCGACCATCGAACGGGAACGAGCGCGCGCGGAGCTGCAAAATGCGCGTCAGCGGCTTGCGGCCTTATGGGGATCGTCTCAAACAAATTTCACGGCAATGGGAAGCGAGCTGGATTCGTTCCCCGAATTGCCCGCGCTCGATATTTATATCCAACGATTGTCTCTGGCTCCCGAATCGCAAATTTGTGACAGCGAACTGAAGAAAGACAAGGCGTCGTTGGGATTTGAAAAGGCGCAGCGAATCCCTCCGGTCACCATTGGCGCCGGGCTTGTTACAGGAATCGACACCCCAAATACAAAGGCCGAACTATCCGTTTCAATTCCGCTCTTTGACCGAAATCAGGGAGCGATTAAAGCGGCCCGGCATTCGGTGGCCAAATCCGAATATGCTCGAAAGGAAGCTCTTGTGCGATTGGCCGAAGAGATCCGGATAGCGCATGGCAGCGCCGCGCAGGCTTTACGACAAACGCGGGCTATTGAAAAAGACGTATTGCCGCAACTGGAAGAGGTGTACAACGCAAGCTATCTCGCGTATGCATCCGGCAAGTCCGGCATTCTCGAAATGCTCGATGCGCAGCGGAGGCTTCTTGAAACTGCCCGTGAGCGGCTGGAATCCGCGGCTCGCTATTGGCTGGCGCTGATTGAATTGGAGCGGCGCACAGGAATGATGCGGGGCCCAAATTGAGCAAAGGCTCTCTAATAAGCAGTTACAATAAACTCACCGAAGGAGATCCCATGAAATCACGAATTATTAAGATCGTCGCCTGCTTTGGTCTTGCCGCTCTAATGCAATCATGCGGTGACAAAAATGCGCCACAAGAGAAGCGGGTTGAGGTTGCGAAGGAAGCTTCCGGCCAGAACAGCCTCCAAACACCGGTCTGTGATACCCACAAGGCTCCAAAAACTCTCTGCTTTATCTGCGATCCCAGTTTACGAGATCCCAAACGTCTCTGGTGCAACGAACATAACCGGTATGAAGACCGTTGCTTCCTGTGCCATCCGGAAGCACAGGATACGACAAAGCTTTATTGCAGCGAACATGGCCTTTACGAAGACGAATGCATTATATGCCACCCTGAGATTACAAAAGGATAGGAAATGAAGAACACGCAAAAAGTTTATCTGTCAGGGTCTGCCATGTGCATCGCGGTTTTAATTGTTGGCATGATGGTGGCCTTTTGCGGAAAAGGATCAGCGCAAAAACCGGGGAAAACATCTGCCGCCGCGTCCGGTGAATCGTGCGTGCACAAGGCTCCCAAGTCTGTATGCTTTATTTGTGATCCATCGTTGCGCGATTCAAAGCGATTATGGTGCAAGGAGCATGGTCGCTACGAAGACCGTTGCTTTATCTGCCACCCGGAGGCTCAGGACAAGTCCCGCTTGTACTGCAAAGAGCACTCTCTTTATGAAGACGAATGTTTTCTTTGTCATCCGGAACTGGCTTCCCGGGCCGGCGACGGGCAGGGAAATGAAAAGCAGGCCGCTGATTTGGGGCAGATGTGCACGGAGCACGGACTGCCGGAACAGGAATGCGGCATCTGCCATCCCGATCTCTTGGGTTCATTGCAGCCCGGCCAAGGGCTGAAGATCAGGTTCGAGTCCGCGCAGTCGGCGGAGAAGGCGGGGATAACAACGGCTCCGCCCGATTCGGCTTTTATCAAGGGCGGGATATCCTTTCCCGGCCGCACCGCATTCAACGAAAACGCATCGGCAATCGTAATGGCCCGGTATAACGGCATCGTTACCTCCGTGAAGGTCGACCTGGGCACGGCAGTGGGAAAAGGCCAGGTGCTTGCCACGATCTCGAGTCCCGAACTCGCACAGGTCCTTGCTGAATTCAGGAGTACCGAAAGCGAAGCGCGCGTGAAGGAAACCGAGTATTTGCGCGAAAAGGATCTCTATGAAAAGAAGGTCTCCTCGCGGCAGGAATTAGATAACGCCGCGGCGCTCTTTCATCGCGCCCGCAATTCATCCGAGGCGCTTCGCCAGCAATTAATCAATGCAGGGATTGCTTCGGAGAATCTGTCCCTCCTGCTTGAACGGAATACGGTTTCGTCCGAATTCGCGCTCCGGGCCCCGATTGTGGGGGTCGTCACCCAAAGGACAGCGGCCGTGGGGCAATCGGTTGGCTCCGAGACGCCCGTTATGACGATTGTCGATCTGTCATCGCTTTGGGTCCATATTTCGGTTCCTTCCTCGGCGGCCGCAAACCTGGCCCCGGGAGGTTCGTTGGGAATTGCCTTCGACAAGAACACCGTTTATCCGGCAAAGGTAAATTGGGTCTCGCCGGAGGTCGATCGAGCCAGCGGAATGGTCCAAATTAGAGCTGTGTTGAAAAACCCAAAGGGGAATCTAAAGAGCGGCATGTTCTGCCGGGCCTTCCTTAACAACGAAACAAGCGGTCAAATGCTTGCGATTGCCCCGGATGCGCTGGCAAGCATCGACGGCAAGGATGTCATATTTGCAAGGGTGGAACCGGATCTGTATGAGGTTCGACGCGTTACGCTGGAAGGCATTATCGATGGAAAAGCCCTCATTTCGCAGGGGCTAAGGCCGGAAGACAAGATCGTTGTGGGCGGAACCTTTGTCGTAAAATCAGAGTTTCTTAAATCTCGTCTGGGCGCAGGGTGCGTGGACGACTAAAGGGGCAATCATGTCAACCATTCTTGAACTCATATTTAGGTATCGTATCATCGTTCTGGTTGCCTTCGGCCTGTTTGCCGCCGTCGCAACCAAAGCCTTGCTAAGCCTACCCATCGATGCCTTTCCCGACACAACACCAATTCAGGTTCAGGTAAATGCGGTCGCTCCCGCATTGGGCCCCGAAGAGATCGAACAGCAGATCACCGCTCCCCTTGAACAAGCCATTTCCGGCCTGCCGGGCCTTACGGACGTGCGCTCGATCTCGAAATTCGGACTGGCGCAAGTTGTCGCGGTATTCGACGATCACACCAATATTTACACAGCCCGTCAACTCATTGTCGAATGCATCAGCAGCGTGGATCTGCCGGAGGGGATCGAGCCTCCGGAATTGGGACCTATATCCACGGGATTGGGAGAGGTGTTTCATTACACGATCCGCAGCAACGATCCTAATCGCGCGCTCGACGAAGTCCGCACGATTCATGATTGGGTGATCAAACCTGCGCTGCGCAAAGTTCCCGGTGTCGCCGAAGTGAACTCATGGGGCGGCTTCGAGCTGCAATACCAGATCATCATTGATCCCGATGCGCTCACGGAACGCGGCTTGACGCTTGACGAGGTGGTAACGGCTCTCCAGAAAAACAATCAAAACGTCGGGGGCGGAGAGATCGTATCCGGAGGACAATCGGTCCTGGTCCACGGCCTTGGGCGATTGTCGAGCGCCGACGACATTGGCAATGTGGTGATCCGGACTACGAACGGCACACCGGTACGGGTCTTTGATGTCGCTTCCGTCCGGAAAGGACACGAGATCCGGCGTGGCGCCGTGACCGGCTATGGGAAGGGGGAATTGGTCCTTGGATTGGGATTCATGTTGATGGGAGAGAACAGCAAGGAAGTCACGGCGCGGCTGGCTGCCAGGCTTACCGAGGTGACGCGCTTCCTTCCCAAGGACATTCAGGTCGATGTAGTGTATGATCGCACCCACCTCGTGCAGGAAGTGATCACAACCGTCAAACACAACCTCCTGGCCGGCGCGGTGCTTGTGATCGGGATCTTATTCCTGATCATGGGAAATTTCCGGGCGGGTATCATTGTCGCGATTACAATTCCTTTCGCGGCCTTGTTCGCCTTTCTGGGAATGCACCACTTCGCCATTGCCGCAAGCCTTCTGAGTTTGGGAGCCCTGGACTTTGGCGTTCTTATCGACGGATCGATCGTTATGATGGATGCAAACCTAAGACGATTGTCCGAATCCCGTGCTTTCCTGGGACGAAAACTGACTCCTCAGGAACGCATGACTTGCATCATTACTTCCGGACACGAAGTTCTGCGGCCCATCGGATTCGGTCTGGGAATAATCGCCATCGTTTTCCTCCCCATTTTGGCGCTCGAAAACATTGAAGGAAAGATGTTTAGGCCCATGGCCTGGACATTCATCTTCGCTCTCGTTGGAGCGCTCATCACCACCGTACTGCTGTCACCATTGCTTACCTATTATGGGCTTTCCAAGGATCTTCAGCTCAAAGAAAGCAGGATTACCGCTTTTCTTCGAGGCCTCTATAAGCCCCTTCTGGGAGTGGTGACGGATAAGCCCAGGCGCACCATAGCCGTGGTTGGTGGGTTGATTGCCGCAGCCGTTGTTTTGGGGTTTCATCTGGGGGGTGAATTCATTCCGCGATTAAGTGAAGGGTCGCTTGTGATCAACACGATCAGGCTTGCCGGGGTCTCCATCGATGAATCGGTCCGCTACAACAGTCGCATCGAGCAGTTGCTTCTTGAGAAATTTCCCCACGAAATCGACAACTGCTGGAGCCGCATCGGTTCCGCCGAGGTGGCCACGGATCCCATGGGCACGGAGCTCACCGATGTCTTTATCACGCTTCACCCGCGAAACAAGTGGAAGCAAGCCCGCACCCAGCAGGAGCTTGTAAAGAAAATCGATGCGGTCATGACCGATCTTCCGGGAATCAATTACGTATTTACCCAGCCCATTGAAATGCGAATCAATGAAATGGTTTCCGGCATCCGGTCCGACGTGGGGATCAAGATTATCGGCGACAACTTCGATACGTTGGTTGCCCTCAGCGATCGCGTTCAGAAAATGCTCTTGGAGATTAGGGGCGCCTCCGATGTCGCCGGCGAGCAAATCACCGGACAGCCGCTTTTGCAGGCAAAATTAAACTGGGAAAACATCGCGCGCCACGGGATCCCTTCAAGCGAAGCCCTGGAGATGATTGCGCTGAACGGCAATTACCGCATTGGTGAATTGCAGCACGAGCAGAGGAGATTCCCGATCACAATGCGATTGCCCGATGAATTCAGAAGCAATCCATCGGCCCTAAGCCGGTTGCCGTTATCGCTTGGTGAAGGAAAGCAGATGCCGCTGGGCTCCCTCTTTAATTTCGAGCTTACCGAGGGGCCGTCCACCATCAACCACGAATGGGGTCGCAGGCTGATCAAGGTGCAATGCAATGTTGCGGGCCGGGACATCTCCTCGTTTGTCAACGAGGCCCAATCGAGAATGAGCAAGGAAATTGCGCTTCCCGAAGGAACCCTGATCGAGTGGGGCGGGCAATTCGAAAATCTGGAGCGCTCCAAGGCCCGATTTCTGATTGTTGTACCGCTCACGCTGCTTTTGATTTTCTTTTTGCTCTACCTCAGCTTGCGCAACATGAAAGATGTTCTGTTCATTTACGCTGGTCTGCCCTGCGCGGCCGTTGGTGGAGTTTTGGCCCTTTGGATCCGCGGAATTCCCTTCAGTGTAAGCGCCGCGGTCGGATTTATCGCCCTAAGCGGAATTGCGGTGCTCAACGGCCAGATTCTCGTCAATGCGATTCGGTCTCGACTTGAACAGGGTTTTGCGATGGCGCAATCGATTCGGGAGTCGGCACTCTCGCGCCTGCAGCCGGTGCTGGCAACGGCCGCCACCGATATCGCGGGATTTATCCCCATGGCATTATCGACTGGAGTGGGTTCCGAGGTCCAGCGTCCATTGGCAACCGTGGTCATTGGTGGAGTGATTACTTCGACCATTCTGACGTTGATTGTTTTGCCCGCGGTTTATTCATTGTCCGCGTGGAAGGAAAAAAGGGACGCGACAATCTCGTAAGGTGATTCTCGAAGACGAGTTCCATAATGGACCAGTCTCTTCCTCCTTCGCGCGGGCGCTATGGACAGGTGACGCAACAAGGACACGGCTGCCCGCGATGGGCAAGCTCTGGAAAAAGCCGGCCCAATCACAAAAAACCGCGCACAAGAACCGTGAAAATTTATCGCAAAGAAGTATATAATTAGGGTGTCGGTATGCATGCGCCCAAGTGGTCCGCCAATGACGGAAATTTTCCGAAGGCGGATCCACAATAGGCGGATAAAACAAGATACTTAAAATCCCTTGTTCCCACAGTCGGCAGGTGAACTCCAAACCATACAATCGAGTAAGGCCTTGGCCTGCTATGGGCTGCAATCTTTGTTCGACCAGATAGCTCAAAAGAAATTCTCCATCAATTTTGATAGGCATGAAGCTGGGGAAATAACCAATGGGCGCAAAAACATGCCTGCAGGCCGTAGGTCACCAGAAATTTTGTATTTTTTGGATAGGAGATACAAAGATGACACCGCAGATTCAAAAGCGCCTCAAAAAAAATGAGTTGCGGGCCATAAAGGAGCTCAAACACCGCATACAGGAAAAAGTTCCCGGTACGCGAATCATACTCTTCGGTTCAAAGGCGCGTGGAGATTTCGAGGAATTCTCGGATATTGACCTTTTGATTCTCGTCGACGCAAAGACAACCATGGCAGCGGAAGAAGAAATCCGCACAATCAAATTCGAGGCTGAACTCAAATACGACGTGGTTTTTGGTATCATCATAAGGCATAAAGATTTCTGGGATTCCGCTCTTGCCCGAGCAATGCCTTTGCATTGGAACATAGACAAGGAAGGGGTTGCTGTCTGAAGCAGGACGAAATCGATATAGCGAAGTACAGGCTTGAGAAATCGAGAGCGACTTTATCGGACGCGAAAACACTTCTCGATGGTGTATCACTTGCCGGCGCAGTAAACCGGATTTATTACGCGACGTTCTATGATGCCAGTGCGCTGTTGATTACCAAGGGCTTCACTCTTCCAAACACTCCGGCATCAGATCTTTATTCAACAGGGAGTTTGTAAATCGCGGCCTGCTTGCTCCACAATTGGCGAAATTCTACTCTGACATTTTTGACTACAGGCAAGAAGGCGACTACCAGGACTTCGTTAAATTCGAGAAGTCACAAGTTCAAAAATTGCTTGCGCAAGCCGAAGATTTTGTTTCGCAGGTTGAAGTGCTGGCACTTAGGCTGATTGCCAAAGAGCAGAAATAGCTTTCACAGGAAACCATTTCTGCAAACAAAATCGGCGCAGATCTTCATCACTACCTTATTTAGACAAGACAACCATTTTCCCATTCCCTTGGGAACCTGAAACAGCAGCTCTCAACGTGAAATCGCATGGGTTTCGAATATTGGAATCCAATAACGCGTGAAAAAACTTCGGGAGAAAGTATATAATATGGTGTGGGCATCCATTCGCCCGAGTGGTGGAATTGGTAGACACAAGGGACTTAAAATCCCTCGGTCGCAAGGCCATGCCGGTTCGATTCCGGCCTCGGGCATATCAATGCGCCTGCCGGTTTGTTAGAGTTTGCCCGCCAAAAGCGGGGCCTTGGGCGTGCTCGCTCTAACGCCCGCGCTTCCGGTATCTGGCTCCGGCACAAAGGCCGCAGATGAGAAAAGCTGAATGGAACCCCCTGAATTTCATCCGAAGCATGGCGCTACCCGCGTTTTTGCTTTTTGCCGTTACCGCATTCGGGCAAACAGCATTGTCGAACGACCAATTCTTGGCTTGGCGCCAAACCAACGCGGATTTCATCGTTTTTGACATTCGCGGCGACCAGCCCGTGGACTCCATTGTTTTTCCTTGTTTTTATGCAACCGAAGCGGAAAAATGGGTCGACTCGCTCGGCTGCCGGAACAGGCTTTTAATAGTCTGTCATGCCGGAATCGCCGCAGCTCAAACGGCCGGCCGCATTGTTCAGGCAGGCTATCCTGCTGATTCGGTTTTTTCAAGCGGGTTTTCTATTTTAGCCGGCTCAAGATTTCCCGCCGCGGATACGATGCCCCTCTCCTACCTGTCCCGTATTCGCACAATAGGCCAAACCTTGTCGGCTAATGAATTGAGGGCAATCACCCTGAGCCGGCGAAATTACAAATTGATCGATGTCCGGACCTCGGGGGAGATCGCGGCCGGCCTGATCCCGGGCGCGTGCAACTTCGAATGGCCCGCGCCGTTAATCCAGGCGAGCCCCCAATTCGATAACACCGCGAACATCATTCTTTATTGTGCAAGCGGCAATCGTGCGGGCCAGGCAAGGAGCTTTTTAATCGGACAGGGATTCGACAGTAGCCGGGTTATTAATTTCGGCGGCTTTTCGAAATGGACATTGGCTGCTCTTCCTTATTCAGCAACGCCAAGCGAAGATTGTATGTGTACCGGTCTGACAAGCCTCCGCGTCGGCCCATCAGCGGGCGGAGCCGATAAAAATGCAAAAAGGCCGGTTTTGTCGGGAGATCGTCGGAATGCCGGAAAGATCTCCGGCAGCGAATACGACCCTCTCGGACGAAAGATTGAAGGACCCCGCAGCAAGCTGAGGGGAATTCTCCTTTCCCCAAGGAACAATCGATTGTAAGCACTCGCCATAGTGGTTCTTTCTCCTTCCTCCTTCTTCGCGCTTTGCGCTACGAAGGACAGGTGACGAAGCAAGGACACCACAGCCTCCCGCGAGTGCCGTCCCGGAGTTTTATAACGATATTATTGAAACGGTTGGTTTTTGCCAATAGAGCCTAGAGGGGACGGAGGCGAGCTGCCAATTCAACCTCAGGTTCCGGATGCTCGGCCCTGATTGCTGCGGCAAAATTCTGGAAACCCCTAAAGTTTGCTCAAAATCTGCCGATAATTAAAAAGGACATTTTTTCGGTCCTTCCCGAATCAGGAGATGGCCATGAGCTTCATAAAGGGTGTGGACGCCATCAGCACAATTAAAGCAAGAAATCTTCTAGGGGATAATGCCGAAAAAACAGGGGCCGCGGCTGGCACACCGTCCAATCCCACGTCGTTTCAGAAAAAGATCTTTACCGGATGGATCAAAGACCGACTTGATAATAAAATTCAGTCGGCCAACAAGTCGCTTGTGGAGCAGGGCAACAAAAACGCGGACATTCAATCAGCCGCAAAAGTTTCCAAAATCCCTCCGCCTTCGGAAACAGAAACCGCCAACCAGCTCGATTTGACGGTGTAGAGGCTTCGCGAACCCGCCCAGCTATCCATTGAGACTACCTGTAATATCAACCAGTTAGCACCCAGAAAAAACGCTTCTCAGTCATCGGCTTGGACAAGCTCCCGGAAGCGCAGCGCCCACTCCGGGCCCTTGGCTGCCCGTTCCTCTTCGTGTTTGAAGAAAACAAACGCCCTTCTCCATTTCTGGGCGAGGACTTTGGCCGCCCATTGGGAAAGGGCCGACTCGTTGTAATCCGTGCGTCGCAGGCGCAGGTACCCCCATGAAGCCGTGGAGATTAGGGCATCCAGCGGTTTCTCGTCGGTGTCGGCCAAGCAGAGACAGCACTTCCGTTGGCGAAGCAAAGCAAATGTCTCTTCCTTAAACCATGTCGGGCTCCTAAATTCGAATGCAGCGCATGTCTTGGGAGGAAGCAGGTCCAGAAAATTTTCTAACACGCCATGGTTTTCCCGAAAGCTGGCGGGAAACTGGAAGAGAATAGGACCCAGCAATTTTCCCAGGCCGGCGAGCTGGCTTCGAAAATACCGCGTCTCATCCCGCACTTCGACAAGCCGTTTTACATGCGTAATGATTTGGGGCGCTTTCACGGCGAATATGAAACCGCGCGGAACCTTGTCCGTCCAGGTCTTCATCATGCTGAATTTCGGCATGCGATAAAAGGTGTTGTTGATCTCCACGGAATTCAGTTGTTTGGAATAATAGGGAAGCATTTCAGCGGCGGAAATTTTTAAGGGGTAGAAGTTCCCTTTCCACTCGTTGTAGCTGTACCCACTTGTTCCCGCATAGACTTTCATTTCACGCACTCTCACATCTGCGGTGTTTGCAAATCGGAAAGGCTTTCGCGCACGGCTTCAGCCGCGGTTTTATCCTCGCGAAAGCGGAGAAAAACGGGATGTCGTAGAATGTTGTCCTTGGTCCATTCCGTAAAAGCAAATTCGCAAACAATGACAGGCTCCACCCAGGTGATTGGCATGTCTTCCGGCGGTTTGGTTTCAAACGGGCAATTTTGCCTGACAAGAGGCAAAAGCCGCTCATAGATCTTCTTGAGATCCTTGCCGGCAAATCCTCCTCCCGAGTGCCCGACATAAACAAACCTTCCTTTTTCAAACGCGCCCAGAACAAGGCTGCCGAAATATTTTCGCGTCCCACGCGGCTGCGTGAAACCAGCAATTACGCAATCCTGGACAAGGCGGTTCTTGATTTTTAGCCAATTCTTGCTCCGAATCCCCTCCCGGTACGTGCTCTTTGAATACTTGGCCATGATCCCTTCAAGACCCTTCTCCTTGACGGCCTGAAAAAAGGAAACGCCATCATTCCACACATGGTCGGCGAATTTTATCGGCCCCGTTAAAGGCAGGATGCTCTTGAGAAGGTCTTTTCTTTCGGAAAGCGGAAGACCGGTAAGGTCATGGCCGTGGTAATATAGAATATCGAAGACATAATAGATCAGGCGCCCGCGGGGGGTTTTGGCGTAATCCTGGAGCAATTGGAAATCCGGAAGCCCGGCCCTATTCAGGGCAACGATTTCGCCGTCCAGAATCGCCGTGATCTTGAGTTTTTGCAGCCCATCTGCAATCGCGGGATAAACGTTGATAAAAGACTTGTGATTGCGGGAATAGAGCGACAGGGTTTGATTCCCGATCTCCGCAATGGCCCGGTATCCGTCCCATTTAATTTCGAAGATCCATTCGGGATGATCGAATGGTTTTTCTGCCGTGAATGAGAGCATGGGATTCACGTTGCGGGGCATGGCCCCGACTGGCGCATTCTTGAGAATTTTGGCTGAGGACGCTGCACCTTCACGGATCGGGCGCGTCTTTTTGCCGGTGGAAGATGGTTGGGGTTGGCCTCCGGAGACTTCCTCCACCGTCCTGTTCGAAATCACAGATCGATCTTCTTCAAGAATGTCCTTTGTCGATATATAGGAGTCCTTTTTCTTTATCAACAGCCACGATTTATCGTCCCACCTTGCTTTGACCAGCGCGAACTCGCCCTTCAACTTTTTCCCCGCAAGCGCGAACTTCAGGTCTCCTTTTTTCAAGCCTTCCAGGAGTGCCTTTTCACTTTCCTCTCTATTGCTTGCGGAGGGATGGCTGTAAAAGCCGCTGTCCCAGATGATCACGTTGCCCGCTCCATAATTTCCCTTTGGAATCACGCCCTCGAAATCTTTGTACTCAAAAGGATGGTCCTCGACCAGGACCGCCAATCGTTTTACGGACGGATCCAGAGAGGGGCCTTTGGGAATCGCGAAGCTTTTAAGCACACCATCCATTTCCAGCCGGAGATCGTAATGAAGCCGGCTTGCGGCATGTTTATGAACCACGAAAACAAGGTGGCTCCCCGCACCTTCAGGCCCGCGGCCCGCCTTGGGCTCGGGGGTTGTGTTCCATGTCCGTTTCTCTTCGTATTCTTTTAATTTTTCCATACGCTCGGAAGTTCCTGTTTCACTGTCAACAACTCCTGGAACAGGTCTCCCTTCTTTTCGGCCCTGGCAACGGCCTGGGAATGCGTGATCATCAGCGTTTCGGCCTTCTTTTGCTTTGCCGAATTTTCAATTTCTTTCCACGTGAGGGGAAAGGAGACGATTGGCGCTTCCCGTGCCCTAAGGGAGTAAACGCACACCATGGTCTTGGAGGCATCATTTTGCGCCCAGTTGATAAAGACCTTCCCTTTCCGGGATTCTTTGGCCATCTTTTCCGTTATAAGATTGGGATCGTTCTTCTGCAGAATCCCGGCCACTGCTTTAGAAAAGCGCTTTGTATCCTCAAATGTCGTCCGGCTGGAATTTAGAGGCACGTACACGTGAAGCCCTTTCTTGCCGGATGTCTTTATGCAGCTTGAAAGTTTCAGGCCTCCCAACAGATTCCTGAGCAGTAGAGCGACTTTGGCGCAATCCAGAATACCCGCGTCTTGGCCTGGATCAAGGTCGAAGACCACCGAATCGGGCCTTCCGGGTGAATCGACCTTTGCCAGGGGGACATGAAGTTCAATGGACGCAAGGTTTTCAACCCAGATCAGGGTTTCGAGATTGTTGGCCAGGCAGGCCGTGAGGTGTTTGCCATCACCGTAAGGCACCTCGCCCGTCGGCAGCCATGGAGGACGGTATGGCGGACAGCGCTTCTCGTAAAAGAAGTCCTTTTCCACGCCCTCGGGATATCGCTTCAGCGTCAGGGCCCGGTCTTTGAGATGCGGTAAAATAAAGGGCGCAATCCGGCTGTAGTATTCAAGAATATTGGCTTTCGTGAATCCGTAGGAAGGATAAAGGTCCTTTTCCAGGTTGGACAGCGACAATTCTCTGCCATTGATCTTTGTTACTTTATTGCTCATCGTCGTAACTGTTGAATAACCACAGAGTCACAGAGCCCACAGAGGTAAGTACTGAGAAAACGGTCTTTTTGAACAAGACTTTGCGTCAAATTGCTCTTTTCTCTGCGAACTCTGTGTCTCTGTGGTGAATACTCATCGGCTCTTCTTCGATTTGCGCATGCTCTCTTCCAGGGCCGCCATCAGATCCGCCACGGCCTCCCCGGGTTCTTCCTCGGTCTCCGGAGCCTCGACCTTTGCTCTTCCTTTCGCTTTCTTCTCCAAGATCTCCATGAGCTTTTTCCTGCGGCTGTCGGAGTATTGCTCCGGTGCAAAACCGCTCATCCTCTTGGCAATGCTGTTTTTGATGGCGTTCTTTTCTTTCTCGCCGGCTTCTTCGCCTTTGGACGCATGGTTCTCCTCGGCGATTTCATCCTGGTAATGGAGCGTGCTTAGCGCCAGGGCCCCATCCCTGCTTCGAACGGTTACCAGGTACTCCCGCTCGTCCATCACGAATCGCGCGATCCCCGCCTTGTTGGTCCGGTGCATGGCCTCCGCCAGAAGGCTGTAGGATTTTTCGCCTCCCTTCAAAGGAACAAGGAAATACGGGTGATCGAAGTAGATTGGGTCCACTTCGTTTAAGTCGACAAATTCGGCGATTTCAATGGTGCGGCTCCGTTCGGGTGAAACCGATTCCAGTTCCTCATCGGTGATTGTAATGTAACGGTCTGAAGCAATCTCGTATCCCCGAATTATTTCCTCCGGAGGAACGATTCTTCCTTCCGCGGGGCAAACCATTCTTCGGTGGAGGGGAGAGTAATCGCGGTTGTGGAGGGTTCGAAAGGAAATCCGTCCTGGTTCCACGGCCTTCACCACCCGCACCGGTATGGCGACCAGACTGAAACTGACGGTCCCGCTCCACAAGCCGTGGGTCATTGTGGTCTCCGACGGGTTCTCCGGCTTGGTATTTCGTTTTCGATTCGGCTTCGCCTCTTTCATCTAGGCTGCCCTCTTTAAACTTTCTTCAAGAACCGTAAGGAGTTTGCCGGGTTCCGTTGCTTTGCGATGCCTGGGCTTGAGAAGGATGATCTTTGCCCCGCGGGCCTTCTGATCGATCAGATTCTGCAATTTCTCCTGGTGCTCATTCTTGTATTTCTCCGGTTGAAAGCGAACCGTCATCCGGTTGATCAACTCACTCCCTATTTCCAGCTCTTTGGGGGAGGGCGAAAAGGTTTCCAGATCCAGGGATTTTGCCGGTATGACCTCGTCCGCATACCGCAAAACGCTAAGCCTAAGCGTCCTTCCGGCTGATCGGACAGCCCCAAAATAGGAGCGTTTTCTCATGACCCATGTGCAGATGCCCGCCGCGTCCATTTCCTTCAGGGCCGCGGCAAACGCGAAATAGCTTTTGTGGGAGCCGTCGGGTTCCAGGTAATATGTCCGCCCTAGGAAAACCGGGTCTATCTCTCCGGCGTTTGCGAATTCATGAACCTCAATTATCCTGCTGTCTTTGGGTTCCAATTGTTCGAGCTCAGCGGGGTCGATAAGGACATAGTTTCTTTCGTCCAATTGAAATCCCTTTACCCGTTCTTCCGGGGGGATGGGCGCCTTATCGATGGGGCATATCATCTGCTGGCGCAGGCGGACCCCGTCGTTGCTGTGCAGGAGGTGAAACTGGACCCGGTTCTGGTGAACCGCGGTATGCAGTTTCACGGAAATGGTCGTGTTCCCAAAATGAATGTTTCCAATCCAAATTGTTGTTGCCACTGCCAGTCCCTTCCGTTGAAAAATGCCCGTTCTCGCGTTCTCGAAATACAAAATGGAAATGCGGTCCGGTCACACGGCTAGGCCGGTTTGTCCGTTCGATTCCCCACCGTAAAATAGAACGTTGCTCCCTTGCCGGGGAACGCTTCCGCCCAAATCTTTCCCCCAAGACGACCAATGATTCGGGCCACGGTCGCAAGTCCGATTCCCGTTCCGGAGTATTCTTTTTCGGTGTGAAGCCTGCTGAAGGGAATGAAGAGCTTGTCCACCTGCCGCGGATCAAAACCGGCCCCATTGTCCCGGACAAAAAAGATCCGGTCGCCATTCTTCCGAATGCAGCCGAATTCGATGCGTGGTTTCTTTGTCTTCTGCGTGAACTTCCAGGCATTGCCAATGAGATTGGTCATGGCAATTCTCATCAGACCTTCGTCTGCCTGAATTTTGCAGGCCTGTTGCACTTTCGTCTCGATGCGCCGGTCGGGTTGCAATTTCCTCAAATCAAAAATAATTGCTGCTGCAACCTTGGAAAGATCGAATTCCCCAACAGCCATTTCCTTTCGCGAAGCCTTGGAAAGATTCAGGATGTCATCGATAAGCTTGTCCATTTTTTTCCCATTGTCAATGATTCGGCGGACCAGGTTCTTGGCGTTATCATCGAACTGGTCCGAAAAATCCTCTTCAATAATCCGGCCAAGACCAACGATTACCTGTAGCGGATTGCGAAGATCATGGGTCACCGAGTAGGAGAAGGCTTCCAATTCTTTAACCGCGGCTTCAAGCTCTCCGGCGCGTTGTTGAAGAGCCTGTTCGGCTCCCTTGCGCATGGAGATATCGCTGATAAAAGACATGACAAGAATGCCATTCGCGGTTTTTACAAAGCTAAGACTGATTTCTACCGGGAACTCGGTCCCGTCACGACGAAGCCCAAAAAGGTCAAGACCGATACCCAGGGGCCTGGCTCGGGGCGCTTCGAAGTAATTCGACATATGCTTCTGATGGCCTCCCTTGTATCGCATGGGAACAAGGATATCATGATGCTTCCCGATGATTTCATGAACGTGATTGCGGTAGCCGAACATCTGTTCGGCACGGGCATTGGCAAGCAAAATGGTTCCCCGCTGGTCAACAACAATGACACCTTCCGAAAGAGATTCCAAAAGAGTTCGAATGGTTATGTCCTTTTGGAACAGACCGGAGGCAAAGGCTATTTGCCGTTGGATGGCCTGTTTCTGTTTGTCCCCTTCCGTTTTGTTCGCGGGATGCTTGCCTTGCTTTTTCGGCTTCATGCAACCCTCCTTTGCCAGGCGTGGACGTTATTGACTACCGGTAATGGAAAAGGAAAATAGCGGAGTGGCAGCGAAAATGTCAGACATCTCTGGGAAAGACCTTGAAACCAATGAGCCCATAGAGGGAAAGCATTCTATCTCCGGCACAGGCGCGGCTCAATACTTCGTTTTCCAGGTTACTGTTTGTGTTTTCACAGGGAAAAAGCCAATTTTTACTGCGTTGAGGAGACAAGGCCGCGCAAGAATAGAAGTAGGAAATTTACGCATGGCTGGATTTGCGCTGGAAGCTCTGGGCTGGAATGAATGGTTTGCATCGCAAACCGGTCGTTGTTGCGAGAACGACAGTATAGCACGCGTTGCCGCGATTGATCGCAACCAGCTCTTGCTGGTCGGCAAACCGGGTTTCTTTCGGGCCAAGCTTTCGGGAAAATACCTGTACGAATCCCAGACTGCTTTGCAGCGGCCTTGCGTTGGAGACTGGGTTTGCGTGCGGAAATCCGCCCAGGACGAATTTGGAATGGTTCATGGGATACTGGATCGGAAAACAACCCTTCGTCGCAAAGCGCCCGGTGATTCCGTCGAATTCCAGATGATTGCGGCCAATTTGGACATTGTCATTGTTGTCCAGTCATGCCACTACGATTTCAACCTCAAAAGGCTGGAGCGCTATCTGGTCATGGTTAAGGAAGGCGGCGCCATTCCCTTAATCCTGCTGACAAAGATCGATCTCATAGCACCGGATGTTCTGGCGGCCCAGATCGAGGAGATCCAAAAGGCCGGCATTACCGAATCTGTCGTGTCTTTGAGCAATGTCACAAAGGAAGGCCTCGATCATCTAAGGGACATCCTCGCTCCGGGCAAGACGTATTGCTTCGTCGGTTCATCCGGCGTGGGGAAGAGCACGATCATCAATGCCCTGATGGGCCGTGCTGTACATGAGACGAAGGATGTAAGTGGTACCGGTGAGGGGCGACACACCACTGTCAGAAGAGAGCTCAATCTCCTTGAAAATGGCGCGATGGTCATCGATAACCCCGGGATGCGCGAGTTTGGTGTATTTGGAGCCGAGGGCGGGATTGCGGCAAGTTACCCAGACATCCTGGCGCTTGCGCCGCAGTGTCGCTTCAGGGATTGCACCCACAACAATGAGCCTGGCTGCGCGGTACTGGATGCGTTGGACCAGGGTCGGATCAGCGCCGACCACTACGAAAACTTTGTGAAGCTAAGGAAAGAGTCGGAATATTACCAGATGTCCTACGCCGAGAAGCGCAAAAAGGACAGGGACTTTGGTCGTTTCATAAAGTCCGCTAAGAAAGACCTTGAAGATTAGCTCCCCAAAATACCCGGTTGTGGTAATGCGCAAGCGCGTCCGGCAGAGGAGCCCTTGGTGCCGCAAATTGCTTTTTGTTCCCGAATTTCACGATTTTATTTGCATCAACAGAAATGGTCCGGCCGCCTTCACCACAGTGTTCGTTATGAAGGGTCTGGGCCCTCTGCATGTCACTTCATAGCTGGGGAGATCCATATGCATCAGCGTTTATTTCGCGGGATTCTCGCGTCGCTCTCGGTCCTTCTTATCTCCAATTTTGGCTTCTCTCAGGAGCCGGCGGGGAAAGGCATCTACGAAACCTCTATCAAGCGGCACAATGTGGGCGCGGCCGCGGGATTTATTTCGGGCTATGGACTCTCGTACCGGCATTGGGGTGAATCGAAAAACGGTTACCAGGTCACCTTTGTCCCCATAGCAAGCAAGGACGAAAGCGGTATGTTTGTGAACATTAGCGCGGGCGGGATGGGGCTGCGGTCTTTGCACCAGGCGCGGCGCACAAATGCGTTTGCCTACTATGGAGGCCAGTACAATTTCACCAGCGACGAAAATCGGGAATCGTATTCTTCCGGCAGTTCCAATAGCTATGAAGAAACCGTTCACAATCTGTCCGTTGGTGCCGGCGTGGGAGTCGAGATTCACTTTTGGAACCTGAATTACAGCTTGATGTTCGGCTATTCCTGGCGGGGACGTCAGGAATCGAGAAGCGGTTCGGTTCCTTATGATCTGCCTGGGGAATCACAGTCCTGGGGAACCAGCCCAAGTGTCGAAACCGGTTTCTTCTACTGCTTTTAACCTAAATACCGCCGGTGAACCGTGGATGAAGAGCGGTAAGATCTTGTCTCAGATCGGCTTGATTCGTAGGCCAGGACGGACGCAGAACACTCGCCGAAGGCGAGCCCGAAGGGTGCCCGGCTTGATGGCGGGCATGAACAAAACGCAGGCATATCACCCAATAGATATGGCGAGGCTTTCTGAATGTCGAGATGGGGCAAGAGGTTGCCGCTATTCGCCGCGGGCAACTGCGGCCTTTAGGTTTAAAATTGCGGATGAGCGGGGGCTTGATCCATGCCCCCGCTCTTTTCGCCAAAGCCGAGACTGGCGATCGGCAACTCACGACTGATTCAGCGCCTGGTCCATGGCCTTTGAAATCTCTTCATACCGGAAGGGTTTTGAAAGGACCTTAAGGACCACCTTCGAGTTTGTGGAAGCTCCGCCCACGCCGGCGGTCATCATAACCATGCGGCAGGGAAAGTTCCGGCTGTGCACGAATTCCGCCAATTGATAGCCGCTCTTTGCCTCGCTGCCCATCTCCACATCCGAGACGATCACATGAACCATTTCGCATTCGCGCTTGAGCGAATCCAGCAAGCGCTTGGCAATTTCGCCATCGGGGGCAAAAATGAAATGATGCTCTCCTTTGGCTTTTAAAAATTGGGAGCACAAGTCGCGGATGGACTCGTCATCATCGGCAATCATGACACGAGGAATTTTCCGTTCGAAATATTGGGTCCGCATGCATCGGTGAGAGCGGCTTTTCATCTCCTCGGTCTCCGGTTGCATGGGCTCGGAAAACTGTTCCCGCTCCCCGCACCGAAAATCGAGGGCCCGGCAGATTGATGCGCCCGACGCATCCTCCACGAACGGACAAACCGCGCCCTTTTGCCTGCTTTCGCGAACTGCCTTTTCCCGTTCCATGGCCTCGTACCGCATTACAACCTCCCCATTTCACAACGCCTGTTCGTGTGGAAGAGAGTAATAATGCAAGCCGTGTGCCCAAATCGATACTGGATGCTAAGTCGTTGTCAAACAACGGATCGACTTTACGAATAGACCAATTGTGTGGGAAATTGTGTGGTGAAACTCAACACAGCGGCGGAATCGCTGGATGTAGGGGCATCAGAGAATATTAAGGCTGGCTTTTTAGAAATTCAATACCAAGCGGCTGTCTTCCAGTGGGCCGGTTCTGAGCTCGCAAAGCTTCAAGCCGTCGCGCCACGGCCAAAGTTCGGGCGATTTTGGCGGACGGCACTCCCATCTGTTCGTACGCCAAGCGAATCGCATCCGTCAACGCATCTCTGCTGGAGGCGGAGACAACATCGGGCGCAATTCCCACCAGGTCATACGAGGGGCCCTCGATGGGCGTGATCAGCGCATATGTGATCTTGGCCAAGGCCTCTTTGGGCGTGCCCTGCAGGACCTGGCCGCGCGCTTTGCCATAGGTTGTCTGACCCACCAGCGGGAAATCGCGCTGCTCCCGCAGAACCGACACAAGGAGTTCCGCAGCGCTGGCGGTGTAGGAGTCCGAAAGAACGATGAAACTCCGCGACAGAGCGCTTCCGCCTCCGGAGGTCCGGTAGACCGTGTCGCGTGTGACAGCGGCAAGATGGGCCGCATCGATTCGATACACCAGTCGCTGACGAAACCGGGCAATGCCGGTTCCCGGTGAAAGGAATTCGGCGGCAACCGCATTGGATTGATGGAGGTAACCTCCGGGGTTTCCTCTAAGATCGAGCAAGGTGGTGCGGGCCCAGGCGGTCTGGGCCAGGGCGCTGCGAAACTCGGCAGCGGTCCCGCCGTTTACGGTGGTGGAATCGGCAAACTGAGTGATCTCGATATAGGCCAGCGAGGAATCGAGGGAATCAACATAAACCGAGGGCACGCGGAACGTGCCCAATTGAAGCGTGATCGTGAGTTCGGTTGTGCCGCGGCGGATTACGAAGGTTCGGCTGTCGCCCTGATTGCCGCGGATCAGGTCTGTGACTCCGGTAAGTGTGCGGCCGGCCACAGCGCTATCCTCGATGGAGACAATCGTGTCGCCTTCCAGCAGGCCTTGCTGCGCGGCGGGCGAGTTTGGAATGACTTCGTTGATGTAGAATCCGCCCGCCGCGGAGTCGATCCGAATACCGGCCCGGCCCGTGACCTGCGTGGTGAGGGATGCAAGGAAGCTGCCGGCTTGCTCGGGTGGAATATAAACCGTGTAGGGTTCGTGCACGCTTTGGTAAAGACTCTCGGGGCTGGAATGAAGATATGGGTCTGTTGGGAGCGAATCGCGGAACAGAAAGAATAATTGCAGAAGCTCCCAGCTGAACTCAAATTCCAGATCCACGACCCGCACCCGGATCGTAACAGGCTCCTGGAGCACGCCGGCAGTATCCAGCACCGCCGCCAGCACGGAGAATGTGCCTTTGACCGAATATGCATGCGCGGCGCTGTCGCTCTGCGTTGTGTCATCCCAGAGGCTGTCCCCTTCGAAATCCCACAAGACTCCCGTCACTTCGCCGGGATAAGCGGGCGTGACCCACAGAGCCGCAGTATCTCCCGGTTCAATAGCAATCTCGAAGGGATAGTCCAGGATCCGGGAGCGTTGTATACTGGAGGATTCAACAATATTAACCCGAAAAGCAACGGGCTCCCATAGCCGGCCGTCCGCGTCAAACACCGCTGCATGGGCGTTGTAGGTGCCCCCCTGCGCATAGACATGAGTTGCCGTATCGCTTTCTTCCACAATCTCGTCCCAGTTTCCGTCGCCATCGAAGTCCCACAGAATGGAGGCGACGTTACCCGGGTTGGAGGGCACAACCCAGAACACAACGGTATTGCCGGTGGTGTCGGTGACAGGCGATGGCGACTGGCCGGCAATGGCCGTACGCTCGGTTTGCGTAAGCGTCTTTGCGCAAACCAGCAGAAACACCAAACAAAGAGAGAGAACGAAGGCCGCTTGTTTCATTGTAAACGGAAATATACCAAGAATAAACGGGCGGAGGAAATGGCAAGATGCGAAGACGCTTGCAAGCGGGCGCGCAAACGAAGAAGGCCGGGACGATGCCCGGCCTTCCGTTTTCTGGCAAAGAATTCGATTAATACACGTCGAGAAAGATTTCGCCGGTGAGACCGGAGGATCGCGAGTTGAGCTTCACGGCATTGTCCAGTGTATTGAGGACCTGAACCGCAATCTCGTTTTTGCCCTGGAGCGTGAGATTGGTCACGTCCACTTCCATGGGCTCGAATGGAAAAACCGCGACGAGTTGGCCGTTGATCTTGAGCATCGCCACTTCTTCCACTTTGCGGAACTTGATCACCAGGCGCCGGAAGGCGTCGGGCCGTTCAAAGGTCTGTTTGTATGTCCCGGTGCCGGAAAAGTACGGGTATCCATGTTCGGCCCACGAAGCATATTCCTGCGCGGTAAGCGGGTTGCACAGGACCCAGCCGCGGCTGCCGCGGGTGAGGGCGAACTCGCCTTTGAGAAACAAAGGATAATTGATGCACTCGGGCGTGTAGTAGTTGCCGACCGTGCGCACCGAGATGCGGTTGAATCCCTTTTGAATGAATCCGCTAATGTCCGTCTCCAGACTGCGCGGACCGAACAGAGAATTGCCCGATACGGGAACCGAGGGCTGCCAGGTGGATTCTCCATAGAACGACCGTGCCTGGAATTCTTTGAGTTTGACGCCATTCACCGCGATTTCAAGGTGGCGAAGGAACGGACTGCCGACTTCGATGGGCTGATTGACAATGCTGTGGAGCACGAGGTTGAGCGGCTTGGGCAGCTCCTCGACCTCGAAGTAGGTCTCCATGAAGCGGAAAAAGCCGCTGTTTTCGGTGCTTCCGCTGATACGCATGTTCCAGAACGAAAGCGGCAGAAGATTGGCGCTGTCGGGTTTGAAATCCCAATGGTTCTTGAACACAATGCGGTATTTGCGCTCAAGGCCCGCAATGAGCTCGAACAGATGGCCCTTGGCAACCGTCAGATTGCTCTTGGAGGCCAGCAAAACCATGGCCTGGCGCGGTTGCAAGTCGAGATTGAACCTATGCCCCTCGTTCACGGACTGGGCTTTGGGAAATTTGTAGACCTCCTGCTTGTCGATCTCGGCCAGATAGATTTTATTTGGGGCCTGAATCTGCACGTCCATGCTCTTTGCTGCGGTTTCGGAGGCATTCAGGACAACAAAGATGTCGTGTTTTCCCCGAAAATGCGCGGTCTCGATCTCCTCAACCGGCCTTTCGCCGCCGACCGACTTGAAGGTCGATTGGCTCACTGCCCGCAAATCGTTTTCCGCGGCCGATGTCAATTCAAAGACCTTGAATGTGGTCGGCTGCTTCTTGCGAAAATCCTCCAATTGCTTGCGCACGGCCGGATTGACGCCATCCTCCAAAATACCCACGGGCAGCACGGACATCCACAGAACAGGTGTCCCCAGCGCCGACGCCTTTTTCACCACATCCAGCGTTTTGCGCGAGAGAAGGGAAACGCGCGGCAGCACGATCATCGAGTAGTTGGTTTTATCGGCAAAGCTCTTTACAGCCAAGCCCTTCGCGGTATTTTCGGCACTCCAGAATGCCTCTTCGTCAGCCACATCGTATCCGATTCCCAATTTGGAGAGGAGATTGCAGCAATCATTCACCACGGCCCGGATTTTCTCGTATTCCGATGTGTCGAGGGGTGTATACGCGGCCAACAGTGAAGCTCGGGGATACAGCAGCAGGGCCTGGCGGTTGAGCGTGCTCTCTTGCGCAAGGGCGCAAAACATGCGGGTATAATCGAGCAGCCGGTCCAGGCAGGACCACAAGGGCGAAAATACGGTTGGGCCGGATGCGACAAATGGGTGAACCTTGGGTGTGGGAGCAATGTTTAAGCCGTCAATGACCCAGTTTCGGCCGCCCCGCAGAACCTGTTGGTCGATTTCATAGCGAAGAGACTGGAGCGACGATGATGAAAACGAGTTGTTTCGGCCCAAAAAGGTTCGGACAACTTTTTGGCCGGTCTCCAGGTTGCGATACCGCAGTTTCGAGAATGCCGCCGGTTCGGGAATTGAGGTGCGCACCGTCTGGATTCCGGAAAGCAGCGCCGCATCCCTGGTCTGAGGAATCAGCTGAAGCGATTCGTCGGGATAGTATGGGTTGACGTCGGACCAGTAGCATTCGCAATGCATGCCGTTTTTCTTGGCGCCGGCCAAAAGCGGCTGGGCCAGCGTCTGAACCGTTGTCTGGATGAGAAAGGTGTAGGTCTGATTGCGAATCACGCCCGTCCTCTTCCCGGCATGGAGCAGCAGCGCGGGCAAAACACGATCGAAGTCCTGTTTGAGCTTGGAGCGAATCCGGCGCTGCAACTCGGCCGACCAGAAGAATTCGTTGGCAGCCGGACCCACATGCGGCAGTTCGAACACAAACCCGCCCAGCGTCTTGCCCCAGTATTTTGATTCAACCGCGCGCTTGTAGGTGTCGAAAAGTCCGGCCACGTATTTCGAAACCACGGCGGGATTAAAAAAGTCAATCTGATATCCGGCAAGCGGCAGATACTGCTCCTGCCGGCTGAAGAACAAGATCACCCATTCGCCGTGCGGAACAGGCCACGAAAGCTGATTTCCGTTGACGGCCGAGTTCAGTTTGCGGAGCGAGGAAGGTTCGATTTCCGCTTCATTCATGCGCACGGCATAGATGAGGGTGTTCTCGGGATTGGCGATGGTTTTCGAGTAGGCCTTTGTGGCCCGGACATTAGCCTGTTCCAGAAAACGCACTGTCTCGAGACGATACTGCCGGTGCTCGGTGGCCAGTTGCGCGGCAAAACTGGGTGCCCCGCCCGAAAGGCTTTCGACAAGTCGAATTTGTATCGAATGCTTTGCCGCGCAGGCCAACGCATGATTGAGAAGAACAAGGTAGTCCTGCGAAAGAAAGGCGGGTTCGCAATCGGCACCGGGCCGAAGGAGAATGGTGGTGAGCTGTTTTTCCTTGAACTGCTCGAGCTGGCGCTCGATTTCCGTTTTGGTCAGAAGCGAATTCCAAATCCAGACTCCCTGAAAGAGTTCGTTGCTTGGCTTCTTCGGAAACAGCGAGACCAAGGTCTTTGCCATGTGACCAGCCTTTTTAGTAATTATTCTTTAGGCCATAAGAGTCTCTGAAAATAACCAATTTTGCCTGAAATGTCAATTGAATTGTTAAATAAAAAGCTATTTCTGCTCATGTTAGTTATTGAAAACAAACATGTTACAAAATGTTAATCGCTTAATTTAATAGCCCCTCATTCGCGCCTCTCTGGACCCCCACTCTATTTCCATATGGCTGGTCCAGCGCCCAATCTCCTTTGCCACGGGCAGACTGCCGGAATCGTAACGAAACATGGAAACCTTCTCGGAGAAAGCACGCCGTCAAAAAACGCAACGGGCTACTTGCAAGGCCGGTGCGGGCCGCAAATCAGCATTGAAGACCGCGCATTCAATCTCGTAGTTTCCATATTTACCCGTACCAGGAAAACGGAACGCAATCAAGTAACATTCATACCGTTGGAGAGATTGTGAAGAAGCAGCATGGATTTACCCTTGTGGAACTGATGATCGTGGTCGTGATCATTGGAATTCTGGCCTCACTGGCGATTCCCCGCTTCATGGGCGCCACCGACAAGGCCAAACTGGCGGAGTTCAAGCCGATCCTGAAACAGGCAGTTATTCTCTACAATTCCTATTACCAGGAGAACGGGACTTACAAGACGCCCACCGGGGGCATTGTTCCCGAAAAAGGCAACCCCGAAATTGGTTTCGATCTGCCCGGTGGAAAATCGCGTTTCACCTACAGCGCGGACGAGTCGGAGGACGGTGTAGTCGTCACAGCCACACTCAATGAAAACCTGAAGGGATACAAAGAGGGCGCCGCCGCCGACCTCAACCAGGATTTCGAAAAGAACACGCACAGCAAGGGAATTCCCTGGTAGAAGGAAAGAACGGAGCCTATCGGTAAATTGCACAGATGGCCGCCAATCGGGATCTGCGTTCATTTGCGACATCTGTGGATGCTCTTGTCCCCAATCCGGCTCTCCCCTTTTGCCCCCCCAACCCGCCCGATCCCGATTCTTGACCCCATCCTCCAGAGATAACGTCAACTACCTGGCTTCGAAAAACTGATTGCTTCGCAGAACGGGAGAAAATTAATTCACATAAAATTTCCCCAGACAAACGGACTCGCATAAAACAGCAAAACCAAACCGGGCGCAATAAGCCATGCAACTCCCCATTTTCATTGGGAGCCATTGATTCATACCTGCGGGAGAGATCATGTTAGACTATGTATCTGGAGTTTTTAGCAAGAAGCGTAGATGTTTTTATGATGGCGATCCAAGATTGGTGCAAGAGAAAACCGAAGATTTCGACAGGATCACGGGATTTCAAACTCCCGTCCATCCTATTATCCTGTCCAATTTTTCCGGCTTCGCCGGCTTGGCATAATTGGGGTTTTATGGTTTGGACCTATGTTGGAACCTACAATCGCGGAACGGAATCTCGGGAAACCCACGCAGGGATCTACCTCTTCGGATTCGATCCCGCAACCGGGAAGCTTGCGCCTGCCGGTGAGGTGAAGAATGCGGCCAATCCTTCTTTTTTGTGCCAGAGCCGCAGCGGACGCTTTTTATATTCAGTCAACGAGTGTTCCGAATTCGAGGGCCATCCCGGCGGCGGGGTGAGCGCGTTTTCCATGGATGAGCAAACCGGCGAATTGACTCTGATCAACTCGCAGTCATCTTGCGGCGCCGGTCCCTGCCACTTGAGCCTCGATCAAACGGGAAAATGGCTGGCGGTCTCCAACTATTTGGGAGGGAGTCTGGCCCTTTTGCCGGTCCGGAAAGATGGTAGTCTGGGCAAGGTGCGGTCGTTTCAACAGCACTCCGCCATGGGTGAGAATGGAAAGAAGGTGCCGCATGTGCATTCCGCCGCCCCGGCCCCTGACAATCGCTTTTTTCTGATCGCCGATCTGGGACTTGATCGGGTTTTTCTGCACGAATTCAATGCCAAGGATGGAACGTTGGGCCAAGATGGACGGATTTCCTGGGTCTCCACCAAGCCGGGCGCCGGCCCCCGGCACCTGTGCTTTCATCCCGGCGGCCGTATTGTTTACGTGGCCAACGAACTCAATTCGACGGTCTCGGTCTTCGCCTACAATCCGGCCGGATCTTTGGAGGAAATCGAGACGCTCCCGACGCTTCCACCCGATTTTGCGGGCAACAGCGCGGTGGCCGATATTCATCTGGCGCCGTCGGGCCGGTTTCTTTATGTTTCCAACCGCGGACACGACAGCCTGGCCATGTTTGCGATCAACGACAATGGATCGCTTGTGGCCAAGAGCCACGTTTCCACGCTGGGCAAATGGCCCCGCAACTTCACAATCGATCCAACCGGCGCCTTTCTGCTGGCGGCCAATCAGAACAGCAATTCAATAACGGTCTTCCGAATTCATGAAGAGGGCGGCTGTCTGGTAGAATGCGGAACCGCATCCGTTCCTTCGCCCGCTTGCGTGCTGGTCGCGGATGTTGGGCTTTCGCCGGAAAGCAGAAATGATGGAGAATCCTGAACATCCCGATATCCTGTCCACATTCCTTTGGTCCGGATCAAATCCTTTGTGAAAGGCGAACCATGCTCCCTACAATCGAAATCTCGAAGCGCGCGGCCCAACAGGTGAGCCGCGGATCCTTGTGGGTCTACTCCAACGAGGCGGCCATGGAGAACGCACCCAAAGATCCGGGGGCCTGGTGCTGGTTTCAATCCGGCGGGTACTTCGTGGGCACAGGCTACTTCAACCGCCACTCGCTTATTGCAGGCCGAATCGTCTCTCCCGAACAGACCGAAGATGTCGAAACGCTGCTGCACGCACGCTTGCTTGATGCATGCCGGCGAAGGGCCGCGCTGATGCCGGCGGGTTCGGCGCGGCTTGTGTTCTCGGAAGCCGATCTGATTCCCGGCCTGATTGCGGATTTTTATTCGGGCGCCGTGGTGCTTCAGAGCAACACAGCCGGCATGGACAAGGTGCTTGCGATCATCGAATCGATCCTGCCCCAGGTGCTTGGGCAATGCGGGGTTGGGTCTCTCGATGCCCTGATTTCCCGTGGCGACTCCTCGATCCGCAGGCTGGAAGGAGTGGAAAATTTCCGCCGGGTCCGCTGCGGAGCCGAATCGCGCGTGCGCAACTGGACGGTGCGCGAAGATAATATTCTTTACTCCGCCGATCTTCTGGAAGGTCAGAAGACCGGGTTCTTTCTGGATCAGCGCGAAAACCGCCGGTTTCTTGGCCGGCTTATGGCCGAACGGCCCAATGCCTCGGTGCTGGATCTATACTGTTACTCGGGCGGCTGGGGAATCCGGGCGCTGAAATCGGGCGCTTCGCATGTCACATTTGTGGATCAGAGCCAGGACGCGCTGGATCGGGTCAAAGCGGGTCTGGAACTCAATCAAATTCCAGAGAGCCGTACTATAATGCAGCGCCAGGATTCCGCGGATTTCCTGGAGACGGCAAGCGGGCAGTTCGATGTGATTATCGCGGATCCGCCATCGTTTGCCAAATCCCAGAAAGCTCTGCCCCAGGCCCTGCGGGCCTACGAAAAACTCAACCGCCTCTGCTGGAAAAGGCTCAAACCCGGCGGTATTCTTCTTTCGTGCAGTTGCGATTACCATGTGGCGGAACCGGAATTCGTGAATGTGGTGAAGACCGCGGTAAGCAAAGAGGCGGGTCTGGGCCAGATTATTTATCGTGGCACGCAGGCACAGGATCATCCCGTGCTTCTCTCCATGGCCGAAACCGGCTATCTCAAATGTCTGGGGATTCGGAAATTACGGTAGGATGCAAGGATTCCGGACACGGCATGCCGTGTCTCAGCGGCCTGAAAAAAAAGGGCGGGAGAAACCCGCCCCTCTCAGTCCAAATCCAGTCGCTCTTAGATCAACCCTTCGCGGCGCTTTTGTTCCTGTTCGGCCTCTTTGCACTTGATGCACATGGTGGTGTGGGGAACGGCTTCGAGGCGTTCCTTGGCGATCACCTTGTTGCAGCTCCGGCAAATTCCATAGCTGCCTTCCTTGATCCGGTACAGCGCCTCATCGAGGTGATGCAGAAACTGGCTGTCGCGCTCGGCGATATGAAAATTCTGTTCCATATCCAGCGAATCGGAAGCCTGGTCGGCCATGTGGAAGGAATAACTCGAAAGATCGCCGCTGGCGTCCTTCGTGTTCGTTTTGAGGGTGGATTCCTCCATATACCCCATTTCTTCCATCAGCTTGGACCGTTTGTCCGCGATAAGTTTTTCGAAGTACTTGAGATCGGTTTTGTTCATTTTCTCTTTCAAAACACCCTCCTTGCTTTGGAGATGGGGTTGCGTTGATCAGCTCTTCTCCACTGCAATTTTCACGTTCTCGCCATTAATATCCTGCCCCTCTTCGTTAAGACCGGTGACCCGCTGCAGGTCTTCGGCCAGTGTTTCATTCATAATATATATCTTATTTCCCAGAAGCGATTCCCAAAGAACATCGGTGCTTTCCACCTGAATCCGGATGCGGTCCGAGACCTCGAAGTCCTTCTGCTTGCGCAGATTCTGGATCGTGTGAACGAACTCCCGGGCCTGGCCTTCGCGAACCAAATCGGGCGTCAAAGCCGTCACAAGGGCCACGGCCAGCTGTGTCGTATCCGGCACGGCCGTTTCGCCGTGCACCTGAGCCGATGTGCGGACGGCCCCGGTTTTCACGAAAACGCCTTCACGCGGGATTCGGACAATTTCCACGTCCTCGGGCCCAATCTCGCCCTGGGCAATCGCAACGCCGCGGCCGGCCAGCAGGTCTTCCAGCTTTTCCGCCGGAAGGTCCTCGATCGATTTTTTGGCCTCGGGCATAGCCTTTCCCATTTTTCGACCCAGTACCTTAAAATTGGGTTTTGCCTTGAGAGAAACAAAATCGCGCTCGTCGCGAGCCCGCATCAGGGCCTTTACATTAAGCTCCTCGAGAATCAGATCCTCCATGGCTTCGATATTCGACCAGGCATTTTCATCGGGGCAAACCACGATAAGTTCCGCAAGCGGCTGGCGCGTTTTAATATCATGCTCTTCGCGCAGGCTTCGGCCCATATCCACGATGGCCCGTGCCGTATTCATGCGGACCCAGAGGTTCAGGTCGCCTTTGATTTTCTCATCCGAGAGCAGCCGTACCGGATAATCGCAAAGATGAACACTGGGCTTCTCGCTTCTGATCCCTGCAGTCAGGTTCCGGTAAATGTACTCGGATAAAAACGGCAGAAACGGCGCAAGCACCTTGCAATATTCCCGGAGTATCGCAAAAAGCGTGCTATAGGCGAACCGTTTGTCCTCGTCGCTTTCGCTTTTCCAGAAGCGTCTGCGGCTTCGGCGGATATACCAGTTGGTCAGGTCATCGACAAAACTGACTACGGCTGGAACCACGTTGTAGAGATGATAGTGGTGCATTTCGCGCTCGACCGCCTCAATTAAAACTTCAAGCTGGTACTTTATCCATCGGTCCAGATCATTGTCGCTTTCCGCAAAATCGGCGGGCGTCCAACCGTCGATGTTGGCATAGGTCACAAAGAAGCTGTAGGCGTTCCACAGCGGCACAATCACGGACCGCACCCTATCCTTCCCGCCGGCTTCACTTAACTTCAGGTCCCCGGCCTTCACGGCCGGTGAATCGATCAGAAACAAGCGCAGCGCATCCGCGCCAAAACGGTCCAAAATCTCTTCGGGCGGCGTGTAGTTACGCAAACGCTTCGAAAGTTTCTTTCCGTCCTCGGCCAGGATAATTCCGTTTACGACCACGTGCTTAAAAGCGGGTTTATTGAACAGGGCGGTGGAAAGCACGGTAAGCGTGTAGAACCAGCCGCGGGTTTGGTCCAGGCCTTCGGCGATGAAATCGGCCGGGAATCCCTTTTCAAAAACCTCTTTGTTCTGGAACGGGTAATGGATTTGCGCGTAGGGCATGCTGCCGCTCTCGAACCAGCAGTCGAGCACTTCGGGTGTACGCTTCATGGCGCCTTTGCATTTGGGGCAGGGCACTGCCAGGGCGTCCACAAAATGCTTGTGCAGGTCGAGTTCGATCCGGCCCGAGCGGATTTTTTCGATCTGCCCGGCGTTGCGTTCGTCGCGAAATGTGGCTGCCAGCTTCTTGATGGATGCGCGCAAGGTGCCGGCCATCAGCGTATCCAGCTGTTCCACCGATCCCACGCATTCCGTATGGCCGCATTCGCAGGTCCAGAGGGGAATGGGGTTGCCCCAGTATCGGTTCCGGGACAGGTTCCAGTCCCGCGCGTTTTCGAGCCAGTTGCCAAAGCGGCCTTCGCGTAAATGTTCGGGGACCCAGTGGATCCGGTTGTTGTTGGCAATCATGTCCGCCTTGACCGGCTCGATCCTCAAAAACCAGGTGGATTGGGCCCGATAGATAAGCGGTGTGTCGCAGCGATAGCAGTGCGGGTAGCTGTGGACCAGCGTGGATTGATGAATCAGCCGGCCTTTCTGCTTCAGGTCCCGCGCGATCTCTTTATCGGCATCCTTGACTGGAATGCCTTTCCAGGGAGCCACTTCGCCGGTGAATTTGCCCTCGTCATCGACCGGGCAGACCAGCGGCCATTTGCGCGCCGCACCTACATCGAAGTCGGCCTCGCCAAAGGCAGGGGCAATGTGTACGATACCGGTGCCGTCTTCGGTCGAAACGAAATCGGCAGCCACGACCTGGAAGAACTCCGGGCTGCGGTCCGCAAAGAAGTCATACAAGGGCTGATAGCGCCAGCCAAACAAATCCTGGCCTTTGAAGATCTCTATAATTTTATAATCTGCTTCTTTCTTATAATACGCCGAGAGCCGGGCTCGCGCTAAAACATAGTGCACGCCGGCATCATCGATTTCCACGTAATCGATCTCGGGATTCACAGCCAAAGCGACATTGCTGGGAAGCGTCCAAGGCGTGGTGGTCCAGGCCAGCAGAATCTTATTGGAGTCCTTGACCGGGAATGTCACGGTGACGGACGGGTCCTGCCGGTCGCGATAACCCTGGTTGGTTTCGAAATTGGAGAGGGTGGTGGCGCAGCGCGGGCAATAGGGTTGCACGCGATGTCCGCGGTAGATCAGCCCCTTGTCCCAGAGCTGGCGGAACACCCACCAGATGGACTCCATGTAGTCGGAGTCCATGGTCTTGTAGTCGTTGTCAAAATCAACCCAGCGGCCCATACGTTCGACGGTTGCGCGCCATTGTTGGGTGTAGCGAAGCACAATAGATCGGCATGCTTCATTAAAGCGGTCAACCCCATATTCTTCCAGCTTTTTTTTCCCCGAGATCCCCAATTCCTTTTCCATCTCGTTTTCAACCGGCAGCCCGTGGCAGTCCCAGCCAAAACGGCGGCTCACGTATTTGCCCTTCATGGTCCAGTAGCGGGGAACCACGTCTTTTAGCGTTCCGGCCAGCAAATGGCCGTAATGGGGAAGGCCCGTGGCAAACGGCGGCCCATCGTAAAACGTGTAGCTTTCGCCATCCTTGCGCAGATCAAGGCTCTTCTTGAAGGTGTCGTCCGCTTTCCAGAATTCGAGGATTTCCTTCTCGATCCCTGGGAACGACACATCTTTGGGAACCGCGCGAAACATGGGACCTCCAGAAAAGAGTCGTATAAAATACGAAAAATCCGGCCCAAGCGGAAGAAATGTGGATGGAGGATGGGAAAGCGGAATCTGTCCATAGATTGCGCAGATAGTCACGGATTGGGACGGCCGCGGGATAGACGGTATCCAGGGCCAACCTTCCTGCTATCTCGGTTGCGGAAAGTTTGGCGTGTTCATCTTCTCCCTTCGATTCTCCGCATTTCAAACATTGCTTATCCTTGCGCTTTGTTTAGATATTTGACCCATGCAGATCGAAGTGTTCGCCTTATGCGATGCGGCCCAGGACTATTTTGGCAAATTGTGTGTGCTGGGAACCTTTGATCGCGTCCAGGCGCCGCAATACCCCATTGTCTTCCCCGCCTGCGCCATTGCCAGCCGGATCCGGTTCGACCGGACCGAGGAAGGTCTTCACCGGCTGGACATCAACATCGTGGATCCCGACGGCAAATCCATTGCGCCGTCTCTTAATGGGGAGTTGACCGTCAAACTGGGACCGGGCCTCGATTCCCTGGCCGCCAATTTTGTGGTGAACATCGCCAATTTCAAGATCGACCAGCCCGGCAAGATCCTTGTCGATCTGGTCATTGATGGAACCGTACAGCGATCCTTGCCTCTGGTGGCCACCATCGCGTCTGGTCCGGGACCAAGGCCGGCGCAGGGCTAAGCAAGGGTTAGGGGCGAGGGCCTAGTCTGCATCCTCTATAGCTATGTTCGCTGCGCAGATCCGCCTATGCCGGAGTTCGATGCGGCTTGATGAGTTTGTAATTAAGAAATAGTAGATAATAGTTTGTAGTTTCTGAAAAGGAACAAGTGTTGGCAATTGGGGTTTTCGAAAATATTAACTACGATCTACTAACTTTTATCTATATAACTTCGCCGAATAGACCCCAGGCATCCCGGAGTTTTGAAATCAGAGCCTTGACCCTACTATTTTTCTATACCTTTGACCGATTCCGCCACTGAAAAGGAAAGGATCAATGAGTAAACCGCTCTATCTCGGCCTTGATATTTCCACCCAGGGCGCAAAGCTTGTGGCCCTGGATCCGGATCAGAAGAAAACGGTGTTTGTGACCGCGCTCAACTACGATTCCGACATGCCCAAATTCCAGACGCAGAACGGAACCATCAAAGGACTGGCCGAGGGCGCGTCGGAATCGGACCCGGCCATGTGGATTCAGGCCGTTCATATTCTTTTTGGCCGGTTCAAGGCGGCCGGCCTCGATGGGGCCGGCGTACAAGCCATTTCCGTCTCTGGTCAGCAGCATGGTCTTGTCTGCCTCGATCGGTCGGGGGAACTCACCCGCAAAACTAGCAAGCTTTGGAATGATGTCTCGACTCTGGCTGAATGCGAGGAGATCACGCAAAGTCTGGGCGGCAAGGACCGTGCGATTGCCGAAGTCTCAAACGCCATGAAGCCCGGCTACACAGCCGGAAAGATCCTGCACTTCCGAAAGACAGACCCGCAAGGCTATAATCGCACATCCACCTTCCTTCTGGTCCACAATTACATCAACTGGTTTCTTACGGGCGGCGCGGCCGGCGGGGTGCGCGTTATGGAACCCGGCGATGCTTCGGGCACGGCCCTTTGGAACCTCGAAACCCGGCAGTGGTCGCAAGCCGTATGCGCGGCCATCGCTCCGGACCTGATCCTCAAATTGCCGCCGGTGAAGCCTTCGGACGAATTCATCGGAACTCTTTCCGCGGAGCTGTGCAAGCAGTATGGATTTTCACCCCATTGCCGCATCGATGCTGGTTCGGGCGACAACATGTACGGCGCTGTGGGGACCGGCAATGTCCGGCCAGGAATTGTAACCATCAGTCTGGGGACCTCCGGAACTGCCTATACAATATTGCCAAAGCCCTACAGGGACAAGGATGGCGAAATCGCCTCGTTCTGCGATTCCCTGGGGCAGTACATGCCCCTTCTGTGCGTCTCGAATTTAGCCAATGGCTACAACGAAATCTTGAAGATCCATAAGATCAATCACGAAGAATTTGAGCGGATCGTGGCTCTCACCCCCCCGGGGAACGGAGGCCGGATTCTGCTGCCCTGGTTCGATGGCGAGCGCACGCCCGATTTGCCGCTGGGCACGCCGCTTTATTTTGGGTTCGATCTGGCCGATTTTACCGAAGAGGTGTTGTGCCGGGCCGTGCTTGAAGGTCACGTCATGAATTTGTACGAGGGTTTTCTCAAACTGCCGGTCAAGGCGGGCACCATTCATCTTACCGGCGGAATGTGCCGATCACAAGCCTGGCGCCAGGTGATTGCCGATATCTTTAACTGTGAAGTGGTCCCGGTGAAGGGCGAAGGCGCAGCATTGGGCGCGGCTGTTCATGCGGCCTGGGTGGATAATAAGAGGGGCGCAACCGACGTCGATTCGTTTGTGAGTCAGTTTGTGGAATTCGACCAGGAAATGCGCGCCAAGCCCAATCCCGCAAATGTGGCTCAATACGAAAAGTTCAAGAGAATTTACATGTCCCTCTCGCAGAGGGCGCGCGGGTTGCAAACGGCAGACGATCCGTTCAAGGTCCGGGCGGAATTTCGAGCGGAATAGACATCCGGGACGCCGGCGAGCTGCGCTCAGAGTAAACAGGCAGGGGATGAAACGGGCGCCTTAAGCACCTACCTCCACGATCCCAGAATGGCACCCATCACCAGCAGACCGAGCAAATAGTAGCTGTTGTGGAGCAGCCAGAGCTTCCATGACTTGCCGTCCCAGAGCACAATGCCAAGCGTGACCGGCGCAATAAATCCCAGCCAATTCCAGAAGCCTCCCGCAAGGCCCGCCCTCGCTCCACTCGCGTGAAGATAGGCCCCGGCAAAGACGATTGCATGGGCGAGGACAAAGCTCATCAGCAGCCATCCAATAAACGAAATAATGAATCTCCATACCATTCCTGACTTTTTTGCGGCCGCCATCTGCTCGTCCGTAAAATTCTGCAACTTCACCCATTTCTTGCCAAAGAGCGGTCCATACCAGACGCCTCCAATCAGCATCATGGCGATAGCCGCGACCAGGACAGCCCAATAATTGATTGGTACAGGTTCCATACGACCTCGTATTAAAGGGTTGATTTCGAAAAGCAGCTAGATTCGCTCCAAAACCTTTTCGATGATCGCCACCAGTTTGGGTTCTGCCTTGTCGGCCACGGCGATAATTTTCTGAATATCCACGGATTTGAGGCTGTCCGGAAAGCACTCATCGGTAATCACCGAGATGCCCAGCACCTTAAGGCCCGCATGCACGGCCACGATTACTTCGGGCACCGTGGACATACCAATGGCATCGGCGCCAATGACCCGCAGCATTCGATATTCGGCCGCGGTCTCAAGACTGGGGCCCGACATGCCGGCGTAAACGCCCTTGCGGATCGGGATCCGTTGTTCCAGGGCCACCGACTCGGCCAGCGAAATCAAGTCGCGTGAATAGGGCTCGCTCATATCCGGGAAGCGCGGACCCAATTCCCGGAAGTTTCTGCCAATGAGCGGATTGGTGCCCAGCAGGTTAATGTGATCGGTGATCAGCATGAGGTCGCCGGCCCGAAATTGGTGATTGATTCCGCCGCAGGCGTTGGATACGATCAGAACCTTGGCGCCCAGGGCTTTCATGACGCGCACCGGAAAAGTAATCTGCGAAAGATCATAGCCTTCGTAGTAGTGGAACCGGCCCTGCATCACCACGACCGGCTTGCCGGCCAGCGTTCCCAGAATGAGTCGGCCCGCATGGCTTTCAACCGTGCTTTGGGCAAAGTGGGGAATGTCGGTATAGGAGATTTCGGCCTCTTTCTTCACCGAGGAGGCAAGCTTCCCAAGGCCGGTGCCCAGGATGATGCCGACCTCGGGAACGATTTTCGACCGGCTGCGAATCAGGTCGACAGCAGCGGCGATTTGTTCGGGTAACGTGGACATAATACCTCCTCAATGATCTTTTTTGCCTTGGGATTACACGCCGATCCAATCCGAGCCCCCCGATGGACGGTTCCAGAATAAACCGAATGTGATGCCGCCTGCGCAATAAAAATTGGGGTCTCCCCGTCCGGGGAATATATTTTTTCAACATAACGGCTCAGCAACCTATGAGAAAGACCAACCACTGAGGATAAGCCGGAGGCCGGATGGAGAGCACAGAGAGGACTGGTTTCCGGCGCAAGATCTTGCGCCGGAAGATCCTTTCTTGTGTTTTCTCTTGTCTTCCCTCTGTGAGCTCAGTGGTTTCAAGGTCCTTCCGGAAGATGTGAGTAGTTGCTTTTCGACATGAATCCGAACATGAGCACGAGCGTCAGAACGATTCTTCTATGTGTGGCCCTCGGTACGGGCCTTTTGGGCTCCGCGCAGGCGACGGAGCCGGATTCCTCCACAGCCCAGTGGGCACGGAAGCATCTATGGGCCGGCGACTCGGTGGCGCTGATCGACAGCGGATTCACATTCGAGATTCACCGCGAAGCAAGCGATCTATATCTGGCGGCCCAGTCCAGTACCGGAAACGAGATTGGCCCCATGCTGCAACTTCACGGGTTTCTTTTTCTCATGAGTCCAGCGGCACGGTCCCTATTCGAGAGCTTCCCCCGGGTCGAGCGCATCCGATTCATGGTCTGGGTCCGGGAAAAATCCCACCGTGACCCTGTGCTAAAAATTCGCCTGAACCGGTCCAACCACCTGGCCGGCCACCCCGACGTGATCGCAGCGACGGCCACCGAGGATCCCGGACGTTTTCTCAAGCTCTGCCGGAAAAAATTCGACGCCTTCTGGATGGCCGAAGGATTGGGGAAGTAGCATGAGTTTTGAAATAGAATCCAGGGAAAATCTGGTCCTGATCACCTTTCCCAATCTGGACGAAGACGGTCGGAGCCTATCCCAGGAAGTTACCGCTCTTCTAACCGGCCCGGCGCGTCTATTGGCGTTTGATTTCTCTCCCTTGACCAAAATCGAATTTCACCTTTTGCGCGATATGGAGCCTGTGCTTCACGCCATTCGCGCCAGCGGCCGGCCGTATGCGGTCTGCTGCGGCGATCCGGCCATTCAGGCAGTCCTTGAAACGGCAGGGCTTCTGGCGGGCGCCGATCTCTTTGCCGGCCGCAACGAGCTTCTGCGCTTTATGGGTCGGCAGACAGCCCAGCCCAAACCCCACGCGCCATCCCGGAAACGATCGACCTGGGCCGGTCTATTCCGTGTGCGCTATGATTTCCACACGCTTGGTCTTGGCGCAATCATTCTTCTCCTGCTTGTGGGCGGGATCCAGAATCTTGCTTTGAGCTGCAATGTCCGAAGGCTTTCAAAGCGTGTGGAAGAGCTGGCTCTTCTGGCTCAGTCTCCGGATCATGACTCCAGCCCTTCACCGTCCACGGAACTGGTCCGGGAGAGCGATCCTGCTTCCGTGGTCCGGCCCGAGGCGGCCCGGACCGTGATCAGTTACGGCGAAGCCAGCCGGGCCCTGCGCCGAAGCGCTCAGAGTTTCTTGGACGCCCAGCATGCGTTTTACCGGCAGAATTCCAGGTTCGCCTCCTCCCTAAGCGAGCTGGGGTGGACGGCCGAGCCCAAGATCGAGGTATCAGACCAGCGAAGCCTGCCCACGGGCGAACTGGTCCATCTGCTGCTGGCCCGGGACATAGCGGGCGGACTGCGCCTGAAATGGGATGTGGACGTTCGCAGCGGATTCCGTCCGGTTCGTTAGCCTCATGTTCTTGCGCTCCTCCGATTTCAGCCTGTTGCTGGTCCCGCTGGGGCTTGCCACGGCCGGTTTTGCTGCGGGAATCCTCTTTCGTCTTTTTGTGCTTCCGCGCCTGGCCGGACTGGCCCGGCGCACCTCGTGGAAAGTTGACGATCTTCTCCTTCATTCCATCAAGGGTCCTGTTGTCTTTTGGTTCACCCTGTTCGGCGCCGATTTCGGCTCCCGCCTGGTGGTCATGCCGCAATCGCTGGAGACGTTGGTTCGGCGCGTATTGGTGGCGGGACTTATTCTATCGATCACCTGGGTTGCGGGCCGGGCCGCCTCGGGACTGGTCCGCCTTTATGCGCCGCGAAACACGCCGCTGTCCTCGGCCAGCCTGGTCTCCAAGCTTGTCAACATCAGCATCATCACTTTGGGCGGCCTGGTTCTTTTCCAAACTCTGGGAATTGCGGTCACACCCATTCTCACGGCCCTGGGCGTGGGCGGCCTGGCCGTGGCGCTGGCTTTGCAGGATACGCTGGCCAATCTCTTTGCGGGGATTTACGTCGCGGCCTCGGGCCAGATTCGGCCCGGCGACCTTCTTCGTCTGGATTCGGGCGAGGAAGGCAATATTGCTGATATCGGCTGGCGCAACACGACCATCCGCAACATGGCCAATAACCTGGTTGTGATCCCCAATTCCAAATTGGCAGCCGCGGTGGTGACCAACTACGACCTGCCCCAGAAGGAAATTGGATTCGTGATCCCGGTCGGGGTGTCGTATCAATCGGACTTGGAGAACGTGGAACGGGTGACGCAGGACGTCGCGCGCGATGTCCTGCTCTCGATTCAGGGCGGCCAACCCTCCGCAGAGCCCGTGGTCCGCTACAGCCGGTTCGGAGAACGCAGCATCGAATTCAATGTTGTCTTTCGGGGCCGGGATTTTGGTGAGCAGTTTTCGATCAAGCATGCATTTATCAAACAGCTCCATGCACGGTTCCGCAAGGAGGGGATCGAAATCTCGTTTCCCGTCCAAAGCGTCCGCCTGGAGCCGTCTTTTCCCCAGAGAGGTTAAGCATGAAAGCGTTGTCCGCCTATTTTGTGAAGGGCCTTTTGTTTGTGGTTCCGCTTGCCGTCACGATCTACGCGGCGGGAAAGATCCTCACGGTCTCCGATCTGTTTCTGCGCCGCATCTTCGGCATCAACATCCCGGTATTGGGTTTTCTTTTTGCCATTGCCGCCCTGACCGGCATCGGATATCTCACAACGAACATTTTTACGCGCGGAATAATCGGGTTTGTGGACCGCATGCTGCGGCGAGTTCCCTTTGTTAAACTGGTCTATACATCGATTGGTGACCTGATCAATGCGTTTGTCGGCAAGAAGAAGGGATTCGACAAACCCGTGATGGTCAGTCTGTTCCCGGGCAGCGGGGCCAAGGCGCTGGGTTTTATTACCTGCGAGGACCTGGCGCACCTGGGAATCGCGGACCACGTGCTCGTCTATTTTCCGCAATCCTACAACTTCGCGGGCCAGGCGTTGCTGATTCCGCGCAACGATGTTGTGCCTCTCAAGGGCGTGTCCAGTTCCGAGGTCATGACAACCATTGTGTCCGCGGGAATCGCGGGCCGCCGCGCGGAAGCGGGGGCAAGGCCCAAGCAATAAGTCAATTATGAATTAT
>CAYVZU010000018.1:0-42379 GCA_964455935.1 uncultured Fibrobacterota bacterium
TAACCCCTTGACACAACATCTTGGGGCTACCCACACAAAAGTCCGAAGGACCTAATATTATAAACCTCCGGGCTGAAAACTCACGGTTGGTTTCTTGCTCAACTTCGGCGAGTCACGCGTATAGGTGAAACGTAAGGTAGGGGAGTTGACCAACAGGTTTGGTGGATTTATAGGATCCAAAAACACCTAATCCCGCTATCCTGTCCAGATTCTCACTCCGCCCGCGTCCATTGCTTTACGTATTACGTATTACGTTTTACGTCAAACCTTCTAACGCTAAACCTTCGAGCGTCTTAGCGTCCAACCTGCCAACGTTTTCCTATGCGGCTTTCTTTTTAATTTGCTGAAAAGAAATTTCGCTAATGTTGGCTTGCGTATTTGCGTGCTCAATGGTCATTGCAACCAGGTTTCCTTCCTTATCCAACTCAACGTAGATATTCTCCGTAATCTCCCTGGTTTCGGCGGATTCATGCTTACTGAACTCGACGTAGGCGGTATCTGTGTCTTGAAAATATTTTACTCGCACGTTGTCTCCTTAAAGGAACGGTCAAAAAAAGCATTGTGAACGGTGACACCATCCGCCAGTACAATGACCCGCAGCCATCGTCCACCGGCTTCCGGGATTTTGGCCCATATTCTTAATCTGCCATCACTCTGCTTGTCTTTTCGAGCCGGGCTTATTATGGCCCGTTCGATCCACTCGTCCCGAATTAGTTTGCGATCAGGCATTTGGCGTCTGAAATCGAAATATGCGGTAGTCTTCATGAAACAATCTCAGTATAAAGATGCATTTGCCACATGAAATCCGCAAGTTGCAGCGTGAAATGAAAAAGGCCCGGCTGGAGTTTACCCGCATATGGCGGGCCAGGCCCGGCCCCGGTCGCCCTCGAAGGAGTTGTTCGCGTGGCTGAAGAGTCGGTTATAGATGCAATTCAGGTATATGCAGACCGGGTCAGGGCGCGTTTTCCGAGGGTATCCGATTTTCTGTGTAAACCGTTTCTCACTCTGGCACCCGTTCTTTGAAGAGAATAGAGAACTGGTTCATTGCGACTCCCCAATTGGGCATCGGCATCGTCCATTTCCTCATGTGATTTTTCAGGGCCATGTAGAGCAACTTCAACGCCGCCCCATCCGTCGGGAAGGCAGCCCGATTCTTCGTGACCTTCCGCAAAACATAATTCAAGGACTCCACGGCATTCGTGGTATAGATGATTTTGCGGAGCTCCGCGGGATAGGCGAAGAACGTCGAGCTTGAGTCACCCTCAACAGATGCCAGCTTTTTGGAAATATGGAAAAACGGTTTGGCTCTTGGGCTATTCGGCAATCCCGCCAGCGACAACAGCGACATTGCAGTGGTTAATTACGCGAATGCAAATCTTCAACTTTGGACTAATAGCACCGAAAGAATGAGAATTACCGGGGAAGGAAATGTGGGAATTGGAGCCTCTGGGGATCCCGTAAGCAAACTGGAGGTGGGCGGTAGAATCCGCGCGGATGCCTTTATAACCGATCGCGGAGAAGGATCGAATGCGGCAGGGCAAAGTCAAACGGTAGTGGTCTCAGGACTGACCGATCGTTCGGCCTATTTTGTGACCGCAACAATGTTAAGTGACAACTGTGTAATCTCAAAACCGCGATAGTCAATACCTCCGATTCCAGGTCAATTGCCCAGGTGGCTGAGTTGTTTAGCGGCGTGGACTACAACTTGGGGACAGTCACAATAAGGAGATACAGCGATGCACCGGCAGGGCAATACAGCTATGGCGACGGCAACAAATTTGAAATTGCCTTTGATGGCTCGAGCACAACCTCAATGTTTGGCTGGAGCTGGAGCATAATCAGAATTTCCTCTTTAGCAGATTAGGGAAGCAGTCAGTTTCGTCTTCTGCCGGGATTCTTTCATCGGCGATTAGCAAATGCAGCCCATTTGCTGTAGACGAAGTCTCGGAATTTCCTCTGATATTCTGCCTCGCTGAAACTGGAAATGCTTTGCCGAATTTGTTCCGCCACAAAAGAGACCCCGTTTCGTTCGAATCTGGTGATAGCTTGCACCAGATCCGCCGTGGACTGCTGGTCAAAGAAAATCCCAGACTTGCCGTCCAAAACAGTCTCTGTAGCCCCCCCCTTTCGAAATGCAATCACAGGGGTACCGCTTGCTTGGGCCTCAAGGGGCGTTATTCCATAATCTTCTTCGCCTGGAAAGACAAAAGCTTTCGCCTTCGAATAAAGGTCTGGCAAATCCCTGTCTTCCACGCGCCCAAGAAATTCAATTGTAGGGCCGGCCATCTTCTTCAAATTTTCCAGTTCCGGACCGCAACCGGCAACCTTTAGCGGGAGCTTGAGTTCATTGAAAGCCGCAATGGCCAGGTCAATTCGTTTGTAGGATACCAAGGCGGACATGACCAAATAGTAATTGCCTTTCTCAGGGGCAAGGGAGAACATCCCATATCGAACGGGTGGATAAATTACCTCGGAATCCCGTCCATAGAACCTTTTCACGCGCTGGGCAACATGATTCGATATGGAAATGAAATGGTGGACCAATCTGGAGCTATTCAGATCCCACTTACGCAAAGAAGGCAAAAGTGCCCGAAACAGAAGCTTAGGCGCGCCACGGAGCGTATCCAGGTACTCCTGGCTGTGACTCCATAGATATCGCATAGGGGTGAGGCAGTTGCAGATGTGGAGCGTGCGCTTGTGTGCTGGAAAGACTTTGGCAGGTCCGGATTCGTTGGATATTAAAATGTTAGCAGATGGATCGATATGGACCGATTTGCAGGCGAAAGGGAAGAGCGGAAGCAGATTTCGATAATACTTTTCAACTCCCGGAAGTCCGTTCAGGAACGACCAAGTAGCAGGCATATTTCCCGCAACCTGCCGAACACTTTCCTGCTTACCGCAAAGGGAGTAGATTCGCGAGACCGGCAGGGCCTCTACAATATTCTTGACAACTTGCTCGCCTCCGCGAATATCGAAAAACCAATAGTGCGACAGGACTGTTTTGGGTTGCTGGGTCATTCTTGAGAATATATTTTATCGTTGCCCAAATTGCTTGCTCCAAAAGAGCACTGCACGGAGATTTGAAAGAAAAATGAGAAAAACTGCTCTCCTTGTTCTGTTGATCTTTGCCTTGGCCCATTCCGGTCCGCCCATAATAAACTACAGCACCTACCTAACCACCCACGCTGGTAAGCCAAGGCCACTCACCGGCCAACTCGTAACCTTTAGGCTGTTCAGCTTGGGTCGAGGAAAACGGTATAGTATCCACAACAGGATTCTTCTCTATCGCTCTTGGCTCGAAGGTTCCCTTGCCGCTACGAGCGATCCAATCGGCAAAAAATCTTTGGCTTGAAATGCAGATCTTTGGTGAAAACCCATTTTCTCGGCAGAGAATTTCCACAAGCTTCTTCTGTCTCGCTGCCAATTACGCAGACTCCGCTGGACACGCACAGACTGCGGACACGGCAAAGCTATCATTGGCATCCAACCAAGCCGAGCATTCGCTATCGGCAGACCGTGCGAATCATGCCGTCTTGTCCGATACCGCAGAATTCGCGCTCGGCGGATCGGCGGTTGTGAGTGCGCAAAAGGCGGATTCGGCAGGGAAGGCGGGAAATGCCTTTGCCTTGGGCGGATATCCTGCGGGGGATTTTGCCAGAAAGATGGATGTGGCAGGAATAAGGGTTGATTCGGCAAGGATTTCCAACAAGACCGACAGCCTTGGTTCTTTCCCTGCTTCCGCGTATGCTGCCGCCAGCGCGATCCCTGGAATCAAGGTCAACAGTGCAGCAAATGCGGATAGCCTTGGGAATGGAGCGATAGCCCTGAGAAACGGAGCCATAAGTGTTGGAACAACCCAGGCCAACATGAACTTGAATGTGAACGGGAGAATCGAGCTTAACGGAAATGAAGTTCTTGGCGGTTATTACTCAGGAACAACGAATGTGCAATACAGTGACGGGGTGTGGTTTGACTTGATTGATTGCGGTACGTTGGGGGATGGGTTCTTTATATTTGGCGTTTATTTCCATTCCGCCGGCAATGGCGGCAATATATGGGAATGCAGAATTTGCTTTGCCGGTACTTCGTCGAGGACCTCAAATAACGCCAACACGGGTATTGCCATTTCTGCAAACATTGTGGCAGGTGCCTTTAACGGGCGAAGCGTTGCACTCCAGTATTTCCTTCCTGCAGGACACATTGCGCCGAAAATTCAAATGAAAGTCCTTGGCGAAAGCATATCCTCTGCCACAAGTCTAAATTGGTCCGCGGCTAAGCTCTTCCAGTAAATACTTTGGGTGCCCATGAAGTACCGGAATATACTTGCGCGTGAGAGGCCACCATGCGATTTCTTCCAAATCTTTCTCGTGCGAGAAGGCTTGCCTTCGCCGCTTTGGCAAGTGCCTCCTCATAGTGGGAAATCACGTAATCAATTGCCTGAGCCACATCCGCCGGTCTCGCCTGAACGAGATATCCCGTCTCATTGGTTATTACATCATTGTTTCCGATTACGTCGGTCACAATGCAAGGAATTTGCGCCGCGGAAGCCTCAATAAGAGTGAGCGGCATTCCTTCCCAGCGTGACGTGGAAAGAAAGATATCGAACTCCGAAAGAAGCTCTGAAATATTGTCTCTGAATCCAAGCAGGCGGAATAGTTGTGGATTGCCAAGTTCGCCAATTCGCCTTAGCAGATCAGGCTTATTTTCACCGTCTCCTGCAACGTTGATGCTGAATCTTGTGTTCCTCACGTAAGGAACGGCATCGATTGCCAGTTCGATGTTTTTCTGATAACATAGGCGGCTTATCATCAAGATTTTGTAAAAATTATCGCGTTTCGCCCGCCGCGCAGAATGAAATTTGTTAAAATCAATTCCGTTTTCGATCTGAGAAATTCTATCAGGCGCAATTTTCAGAAAGCTTTCCGCAATTCCCCTTTCGGAATTTGAGATGCAGATATACCTATCCGTAAGGTGGCTCAGAAGTCTTTCGGCACAATAATTGATGAATTTCAGAAGACCGGACTTCTCGTTGTAGAAATGAATGGAGTGAAAAGTATGGATGATTTTGCATGGAAGGAAAAAGCGAAGCAGACGTGCGTATAGACCGGCTCCCTTGCCATGGGAGTGAATCACCTCAATCTTGTGCTTTCTGCAGTACCTAAAAAGTTCGACCAAGCTTCGCACCGATAATCGTCTGCACGGAATTTCAAAAACCGGCGCGACTGCAATCTGGCTAAACAGAGCAAAATATGGCTCACCGCGAGGTGCGGCTATGTACGCATTAAACCCGTGTTCCTGAATGCCCGTTGCCAGAACGTAGAGGACCTCGGGGCCGCCTCCATAGTCGCTTCGGGCAGAGATGAACAGAACACGTTTTGAAAATAATGCCATCTCAGTTCAATCCGCATTTGGCGTGAATTCTGTTTTTGTGGTGCGCTGTTGCAAAATAATCTGCCCTTATTAGCAAATCCGCTATATGCAAGCCCTGTGCCCTACGGTTCATCTCCAATTCATTGGTATCCTTTTCATTGCTGAGATATTCTCCGTCAGGAGAAACCGCGAAATCTTCACTTGACGTCAGCAGGTTCCGTCCCATTGTCTGATCTGAATATAGATCTTCGTCGATTCCCATAATATGGGCTATGGTAGGAAACATGTCGATGTGACCGCCAAGATTTTGCAGGACATCTCCATCCACATGCGGTACGTGAATAGCAAAAGGGATGGTTCTTTGCCGGTTGGCAATGTCATTTAACCCCACAACATTTCTGATTTCACTTTCGGAGTGAGGGGGATGGTCGCCATAGAGAACGATGACGGATCTGTCGTAAAGGCCGTTGCTCTGAAGGCCCTCCAGGAACATTTCGAGCGCCTTGTCCACGCGGCTAATCGCTTGGAAATATCCGTTGTTTGCCGTTGTTAGGCTCAGGTGCGACTCGAGAGTTATTACCAGACTAAAGAAGGGCTCCTTTAGCGTATCAAGCGACTGGAGGGTCTTCCGGAACAACCGGTGGTCATCCGTTAACCATTCCCCAAAAGCAACATTGGTTTTTAGGGCATGGATATCGTAGAATTTGTCGATTCCCATAATGGGATATACAGTTCCCCGGTTCCAAAAGCTTTTGTCATCGCCGTGGAAAGCTACAGTTGTGTAGTTGAGTTCCTTAAGGAGTTTTGGGAGAGAAGTATACTGATTGTGGGGGTATCGAAAGAAGGTACTTCCCTTGCAAATAGGGTAGCAGGAGGTGAAAAGCATGAATTCCGCATCGCTCGTACCACCGTCCCTGTTCTGCGCATAGATATTTCTAAAATACAGACAGTCTCGCAATCGCCTGTTCAACAACGGTGTAATCTCCTTCCGGTGGAGCGTGGCACCAACAACGAAGTTCCCCAACGCCTCCACTTGAATGACAATCAGGTTCATGCCTTTGCCGGCGCCCTTCAGGCCTGTTTCTTTTTGTCGGGGCATTTGTTTGTTTTTTTCAAACCAGCCAGAGATAGTATCTCTTTGTTCCGGTGACAAGGTGAAGGTTGAGGCCTCTTTTGCGGAACTAAAGAGATCAACAATTTGGTATCCCACCACGTTGTAGCTCACGAGGTTGTACTTTGGGTCGTGGTAATTAAGCCATGGCTTCCCCACGTAGAAATCCCTCGCCGGTTTCATACAAAAAAGTAAAAGGCCGATTAGGGCGACAATGGCAAATGAGGGAAACAGCCGTTTTACCGTTGGCCGAGTGATGGCAAGGAACAGAAGAGCAAAGACATCGAGCGTGAGAAGAAAGTCTGCGGGTCGGACTATCGCCTGAAGGGAAGATCTTATGTAAAGGAAATCCCTCCATTGCAGAATGCCAAAAAGGCTGAATGGCCTGCCATAGTATCGGAAATACCAAATCTGACTTAGGACAATACAGGTGGTTATGCCACAGGCCAGAAGCATGTACGCGTATCTTCTCCTGAACAGAAATGCGAGAGAATAGATGAAGAGCGCGGTTCCCGGAATTGTGGCTACGTAGGCGGCCAAATGAAGTGATTTGAGGGGTACGTAGCCGATGTAGACAAAAAAAAGCAGCAGTTTAAGGCAGAATGCAGAAGTGGCAATGGTCCAGAGACATCGGTCGATTGGGTGCTGAGTTCTATCGCACATCGTTCAATTTGTCGAGAGACTATTGGAAGAAATATCGCCCTCTCGCCTCTTTGAGGACAATCTCCAGAGATAAACCACTATACCAACATTGATCCAGAAATAATGGGATGTGAGCGGCGAAGAACTCATCCCATTTACCAGCATGCCGGTGGTAGCAAGGAAACTGCCAATTGCCAGTGCCCTTTCCCATAGGAAACCCGCGAACACGCTGATGTTCCTCAGTGCCTGTCCCAGAATCATGATCCAGAAAAGAATGGAGGTGGCAAGCCCCGCCAAGCCCGATTCGGCTAGAACATCGATCGGCATAACTTCATTACTTTGACGTATCGAATATACTTGCCCGCTTTCGATTAGTTTTCGTGCCAACCTTGGGCTTTCAATTACGGAGTTGGCCATGCCGGCTCCCAAAATTGGATGCTTCTTAAAGTGCTCCATAGCGATGCCTACGCTTTTCATGCGAATTTCCCAACTTGCATCACTCTCCAGGCCCCTGGTGAAGAGCGATGAGACCCGCGCAACAGCGTAATCAAACATCATAATCTTTCCATGGAATGCCGGAAGACTTTTGGCAAAGTTGATGGTACACGCAAGCAGAAGCGCTAATAAAAGGAAAACTCCTATTATTCTTTTTAAATTCCGCAAAATGAACCCGGGAAAGAGAACCGCGACACATGCGATCTGGACCAATACTCCCACATAGCTTCCGCGGTTAAAGGCCAGCAGGAACACCGGAAATAAAAGAGTGATGGACAAAATGGATAGCCTAAGCATCCACTTGCCCATGGATCTGCACAAATAAATACCGGCCAGGTACCCAAACGTCATAACATTAAGCAATCCAAACATGTTGGGTTGCTCAAAGAAACCGCTGGGCCGAAGCAGATTGAACCGCCCGCTCTTGAAAGCAATAATCGGCTGCAATGTTGCGTAGACATCGACGATGAGTGTGATTCCAACGAAAGCCGTTAAAAATACTTTGGCAAAGCGGTTTTCGCTGGTCCTCTGCATAAGGAAAAATGGAATATTGAAAAATAGAAGAAAGTATAGGATGGTCTGTTTAATTGCCAGGAATGGCACATCGGCATTGAGAATTGATATCAAGGGCACGATTTCGAATGCAAACAAGGCCAAAGCAAACACCTTGTGCTTGATTAGAAAGGTCGGCACAATCTTCAAGCGTTTGGCGTACAGGAAAAAGAACAACAGCATTGAGACAGTTGTTAGGCGCAGATTTAAGCCGAAGTTCCAAACCGATATATCGAACAACGCTCCGCACAAAACCAGCAGCAAGAAAGCATTTTCGGCATTTGCTCGTAGCCAGGCCTTGCTTATTGCGATTCTGAATCTGGGCTGCCGCAAGACGCAAGGCTGAGTATAGGTTGTCATGGTGGTATTACCCAATTATGTACGCTCGCGTGATCACGCGGACAAACTCGAATAGCAGGTATTGTACTCTTTGATCATTCTAGAAAGGCTGAAGCTTTTCATTACCGTATCGCGTGCGTTGTCTCGGACGTGATCAAGACCTTCCCATTTTTCAACGATCTCCGCAAACTTCAAGCACAAGTCGCTAGGGTCATCCGGTCTAAACATGAAGCCATTCTTACCGTCCTCAATGATCTCCAGAATTCCCCCAGTCTGCGCGCCGACAACAACCCGACGACATGCCATGGCTTCAACCAATGTTAAACCAAACGATTCACTCACCGTAGAAGAAGAAGCGCTCACCACAATGTCAAGCCCGCTGTAGATCCTTGGTAGATTTTCTGTCTTGCCCATGAACACAACATCATTGTTTTTCGAGTAAGGACTCAGCATGCGCCTCAATTCCTGCACGTAACCGCTGTCTTGGTCCAAAATCTCTCCAATGAAGAACAATTTCGGACAGGTTCCAAAAGATTTTGCTTTCTTGAAGTCAGCAAAGGCTTTTCCAACACACTGCGACCCTTTTGCAGCGGATAACCGGCCAATATTGCCGATCACAATGTCGCTATCGGCAAGCCCATGACTGTCCCTGAACTGGACTCGTGCTTCTTGAGAAAAGTTGTATTTCCTGGTATCGATTCCATTGTAGATTACATGAACTTTAGCGGATAGTGCCCTATGACAAATGGGGCCCCTCGCTATCACGTTCTTCACGGCATGCGAAACCGCTATGACTGCATCGGAAAGCAGGATACAGATTAGATCAAAAACTCTGTCAATAACGTGGATATAACTCAGGTTCTGACGAACCAGCATAAACGACAGGGTTGAAAACCAAGGCCGCAGAAGTGTCTTTGCAAAGAATACTGCCATGATAATTTTGGAGAATTCACTAAGATTATTAATGTGGACGACCGAGATATTTCGAGAGGCAAGTATTCGAAGTATGGCCGGGGTGGCGCGTATCATTCTAAAGAACGATCGAACAAGAACTGATGCTGGGTTTTGCGGCAATCGCTCGCGGTGAAATCTTTGCAGCGCTTTGATTCGAAAGACCCGAAGGCCCTTCGCCTCCAGTCGATCCGACCACTCGCCTGGACTGCAGATGATAGTTGGGTCCGTAGATTCTTGGTTTGATAGAATGAGGTTCTCTGTAAGTAATTCTGCGCCTCCCCAATAATCGGCACAGAATATATATGCGATCCTACGGGTGGTATCCAATAGCTATTTCTCCCGCAAGAAGGATTTAATGCTTGCTAAAAAGACCGAGACCCCCGGAACGGAGTTACTCTTGAGCTGTCCCATTGCTCCTGTCCAGGCCCTAACAGCGGCGCAACCCAACGGAATCGATGAAAATAACAGGATTGCCACAATCTTTAGCAGGCAATATGTTTGGCGAAGCGTATTTTCAGAACGCCAATTACCCCGGGATAAGGCGTTTGTCGCAATCAAACGCGCCTGGTGCGCGTTGCCAAGGAGAAGGAAATTACGAGCCCGCAGAAGATCGTCGCATGTCTTCATGAATCGGTAACCTGCCAAATCCGCTTCCTTAACAAACTGTTTTGCGTGGTGCTCCAAAAAAAAGTCGATTACATTGAACATGTCGGCAGGAACCGTTCGGGTAGTCCTGATTCTATGTGAGTAGCTGACTTCAGCCTGGCGATATTTTAGCAATGGATCGGGAAGCACGCTTATGGGATGGTTCAGCAGGATGCGAAGCCACACGCCCAAGTCCGAGGATGTTTTGAAATTCCTGATCCCCCACATTTGGATCTCTTCCTTATAGATCCGGCTTCGAACCAGAGCGCTTGGACAAACAAGAAAATTGCCGAATTTCAGAACAGCCCTGAATACCTCCTCAAAATGAAGGGCTTCGCCTTCTTTCCCGGCAAACATTTGGGGCAACGTCCCATAGGTGCCTGTAACTGTACCGGTGGCATCAACGGTGAGGGCGGGGCTGAAAACTGCCCCGATTTCGGGATGCTCCCGCATAATCCGGACCTGCGACTCGATAATGTTGGGCATGTATATGTCATCCGAATGAAAAATACCCGTATAGATCCCATTTGCCAGGAAAATACATCGCGTGAAATTAGCTTCACCCCCGATATTTGTTTCGGATGCGCGGATCGAGATCCTGCGATCCCGTCGACAGAACTCGTTGGCAATTTCAGCAGTGTTATCCGTGGAGGCGTTGTCAGCAATCACAATTTCAAGGTTGGAGTAAGTCTGACCTATGATGGAATCAAGGGTCTCGCGCAGCGTTGAGGAACTGTTGAAGGTTGGAATGCAGATCGAAACCAGCGGGGTTTCGGACATAGGGGTTTTTGCCCGATCAGGCATTGGCGTGATGCAAAAGGGTCTTTACAAAACAGGCAGATGTGAACGGGAAAGAAGCGGGACCGGACAGAAAGGAAGCGATGCTTTCCTGATATTCCAGATATTTGTCTTCTCGCAGGACGCTAATATGTGAATAGAGGCTGGAATAATTGTCGAAATCTCTTTTATCAATAAAGCAGTTCTGCGGGATGTGCTGAGCTATATTTGGGGCGCCCAAATAGATGGGAACGCATCCGGCAAAAAAGCAGTCGAAAATCTTTTCAGTAATATATCCCGGGAAACCCGTCGCGTTCTCGTAACAGATTGCGAACCGGTACTTGGATAAAATCTCTATCTTATTCTTGACCGGTCCTTGGTAGGTCCGAAACCGGCGGGACAGAAGTGCGCACAAAGGCCCAATGCGATTGAGGTAGACAAAGGGGCGCCGGTTGGGAAAGATATGCCTGTCCCAGCTCATCCCGTAGAACCGAAAATGATCGGGCGCATTCTTCTCGAACCACTCAATAGCCTGCAGGCGCTCCGAGTAGAGCTCAAAAGGGTGGTTGGCTTTCTTATTTCCGGCGATGAGGGTACAAAGAGTGCGGCTATTTCCGTCCCGCGCAAAGGGGTTGCGAGGAAAGACCTGGGCATAATTGAGCTTGAAATAGCGTTTGTTATCAACAAGGTCGTCATTCCATGTGAAAAGCTTGTCGAATGGCTCATGGTTTGCCATTTGCCAGTTTTGGGGGCTGACAATATTGTTTTCAAGTAGCAACACCCATTTTTCAACTGTGCCAAACCATGACCCTAGAATGTCTTTAGGGCCGGCCGGCGGGATATCACTGAAAACGACAATCTTCGGCTTTCCATTGCTTTTCCGACATACGTCAAGAGTATTGCACGTTCCACCGCTGGCGCTAATTTTATCTTTTAGTGCCCGCCATGGCGCCAGGCAATTATCTCTGTTATGGACGCTTAATGGATTGAATAGCTCATTATCCTGATAATGTTTTGAAACGGCCACAGACAGGTTGATCGCCAAAACTGGACTCCTATCGCCAGATGTGCTGAAGAACCGCGGCGAATCTGTGATAAAAGGTATGCTCGCCGGCGGCTCTCCGGTATCCATTGATTTCGATTTGCTTCCGGCGGCTCTCGCAATCCCTATACCACTCAATTTGTTTAATGCAGTCTTCCACGCTCGAATAGACCTGAATCTCCTCGCCGATCCGGAAATAGGTCTCTAGGCCCGGGTAGTAGTTGGAGAGTTGGAACCCACCGGCCAGCGGTATCTCGAAATTTCGGCCCTTGGGTTGCTCGACCCGCTTGGGTGATCGGACAAAATTCCTGAAATTCCTAAGCCCGCCAAAAACAAATCGATAATCGCAGCTGACACTATTCGACACATTCAGATTTATGCGGCTTTTCCGAAAAACCTGCTCCATCCTTTCGCAGGAAATCCGGCCATTGGGCCATCCTGGGCCAAAGCATTCAACAGGGATTCCCTTCTGTCCCAATTGCCGAACGAACCAAGCTCTGAAAGGGTTCTCCTGACCAATAAAGGAGATCTCATATTCATATTTCTCGCTTTCGGACAGCGGACCGACATTGTCGGTGAGCGTGGCGCCAGCCCATTGGGTCAATATAGGGGTAATGCCGAGGGCTTTGTATTTGGCCACGCTCCATGGGTCCGTGGTGCAAGAAAATGTAAAGTGCGGGGCGTAGTGCTGGGTGTAATCTTCGAACCGCCATTGATCGTCTCCAAACCAGGCAACGGTTGTGGTCCGTTTCCTGATTTTGTCGAGCGTGTCGTGAGTGAATTCATTCCTAAATTGCAGAAAAAATATAAGGTCGTAATTACCTGACTCCGCTATGGATAGCGCGCGGCATTGCAGCTCGCCCAAACGCCCAAAGAACTCGTCGAAATACAAGTAGTCGACTTTCCCAACAAGCTTCTCGAAAGGATCTCCAATATAGCGCTTGTCGTTGGAGAGTCCCCGCTCCGGAATGCCATAGTCGTATTTCATGATCACGCACAAAACTTTTTTGTCCGGGTACTTCATTTTTAGACGTTTCCCCTCATTTCAATTTCTTTCTTGTTTACCTTTAGCTCCCTTCCAAGCACCCGATAGATTGTCTTTACGGGAAGAAGAATTGCAAATCCATTGAGCAACAGCACAAATTTGCCAAACCAGGAATTTGCATGATAGATCGTCTTGAGAAGAACACGCAGAATTTCAAAACGTGGCCGGTCTATTTTCAAATCGCCAAGAATAAGCAAAGTATACCCGAAATGATATCCCAAAGGATTCTGCCATCGCCTGCGCCGCAGCACCGTTTTTCTGGCCTTTTTTGTGGGAAGCGCTTCCAATGACAGCATCTGATATAGAAGGATTTCGCTTCCAATACCCGTGGAGCCAGGGCCTCTGGTGAGCAGCGGTGTCTTGGTGGTATAGACCCAGCCCAGAGCGCCAAATGCCTTCATAAGAATAAAAAGCTGTTGGTAATGAGTGTGAAGGTATTTGTAGCCGTATTGTATGTAGGGCTTCACGGCATCTGATTTAAAGATGATGCTGGGCACGAATCCAAATGAGTAAAACGAATGAGAAAGCTTGTCGTGAAGCAAGGATTCCACCGTACGCAGAGTTCCGCGCTCGGATCTTATTACCCCAACATCCGAAATTCGTATCATGTCCGCTTTTCGCTGCTGAATCGCTTCGATCAAATCGCCCGCGCTGTCCAAGTGAAGGACATCGTCGTCGCACAGGATCCATTTGTAATAGCCTTTTCCGTACTCATAGGAACGCAAAATGTTCCCATTTCCACCGATGTTTGCAGGATGTGTGATGACAGTATAGTCGGCAAAATGACTTTTGAAGGATTCGCACACCGCAAGCGTGTCGTCGGGCGATGCGTTGTTGAGAACGACAATTTCGCAGTCGCGAAAAGGGGAAAGGGAAAGCGAGGAAAGGGTTTTTTTAAGTAATTCAGACCGATTGTAGGTTATCAGCACTATTGACAAATCGAGCATATCGTCTCCTTAGTTCGGAACGGACAAGCATTGGCAATATCCATCCGCCAGTTATTAGCATACAAAAGATATTCCCCGCCACCATTCCGAAGACGCCCCATCGTTTGGCGCAGTAGTACATGCAGCAGGCTTGCAGGATACTGATCGGAATTCCAAGAAATGCGTTTTCTTTGATTCTGTTGAATGCATTGCACATTAGCGAATGGACGTCCAGCCAAATCCGGGAAAGATTATAGAGTCCCACAATAAACAAAAGCGAAAGACCGGGAACCGAGGCGGGCCCAATCCAAATCTTCACAATGAACTGGCCGGCAAACATTATGAACAGCCAGAAGAAGAGAAAAGGAACTATGAACAGGACCTTCACCTGACGTTTCCTTCGCCGGATCCATTCCCAATCGTTGCTGGCGATTGCATTGCCAAAGGCGGCCCACAAAGGTCCAAAGACGATTCCTGTAATCATTCCATAAGCCATAAACAGTCGCATGGCAAGGGTGTAGGGAGTTACCTCGGCCGGACCGACCGCGTTTGAAATAAAGAGCTTGTCCAAGCTGTATTGGAGAACACCCGAGATTTGAATAAGTGTAAACATGAGTCCGACATTCATGATCGAGCGAAGATCGGTTCGTGAAAACTTCTCCTTGTGCGGGAAATACATTTGCGGGTCTTTGATCATGAGCCGGACTGCATTAATGAGAATGACAACCGTCGGCAAGCCGTTGCACAGAAACACGACTCCGACAATGCTGACCTTGAGAAAAATGGATACCAAAAGCCCCCCGAATCCCGCAACCTGGGAGGCGATGTCCCAATATCCGTACTGGTGCATTTTCTGCGTGGCCGCATAGATAGGACTGACATAGCTCAATAGAATGGAAAGGAGAGTGAACGTTCCCATGACGTACGCCGCCATTGGGATATCGGCCTCAAAGGAGGAGCCACGGGCATTGAGGATGGAAACCCAGTCAATCCATCCAAGCAGGGAGCAGACGGTCCAGACTACAAATCCAACTGAGCAGATTACCAGGAGAGAATGCTGCGTTGTCGCTATGAGCCGCTTCTGGCGCGGCAGATCGTCTTGGGCCGTAGCCTCGATTAGTGTGTTCTGGAGCCCCAATCCAAAACCGAAATTCCCCAACTGGATCCAGGCCACAACGGAAATGATTGTTGCATAAATGCCGTAGCCCTCATTGCCTCCCAGAAAGCTGACTAGCATCGAGGTGCCGAAGATTTGTATGCCGATTGCGATTGCCCTGCCCGGCAGCCCAACCGCAAACGCTTTTGCAAGCTGGTTCTCGCGGTGGCCGGAACGCAGCCTGACCAAGTTTAGAACAGTCCTAAACAGGGGAAGTATCGATTCTTTTAGATTCATGTACGGTGATAGTTCAAGTCAGCAAGTTGGAATGAAAAGTGTCGAGGTTCTTTGCAGGTCATTCGAAACGATCAAGAGGCAATATGCTGCTTCGGCCAATGACCAAATGTTTGCCGTGGAACTTGGCGGATATATTACTGACGGGTATGCAACGGTTCGGGTTTCGCCGTTTTCAACAGCACCGGTCCATCGTTGCATCCCACAGTATTCACAGGCAAAAGCGCGACAGGACAAATCCGCTTTGTCCTTTCATTAATCCTCGTGCAAGGGTTTGATGATCATGGTCTTCCTAAAGAGTTCCCGGTCTAAAAACGGATACATATCTTCGAGCGGTTTGGAAATCAATCGGCCATCCGGCTTTCGTTCGGATGAAAGTTTTGGATATAACGTCTGGGAGGGATCCATCATGATCTCGCAAATCACCGGGCCGGAAAGGTGCAGAATCTCTTTTAGCACGGAAGGGAGATTCTTTTCGTTTTTGATCTTTATGGACTTGATCCCGTAACCTTTGGCAATCTTGCAGATGTCGGGACAGCACACACCACCTTCCGGACACGAAGCTATGTGCCTGCCATCGAAATAGGCGTCCTGCGTTATTCGAATCGAGAGATAGGACCCGTTGTTAAGCACAAATACTTTAATGGGTAGTTTGTGGAAGGCAATGGTTTGTAACTCCTGTATATTCATCTGTATGCTGCCGTCTCCGGTGATGAGAACCACCGGTCCCTTGTTTCGCGCAAAGCTTGCGCCCACCGCTGCCGGAAGATCGTACCCCATGGAAGCGCATCCCTGGTTTGCAAAAACTCTCATTCCCTTCTTGATGCGCATAATCTGGTAAGTTGCCGTATAGGCCGTACCATTCCCTGTCACAACGAGATCGTCTTTCTTCAGCTGTTTGAATAACTCGTCCGCGAATACATAGAAGTTCACAAATTTCGGGTTGCGCGGATTGTCATCGAGGATTCCGGGCAATGATTTCCTGCATCCGCCGCACCATTTGAGCCACTCCTTTTTCTTTTCAATGCTCTTTTTTCCCAGTTGGCAAAGCATCTCTTCTATGAACAGGCCCGCATCCGAATGTATGGCCATGTTGCAACGCAATGTTGGCTTCTGGAGCTCTGCTTCGTCGATGTTCACCATCGCGCGGAACGCGCCTCTGGCGAAAGCGTCATAGTTATAGCTGGTGACCCGAATACCAAGACGCGAGCCAATTGAGAGGAAGAGGTCGCTGTTTTGAAGGACCATGTTGCCAACCCTGTCACCGCAGATGCCGGGCCGACCAAAAAACAGGGGATGGTCGGACCAAATCGAGTCGTTACCGCCGATACTGGTTAGAACCGGGACATTTAGTTTTGCGACCAGCTTCTCGAAGAGGCCCGTTGCCCCGGCAAGCCGGATCCCCTGACCGGCCAACAACACCGGTCTGCTGCATTGTTCGAATCTCGCGATCAGGTCTTTCACCTGTGCCCGAATCAAATTGACGTCGAAAAGGAGTTCGTCTTCCTTGGAATCGTATTCCTCAAGCTGATCTTCGTCAATCATGGCCGCTTGAATACAAAGCGGAACATCGATCCATACCGGCCCCGGCCGGCCATGCGTTGCAAGATAAATTGCCTTATCGAGGTGATATTTGATTTTGTGGGGGTCCTGAACCATGACGGCGTATTTTGTGATGGGCTTGACGACATCCACGATGTTTATCTCTTGGTCGCCCAGTTGCCGCAACCTGATTTGCGGACATGCCGCGATTGTGGTTTCCAGTCTCACTTGACCGGAGATGTAAAGACATGGCAGCGAGTCGAGCCATTGGCCGGTCACGCCCGTGATTGTGTTGGTGCCGCCAGGGCCGGTCGTTACAACCGCAACACCAAGTTTCCCCGAGGCTCGCGCATACCCTTCGGCGGCAATGGCAGCCGCCTGTTCATGGTGCGGGCAGGTATAGGTCAGACCCTTTTGGCGCCCTACCGAATCGACCAAGTACATGGCGCCCCCGCCGGAAATCATAAAAACGTGCGTTGCGCCATGTTCAACAAGTCGCTTTGTGATGTAATCAGTAACCCGAATCATCGTATCTCCTCTGTAATGGGACTATTCTGCTGACAGGGATATGTCCCGGCAGCATGCCATTGTCATGAATTGTGGTATGAAATGGTTTTTTTGATGGCGCTTTCCAGTCCAACGAGAGCGTTCAATCCAAAAGCACTTTTCACTCGTTCCACGGCCGGCACATACCGCTCCGCTTTTTTTCCCGGTGTTTTCTTCTGGGCGATCCGGGTATCCAACTTCTTGCCAATGCAGGCAGCAACGGTTGTGGCCAATTGTTCGATGGTCACGCTTTGATCCGATCCCACATTGTAGGGATGACAATTCTTTCCCTTGAGAAGGATCGTCCACAACCAGACAACAAGGTCAGTGGCATACATATACGAGCGATACGGAGTGCCGTCTCCATTGACGTTAATCGGTCCGCCGGCCATGGCATCCCGGATGAAGTTTCCAATGGCGAAATGCGCATCGAGCGGGAGATACGGTCCCACAAACGCAAAGCAGCGCGCGATTTTGGTCTCAAAGCCGTGAATCTTCGAGTACATCGCGCACAGAAGTTCTGCCAGACGCTTCCCCTCGCCGTAGGCCCAATGTGGATTCATGGTATCCGGAGCACCCAGGTAGTCTTCCGGTATTTGGTCCAAGTCGGACGGCTGTTTTCCGTAAACCGCGCCGGAGCTGGTGAGGAGGAATTTCTTGGTCCCCGCTTGCGCGGCAAAATCCAGCACGCGCCGGGTTCCGGTGACAATCGTATCGAGCATCAACAGAGGATTTTCGGAATTCAACTTTGCACTCGCCTCAGTTGCCGCATGAATGATAAATGGGTACTCCCCTTTGGGGAAGGAAAAGCCCATCACATCTCCCTTGCACAGATTGACGCAGGGCGCCGAAGCTAGATGGGAAGCTTTTGCCTGAAAGACCTCTGGATTTCTGGTAAGAACCGTTGCCTTGGCGTTCAGGTTTAACGTGCGATTGGCCCATACGAAACTTTCAAGAAGCCAGCACCCAAAAAATCCCGTGCCGCCGGTAATGAACAGTTCCTGACCACGCAATTCTTCCCAAAGAGGCACCGTGCTTGCCAGTATGCTGTTTAAATCAGCGGAGAGTTTGTTGGACATTGAATCTGCAACCCGCCTCTACGCCCGGGAACGGACAAACTGCTCGATCACGGAAAGCGTATAAGCAATCTGTTCGGCATCAAGCCCCGGGTAGGTGCCCAGGAAGAACGTGTCGTTCATGATGATGTCCGTGTTGCGCAGGTCGCCAACTACACGGCAATTGATGTCGAGATACGCGGGCTGTCGCAGGAGGTTGCCGGCAAACAAGTTTCGTGTTTCGATTAAATTTGCATCCAGGTGATTTGTCAAATCCGTTCTGCTGAATCCTGCATCCTTGCGCACCGTAACGGGAAAAGCAAACCAGGCGGGATCACTGCCTTTGGTCGCGTATGGCAGAACAAATTTGTTTTCCCACTTCTTGAAGCCGGAGTGCCATTTGGCAAAATTGCTCCTGCGTGCCGCACAAAAGGAATCCAGCTTCTTCAGCTGTTCCACTCCAATAGCCGCCTGCATGTCGGTGGCCTTCAAATTGTACCCGATGTGGGAGTAGACATATTTGTGATCATAGCCATGAGGAAGTTTGCCGTAGCTGGCGCTGAATCTTTTTCCGCAGGTATTGTTCTCGCCGGAATTGCAGTAGCAGTCCCTGCCCCAGTCCCGTAGGGATTTCACGGCTTTGGCGATATTGGGATCGGCCGTGGCAATGGCCCCGCCCTCGCCAAGTGTGATGTGGTGAGCGGGGTAAAAGGAAAATGACGAAACGTGGCCAAAACTGCCGGCTTTTCTGTTCTTATACGTTGAACCCAAGGCATCGCAGCAATCCTCAATCAGAAGAAGGTGCTTTTCTTTTACGATGGCCATGATGGCATCGAGATCGTATGGGTTTCCCAAGGTGTGCGCCAGAAAAATAGCCCGGGTCTTTGGCCCTACCGCCGCACGTATCTGATCGATCATCGCATTGTAGTTGCCAATCTCCACATCAACGAAAACCGGAATCATGTTGTTTTGAAGTATTGGGTTTACAGTCGTGGGGAAGCCCGCAGCGACCGAGATAACTTCATCGCCGGGCTTCAGCTTTTTTTCGCCAAGCAAGGGGGACGTAAGAGCGGTAAAGGCAAGCAGGTTCGCGGAGGAACCGGAGTTGGTAAGCATGGCGAATTCCACACCTAGAAAGGAAGCGAGCTCGGTCTCGAATTCCTCGCTGAACCTCCCCGCCGTCAGCCAGAAGTCGAGCGCGGAATCGACCAAAGAGCACATTTCTTTTTCGTTGAAAACCCGTCCGGCATATCGGACGGGGCTTTTCCCCGGCACAAATTCCTTTCTGATGAATCGCGTGTTGTGGTATTCCGCGACCAGCGATAGAATCTTGTCCCGCAACTCCTGTTCCAACTTTTTCATGAATCGCTCCCTTTGGATTCAGTTATTCCCATTCATCTATTTTGATGTTCTGCTCACTTACTCCAAGCACAGCGAGTCTATTTTTGAATGCGTTGATCATTGTGGGCGGGCCCGAGAGAAAATAGACCGGAGAGTTCAACTCCTTTGCGGTTTCCCGCACATGGTCAATTGAAATCACGCCCTTTTTGACCCCAACGCCCTCCCAAACCAGATCGTCATTCGAATTGTTTTCGATGAACAGATCTGCGGAAAAGCCTTTCAGCTCGCGCGCGCACCTCTCTACCGTTTCTTTGAACAGAAGAAGTTTTTTCTCGCGCACGCCGTATACAAGATGAATTCTTCGACCCGAAGGGCTCGCCAGTTGGGATTCCAGGTAAGAGATGAAGGGGCTTACGCCCGTGCCTCCCGCAACAAGAATCACGCCCTGGTCCAAACCGGCGCTTGATTCAATCACGAAATCGCCATAGGGAAGCTTGACCCAAATGTCCTTACCCTCGGAAAGCTCCCGGCTCATTCTTCCCGTGTACTTGCCCTTCACACTATAGCAGACCGTGATATGGCCCGAAGAATCCGTTGAGGCGATGGAAAAGACCCGGGAGTCGGGCCAAAACCCCCCACATGGATCGTAGTCATCGATGGTTAGGTGTAGAAATTGCCCGGGCCTGAAGGAGGGTACTCTCTTCTGCGGTTTAAGATGCAGTGTATACACGCCATTCCCGCTCTCCAAGATCTTCTCGACTTTGGCACTGATTTTTATTGGATTTCCCATTGAGGCACCTTACTTGTTGGGTGGCGCATTGTCGTAGGATTCTATCTGCCGCAAGCAAATCTCTCTCATGTCTTTGCCGTTCTGCATTGCGCGATACCAATCGACGATTGCATCGAGAGCCCTGTCCACGTCCCATTTGGGTTTCCACCCGAGCTCCGTCTTAGCCTTTGAACAATCGAGCTTGAGATAATTCGCCTCGTGGGGGTGAGGCCCTTTGTCAACTTTGAAGGAGGCCATTCCCCCCCATTTTGAGCACAGGCTTTCGACTACCCATTGAACCGGCATTGCGCTGGAATCATCCGGACCCAGATTCCATCCTTCGGCGTATTTGGGGCCATCATTGTACAGCTTCTCTGCTAGGACCAAGTACCCGCTGAGGGGCTCCAGCACATGCTGCCAAGGGCGAATAGCCAGAGGATTCCGAACCAGGATTTCCTGATTTGCCAAAAGTGATTTAACGCAGTCAGGCACCAACCGGTCGGCAGCCCAGTCGCCGCCGCCAATGACATTCCCGGCGCGGGCCGTAGCCACTGCAACACCATGTTGATTGTATGCCTTCACGTTGAAGAACGAATCGCGAAAGGCGGCGGTCACCAATTCCGAGCAGGCCTTGCTGTTTGAGTAGGGGTCGTAGCCTCCCATGGGTTCGTTTTCGCGATACCCCCAGGCCCACTCTTTGTTCTCGTAACATTTATCGGTCGTAATGTTTACGACCGCTTTAATGCTTTTGCTCTCTCGTACGGCGTTCAGAAGGTTCACGGTTCCCATGACGTTGATCGCGTAGGTGTTAACCGGGTTTTTATAGGAGTCACGAACAATAGGCTGCGCGGCGAGATGCATAACGATCTCGGGATTTTCCTCTTTGATTTTCGCTGCGAGAGTTTCACCATCCCGGACATCTGCGATGATGGATTTCACCAGATCTCCAACGGAGGCCATGCTGAACAGATTCGGGTTGGTAGGCGGTTCCAACGAATAGCCCGATACGTGCGCGCCCATTTTGGTCAACCACAAACAAAGCCAGGATCCTTTGAAGCCGGTGTGGCCGGTAAGGAAAACTCGTCTGCCCTGCCAAAAGTTTCTATTGATCATCTTCACTTCCAGACTTTCCAAGGAGCTTTGCCGGAGTTCCACAGACTTTCAAGATGGGTCTTGTCGCGCAGCGTATCCATGGGCTGCCAGAAGCCGGCGTGCTTGAAGGCGGACAGTTTCCGCTCTTTGGCAAGACTCTCCAGAGGATCCCGCTCGAACAAGGTTTCGTCGCCCTTGATGTAGTTGAACACTTCCGGTTCTAAAACAAAAAAGCCGCCATTGATCCAGGCGCCATCCCCGCGCGGCTTTTCTTCAAAACCAAAAACCGTTTCGTTGTCATCCAGGGAAAGCGTGCCAAACCGGCCGGCCGGCTGCGTGGCGGTAATTGTTGCGAGCTTACCCTGGCGTTGATGAAATTTCGCAAGTTCAGTAATGTTGACATTCGATACACCATCTCCGTACGTCAACATGAAAGTATTATCGCCAACATAGGGCGCAATCCGCTTGATCCGCCCCCCCGTCATTGTATTGAGGCCCGTATCGACCAGCGTGACCTTCCAAGGCTCGGCTGCCCGATTGTGGACAATCTGCTGGTTGCCGCTTTCGAAATCGAATGTCACGTCGGATTCGTGGAGAAAATAGTGGGCGAAATATTCTTTGATCACGTATCCCTTGTACCCAAGACAGATCACAAACTCGTTGAATCCGTAGTGCGAATAGACTTTCATGATGTGCCAGAGAATTGGCTTTTCGCCGATTTCGATCATGGGTTTTGGCCTGAGGGCGGACTCTTCGCTGATGCGCGTTCCAAATCCACCGCAGAGCAAGACGACTTTCATATTTCTCCTTTGTTCTCGCGGGCCGGAAAAGAATCGAGATCCCAGAAAGGCCGCAATGCGCTACTTTCGGATATTCGGGTTCTTAAGAAAATCTTGATACGCATTCTTGATTCCCTCGGGCAAGCCAATGGTATGCTTCCAGCCCATCTTGTGAAGCTTCGAAACATCCAGGAATTTCCGCGGGGATCCATCGGGTTTCGTACTGTCGAAAGTAATGGATCCTTGAAAGCCTACAACATCTTTCACAATTGCGGCAAGCTCTTTGATGCTGACCTCTTCGCCCGATCCAATATTGACGGTTTCGTTTCCGGAATAGTTTTCCATAAGAAACACGCAGGCATCGGCCAGATCATCACTGTAGAGAAACTCTCTTTTCGGCGTACCCGTTCCCCACAGCACCACTTCGTTATTGTTGGCCGCCTTGGCCTCATGAAACTTTCGGATTAGAGCCGGGAGCACGTGCGAATTCATCGGGTGATAGTTGTCTCCGGGACCATAGAGATTCGTTGGCATGGCGGAGATGAAGTCGGTGTGAAATTGACGATTATAGCTTTGGCACATAATGATTCCGGCAATCTTGGCAATTGCGTACGGCTCATTCGTGGGCTCCAGTTTTCCCGAGAGAAGGCAATCCTCCGGCATGGGCTGGGGCGCGAATTTGGGATAGATACAACTTGAACCAAGAAAAAGTAGTTTCTTTGCGCCGTAAAGATAGCAGGAATGGATTATGTTGTTCTGAATCTCCAAATTGCTGTAAATGAAATCCGCAGGATAGGTATTGTTGGCATGAATGCCCCCAACAATTGCAGCAGCCAAAAAGACGTATTCCGGGCGTTCCATGCCAAAGAAACGTTCTACAGCGGCCTGGTTCGTCAGGTCCAGTTCTGAATGAGGTTTGCCAACGATGTTTTCGTAGCCCTGAGCATGGAGCCTGCGCTCAATAGCCGAGCCCACTAATCCTCGTCGTCCCGCAATAAAAATCTTAGATTCTTTTTCCATACTACCTCGCAGCTTTCGAAATTAGGCTTTGGTCGTTCGAGCCCAGATACCCATGCATAGGCAAACTGAAAATCCGTTTAGAAAGTTCCTCCGAAACATGGAAATTTCCCTCGGTGTACCCCAGATTCTCGAATGCACCTTGCAGGTGTAACGGCTTGGGGTAGTAGATCGCCGTAGGAACCCCGGCTTTCTTGAGCCTGTCTATGAGTTGCTCGCGGTTGTCGCTCAAAACAGAATATTGCGCCCAGGCGGAACGATATCCATTGGGTACCGAAGGAGTCGTGACGCAGCCTTTTAGGCCCTCGTTGTAGCGGCGGGCAACTTCCTGACGGTCCAGGATTTCCTTCTCAAAAACCTCAAGTTTGGCCAAGAGAATGGCGGCTTGGAGAGTATCCAGCCGACCGTTGATGCCGATGCGGACGTTTTCGTATTTGTTCGAGCCCTGGCCGTGAATGCGGATGGACCGCATAACAGCCGCAAGGTCGTCGTCGTTGGTGAAGACCGCACCGCCGTCGCCATAGCAGCCAAGCGGCTTCGCCGGAAAGAAGCTGGTTGCGGCAACTTCGGCCAGGCTGCAGGCCATGCGGCCCTTATACATTCCGCCAAAGCTTTGTGCCGCGTCCTCGAGAACGAAAAGCCCGTGTTCGGCCGCAATCCGGTTGATTTCGTCGTAGTCGGCGGGAAGGCCAAAGATATCAACCGGCAGGACACCTTTAAGTTTCAGACCAGGCGGACTTTTTGGCGTGAGACGCTCGCCTTTTTCGAATCGCACGATGGCAGCTTCTAGTTTCTTTGGGTCGATGTTGAAGGTGACTGGATCGATATCGACGAAAATCGGCGTGGCGCCCAGCAGTGAGATGACTTCCGCCGTTGCCACGAAAGTAAAGGGCGTCGTCAGGATCGCATCCCCCGGGCCGATTCCTTTGGCCATCAACGGCATAAGGAGGGCGTCGGTCCCGCTGGAACAAGAAAGACAGTGTTTCACCCCAACGTATTCGGCCAATTTCTGCTCGAGCTCATTAATCTCCGGCCCCATGATGAATTGCCCGTGCGCAAGAACCGCGTCGATCCGCTTGCGAACCGAAGATTCGATCAGCTTAAACTGGGTTTTCAGGTCAATGAAATCCATGGCTTTTCTTTTTTTTGGAATGGTCCGTATTAAAACCCGGAGTTTTTGCAGGATAGCAGGATTGGCTCCCGAACTACTATGCGGTTTTATTCGCCTCGACTTCGTGGTGGCAGAATTTGGGATTGATGGTATTATCCTGTTTATCCTTTTATCCCGTCAAAATTCCTGCGTATTCAACTCTTTTCCGCCTCGACCATCATTCGAATCAATTCATCCAAACCGACCTTGGGCTCCCATCCCAATTCCATTTTCGCCTTGGATGGATCACCGATCAGTATGTCCACCTCGGTTGGCCGGAAGTACTCGGGGCTAACCTCGACGATTGTCTTGCCGGTCTTTTTGCAGATCCCCTTTTCATTCACGCCCTCGCCCTGCCATGCCACCTCAATACCGACTTGATGAAAAGCTTTTTCCGCAAATTCGCGGACCGATGTCGTCTTACCGGTGGCAATGACATAATCCTCGGGTTTAGGCGCCTGAAGCATGAGCCACATGGCCTCGACGAAATCGCCGGCAAAGCCCCAGTCGCGCTTGGCATCGAGGTTTCCCAGAACGAGCTTCTGTTGAAGGCCTTGGGAAATGCGAACAACGGAAATCGTGATTTTGCGCGTGACAAAGTTCTCTCCGCGACGGGGAGATTCGTGATTAAAGAGAATGCCATTGCAGGCAAAAAGATTATAGGCTTCGCGGTAATTCTTGGTGATCCAAAAAGCATAGAGTTTGGCGACGCCGTAGGGAGAGCGAGGATAAAAGGGCGTGGTTTCCGATTGAGGGATTTCCATCACCTTTCCATATAATTCGCTTGTCGAGGCCTGGTAGAACCGGCAGTTGACCCCTGTTTCGCGGATTGCGTCAAGCAAGCGCAGCGTGCCCACCGCATCGGTTTCGGCTGTATATTCCGGCACTTCGAACGAGACCTTCACGTGGCTCTGCGCGGCCAGATTATAAATCTCGTTGGGCCGGATCTTCTCGATCAGCCGGTTGAGATTGGACGAATCCGTCAAGTCTCCGTAATGCAGAAAGAGATCCTTGTCTTTGTGGCCCGGAATGAGGTGTTCGATCCGGAGACGATTGAACGTACTGGTCCGCCGGATGAGTCCGTGGACCGCATAGCCCTTTTCCAGAAGAAGCTCGGTGAGATAACTTCCGTCTTGGCCGTTGATTCCCGTGATTAAAGCTCTTTTCATTTTGCCCTCTCAAAATTCTTTAATTGGACAGGATAACAGGATTTGCAGGATTGCCAAAAATCGGGACGGGCGCTTCCTTCCCCCGTCAGGAGTACCTGCTTGCCTTTCGGCCTTGCACCTCCGTCCCGTCCCAAAGGGTGGTCCGGTTCCAGGCCGAGGCTGCGCATCCCCGCGAAAGATGCTTTCGCGGGGACCCCTTTGAGTAAATGCCCTGCCAACTTCTCGGTTGTTGTCCGGGCTATTTCTTGACCTGCGAAGAGAGCCGGATGACTTCCTGCAGCTCTTCGATCTCCTGCTGGATCTGATCGTATTCGGCCAGCCGCTTACCAAGATACGTTCGCGCCATACGAAGTTTTTCTTTTACGCCCTTGGCCGTCAAAACGTATTGCCAGTGAATGTGCACGGGATGCTGGAGCTTTTGCGCCTTGACCCAGCCCTTACCAACGAAACCGGATAGCACGTAGTTGATTTTGCCCAGGCTAACGTTGAGCCGTTTGGCCAGCGTGCGCTGCGTGTGCGAAGGATTCTCTTCAAGCTCGCGGATCAGCTTGTATTCGATCATTTCCCAGCCTTGTTCAATGAATGAACAAAATAATCTGCACAAGCTCCAATTCGCAAATCAATCCGGTTGGGCATCGAACACGCCCTAAATCAAATGCGGAGTTTTAGGTCGCGCAAGGGGGCAGATTTTCACTACAAGCACCTTCAAAATGAAAACGGCGAAACCAAACCGGCTTCGCCATTCTTTAACCGAAGAAAGTTTTTACTGTCGAGCATGGGTAAGCACTATTTTGCCGAGAATACTCTTCCCGAATATCAGATGCTGCCTGGCCCGGTTCACGAACCGACATGCCAAAATGCCGCTTGCCGGAGCGAATACCCTCCTTCTATGTTGTGAAATCAAAGAGAGAGATATTGCCTCCGTCTTTTTCGTTTTTAATTCGTTATCACGTTCGTTTGGCACTTGGCGCAGGCCGATCCCATGGGAGGCCGGCGGGGAAAGGTCCGGCAGCCTACTCGACCCATTTGCGGGGCGCGGCCGCCGTCCGCAAAGGAAGGCTCCGCCTATAGGGTCGACTCCTTCCCTTTCGGTTCGGCCAAATATTGTTTGGCGAAATGAGCGGGCCATGCCATGGTTGGGTCTTCATTGATGCTCCGCTGGAGAAACGAGCGGCTCTGCTCCTTGTGCCCTCGCTTCTCCCACAACAACCCGGATAACAGGAACATTTCGGACCGATCCTGTGCAGGATAAGGCATTTCGTATAGAACCTCGGCCTTCCCGCCAAGGAGAGCTTCCGCAAGCCGCGCGTAATAGCAGCATCGCGAAGGAGGAAAACGTCGCGTCATTTCCTCCCAGGTTTCTTTGGCCTTCCCGGGATTGCCACCGAGTTCGAAAAAGATTCCCGCCTGAACGCCAGCATTTGCGCAATCGGCAAGTGCCGGGCCGGTTTGGCGGGCAGCTTGAAGCAGAATCTCTCCCAATTTCGAATAGTCGCAGGCGCCGAACAAATGCAAAGCAAAAGGAATTCCCGGCGCCAAGGGCTTGCTGGGCGCAGGAACCATTCGCTCGATTATCTTGGCCGCCTCATTTGCGCGACCCGTAGTACACAGAAGACCAGCGCTCAAGAGTTCCGCGAATCTGCCCATGGCCTGCAGATTCTTGTAGCGGGCCAGCACCTCCTGAAGGATCTTGAGACATTCCGTGAATCTTCCTCGTGCGCGCAGGTTAATGGCCCGATAAATGTCGCACCCCGCCAGCAATTCCGGGTCATCCACGCTGTCCCGCAAGTCCCGATTGATTCGATCCGATTCGATGAGCTTTCCCTGAATTGCATAGACGTGAACAAGCTCTCGCTTCGCCCGGGTCATGATTTCGCGCGATTGCGCAGGGGAAAGCAGCAGGTATTCCAGTTCCTTTTCGGCTTCCGCAAAACGGCAACGGGTTTGAAGTGCATTGGCCAATTGCAGGTGCGCCTCTTGGGCAAAGTGGGTTTGCGGTGTTTCGAATTCAACAAGATGATTCCAAATGGAGATGCAGCGATCGTGAAATCCCCGGCCCGCGATTTCGCCGGCGGCGTGCTCCAAAAGATCGCGTATTCGGCCGCGTAGTCCAGGATGCGCAAAAAGGAAGCGGGTATTGGCCAAGAATTCATCGAAAAGGCCTTGCTCGCAATCCACCTGTAGCTGCGCGATCTTCGCCTGCTGGGCCCAGAAGTTATCGGTCGGAAGTGCGCTGACCTTTTCCAGCCATAATCGCGCCTGCACGTAGTGACCTTCCATGAGGTAGCACATCGCGACTTTAAAGCGAAGCTCCACAGTTTCATCGAAGGAATCGGTCGCCTCCAGAAGACGCAAGTAGAAATCACGGGCACGGTCATACAGTTTGTTGGTATAGAGCGAATCACCCTGTCGCACAGTACGGATCAGCGGGATGAACCCATTATTCATGACAACGAAGTCCTGAATTTGGATGGAGGAATGCCACGTCCCCACCGCAAAGTGGGAGCGCATGGAGTAGTGTGGAGGGAAAGCGTCGCGCGAAGAAAAGAGCTCCTGCCCGTCTATAGTAATGATAGCGGCATCGTCTCGTAACTCAAAAAGGATCGTGCAAGAACTTCCTGGATGCAAGACTCCGGCTGGATTCCAGCGATGATCGCCGTTTTCGTTGACAAACTCTCCCGTTATATTGCCATGGGCTCCCAGGGTACACGTGCAATATCTGTGTTCCAAAGAATCGCTGCAAAGCAGTAGAATCAAATGTGGCAGCCCCTTCTGCCCGACACGGACCGTTAATGAAATCGTGAAATTCTCGGGCAAGGGTCGATTCAGAAGAAGAAAAGCGGCTTCAGGGCTCGATCCTTGCGCGCAGCCTTCGGCCTGAATCCATCCGCCTTCAATAGGTGTCCACCAAGCGGCCAAATTGGTTCCGAGGAAATTGTCGCGTAACCATTCCCTCTTCTGTCCCTGGAAATTCGATTGAGCTGAAGAAGGCTGGGCCTCTCCCATTAGCTTGAAAGACCTGCGAAATGCGGTTGGGGATGTTCCGCATTTAGTACGAAACAGATCAGCAAAGCGGGTGTAGCTGGCAAAACCTACATCCATGGCAATTTCCAAAATGCTCAACTCGGTATTGCTAAGAAGCTCCTTTGCTTTCTGAAGGCGAAGTCTCAGTAGGTACGCGTAAATGCTTTCGCCAGTGGCTTTCTTGAAAATCGCGCGGAGTCGCGAGCCCGAATATCCCAGATGTTGCGCAACATCGTTAACTGTGAGCTGCGAGAATAGATTGGCTTTCATGTAGGCAATGGAGCGTTCCACAATTGCCTGTGTCTTGGGTTGGTTTCGAGCCAATTGGAAACTCCTCCGAGGTTCGACCGGCAACGGTCAACTCCTTGGCGTTCATTCCAAAATAAGCAGAAGAATGATATTAAACAAGCATAAATATGATGTGCACGCAACTTTTTCCCTTCATATTAGTAGCGCGAAATAAAATGCCACAATTGTGGCCAAATCCAATTTAATTGATTAAATTATAAATTAGGAGGCGAAATGCAAAACGAGAAACAAATTCCAAGATCTTCGCGCTCTCTAGCAAACCTAGTATCTCTTAAAACACTTGAACGCTTTTTTATCATATTGGCTTCTGTTCTTTGTCCCTGCGCTGGGCCCTGTTTTTCCCAAACGGTTCTGTGGCAGTGCACGTTTGACGAATCCGGCGCTACAGCCGCGGACATCGTGGCAAAAAGCGGCGCCACACCCTATTTCAGCAGCGGTACAACCTCCATTATTGCAGGAGGTCACGATGGCCGCAAAGCCATTAGCTGGTATTATTCCAATAGTGGCAACGAGACAGGTGATATTTTCGCAATCAACATCGCGAAAAAGCAGGAGATCACGTTTGTGTATTGGGAGAAATTCGACGTTGCTTCCAGCGCGTCGAGCATATGGAACGTGAAGAGCATAAGGGTATTCAACGACCAGGCGGGCCAAAATTTCTTGGGCGGCATCATGTCGAGATGGGGTGCCGGATTTTGGCAGCAAGGGAACTTTGGCTCGGCCAAATTGGCAACAACACCTCTTGTGATAACGGTCAACACGACTCCTGACTATTGTCCGGGTAGCGGCCATTCCTTTACATGTAACCCGCCGACCCCGCCGGGACGAACCGCCCTAAACTGGGCGATAGGGTCCGACACCTCGTGGTATAAAATACGGATCTATATGAAGGCGCCCTCAAGCGATAACGCCGCGGATGGAGTCACGAAAGTGTGGATCAATGAAGGTCTTATGTATACCTTATCAGAAATGACGCCGGATTTAAGATCGCAGCACTACCCGTACTTCACCTCCATAACTGTACATCCCAGCGATGATTTTCTTCAAGCGGTGGGTGGGAACCGATTCCCTTTCCATCACCTTTATGACGATATGATTCTGTACGAAGGACTGGTTCTTCCTCCTGGCGCTGCCGATACGGCAGTCCCTGTCGCTCCAAGCAATCTCGTCGCTGTCGCGGTCTCTTCGACCCAGATTAATCTGTCCTGGAGAGATAACTCGACCAACGAAGCAGGTTTTCAAATTGAATATAAGGTAAGCCCCACCGGAACCTGGGCGAGTTTGGGTATGACAAACGCAAATGCCACGACCTTCAGCAAAACAGGGTTAGGCGCTTCTCACACTTTCTATTTCCGGGTTAGCGCAGCCAATTCCAACGGCTTTTCGTTGTACTCCAACGAAGCCAATGCCACAACAAACTCAGCGCATCTCGTTCCGGCTTTTGCGGGTGGAGACACGAAAGGCGCATTGGCCGGCACGTGGGTTTGTCTGCTGGGGAATGCGAGCCAGCGCGTGATTACAAGTGAAGTCATGGGGGGTGTAGCGGTCTATAACGTCTCGGGGAAAAATGTGGGCCACTACATCAAGGACGGCAGAGGAACCAACATGGTTACTCTACCGTCCCGGTTACAGGGAGTGTTCTATTTAAAGTTCGAGAAAGAGTAACACCAGTCCTGATCCAATACCAAAAGAAGAAAGGCGGGGGCTATGGTGAGCATTCTTGGCAAACCAAAGTGGATATGGGTGGGGTTGGCATTGGTCCTCCGGCTGGGTGTGGTAAACTGCTTTGGCCAAGCGGTTCTATGGCAATGCACTTTCGATGAGCCCGGTGCAACAGCCGCGGACGTCGTGGCCAAGAGCGGCGCCACGCCGTATTTCAAGTATAGCATTCCCTCTATTGTAACAGGGGGCCACGACGGTCGCAAAGCTATTAGCTGGTACTATCCCAATAACGGGGGTGAAATTGGTGACGGTTTCACGATCTATCTTACCAATAAGCGGGAGATCACGTTTGTGTATTGGGAGAAGTTCGACGTCGATCCCAGCAAATCGAGCATTTGGAACGTGAAAAGTACCAGGGCTTATACTAATAACGACGAATACATTGGTGGACTTATGTCGTTATGGGGTGGCCAGATGTGGCAACAAGGCAATTTTGGTTCAGGGAGACTGACTACAACACCCAATGCAAGCAACGTCATAACGGATCCAGCCGGGTATTGCCCAGGGCCTGGTCCCATCTACAATTGTCCCAATGGAAGATTGTCACTAAACTGGTCCCCCGGTTTTGGCACTTCGTGGCACAAAATACGAATCCATTACAAAGTGCCTTCGAGCGTCTCGGCAGCCGATGGCATTACCACATTATGGATCGATGAGAACCTTATTTACACACTAAGCAACATCGCGGGAACGTCAACGTGGTCCCCCTATATTGTTTTTATCACCGTTCATCCGAGCGATGACTTCTTCCAGGGAGGGCTTCCCGGCAACCGATTTCCATTTCATCATTTGTATGACGATATGACTGTTTACCAAGGCTACGTTCCGCCGTCCCCGGCCATCGTTGCCAAAAGTAGCACCGCAAATTCCTCCTTCAATGTGCGCGCGCTGCCAATTCATTCCGGTCAAGGTCTGCGTTTTTCGTTGAACCTTCCCAAAGCCGGAGACTTTACGCTGCGATTGACTAATGCCGAAGGTCGCGAGATTTACAGCGGCAGCGAGAATGCAACGACCAGTGGAATGCATACGGTAGAGTGGAGTGCCGCCTCAATGCGAATGGGCAGAATAACAAGCGGGCTGTATCTCCTTTCGTTGGAACAGGAAGGGAAGAAGGCGATTTACAGGCTTCCGGTGATTCAGTGAAGACTGGCCCAAATTACGAATGAGCCTTTGGCTTGGAGGACTTATAGTCTGCCAAAATAAGCATTATCATGATGTATAACAAGCGCAATCATGATGATATCAATGGTTCATACTCCTCATATTATCATTCAGGAAAGAACAAACAAGACCAGATCAATTTAATTGATTAAATGCAAATCGGGGTCAAAATGCGTGGCAACGGACCAATCAATGAATCTTCGCGATCCCTGTTGCAAAGGGAAACCCTCAAAACGCTTGGGCGTCTCCTTGTTGTATCAACTTTCATTCTTGGTTTGCATGTATCACCTAGTTTTTCCCAGACGGTTCTGTGGCAGTGTACATTCGACGAATCCGGCGCAACAGCCGCTGAAGTCGTAGCCAAGAGCGGAGCCACGCCGTATTTCAAGTATAGCGCGCCTTCCATCGTAGCAGGAGGCCATGATGGCCGCAAGGCCATTAGTTGGTATTATCCAAATAGTGGTTACGAGATGGGTGATGGTTTCCAAATCAACATTGCGAACAAGCCACAGATAACTTTTGTGTATTGGGAGAAGTTCGATGTTGATCCCAGCAAATCCGACATCTGGAATGTAAAAAGTACCAGGGCTTACACAAACGTCAACGGCGGGGGCGACTTCATCGGCGCGCTAGTGTCGTTGTGGGGCGGCCAGATGTGGCAACAAGGCAATTTTGGTTCGGGGAAACTGACTGTTACCTCCAATGCCAACAATGTCATAACGGATCCTGTCGGATATTGCCCCGGGAGTGGGCCCATTTACAACTGTCCCAACGGAAGATTATCCTTAAACTGGTCTCCCGGTTTTGGCACTTCGTGGCACAAAATACGAATCTACTACAAAGTGCCTTCCAGCGTTTCGGCGGCCAATGGCGTTACGATGTTGTGGATCGACGAGAATCTCATCTACACGCTGAGTAACATTTCCGGTCTACCAACCTGGTCCCCTTACATTGTATTCATCACCGTGCATCCAAGCGATGACTTCTTCCAAGGAGGGCTCCCTGGAAACAGATTTCCGTTCCACCACCTATATGACGACATGACGGTTTACGACGGTTTGGTTCCGCCAACCACGGGCATTTCGTCAACCAATAGCACCGCCGCATCAACATTTGGCGCTCGCGTTTTGCCTTTCCATTCTCGTGGCTTGCGTTTTTCCGTGAATCTCCTAAAAGCCGGGGATTTTACGCTTCGTCTGATTGACGCCGCGGGCCGAGAGGTCTACAGCCGTCGCGAAAGGGCAAATGGCGGTGGAATGCATGCGGTAGAGTGGAATGCCGCCTCCACGCGAATCGGTGGGATTGCCAACGGCCTGTATTTCCTTTCACTGGAGCAGGAAGGGAACAGGTCGATTTGCAGGCTTCCTGTGGTCCAATGAGTAATGGCCGGTTCAACATGCGGACGGACCGTCGCTTGTGAGGACCTTTGAACCTAAACTCCGCAGTTTTATGCGGCCCATAACGCACAATCTCTTGCGCATCAAGGCATTCGGGCTTCTTGTTCATATCACCTTGTCGATATGAACTGCGAACCCTTCAAGCCTTGCTGCATCAAGATCTTGCGGTTCTGAATCCACTGCCAACTGCGGAATTTAGGATGAAACGGATATCCAAAATTTCCTGGCGCTTGGGCGGCTTGTTTATCCTCTGCGCGTTTAGGGGTGATCCTTTGGCTCAGGTTGTTTCGATTATGAAGTATCCCAATATCGTTGGCTATATGCGGATGGAAGCGAATCGGATTACCGACAGTAGCCTCAGCAATGTGACGACACGAGCGCAATGGGAGGCCATGCGCGACAGCGTACGCCAGAAATTTCTTTCTTCACTTGGGCTGAATCCGATGCCGGCGCGAACACCACTCAATGCGCAGATCACCGGTGTGATCGATACGCTTGCATACACTTTTACCGTGCAAAAGCTGGTTTTCGAGGCCCTTCCCAAAGTCTACGTGACCAGCAATCTATATATTCCACGGAACATTGCAGGCAAAGCGCCGGCCATTTTATACCTGTGCGGCCACGCAAACCAAGCTGGCGGTTCGAAAGTGTATTATCAGTCGCATGGAATCTGGTATGCCGAACACGGCTATATTTGCCTGGTTATGGACAATCTCTACAGCTACGAACTGGGACCCGACCAGCATCACGATGTCTACAATAAAAAGCGGCTTGATCTCTATTCCAAAGGTTACACTCCAGGGGCGGCGGAAACATGGAACGCAATTCGAGCCATTGATTACCTGTACACGCGCCCCGATGTGGACACGTCGCGCATTGGTGCTACGGGCCGCAGCGGAGGCGGCGTGATGAGTTGGTGGATTACGGCAGTGGACGATCGTATTCGATGCGCCGTTCCGGAGCAGGGCACGATTACGCTGAAGTGCAGCTTGGATTCATTGATGATGATCAACGAAAACTGCGATTGTAACTACCATGCGAACATTAATCAACTTTCTCTCCCGATGATTTATGCCCTGGCTGCGCCGCGTCCCGTGCTGGTCCTTAGCGGCATGCATGATGAATACTACCCTCCCAGGGGCTATTCGCAACTCCAATCGCAATTGGCCAAAGTCTATCAGCTTTATGGGGCGATCTCGAATTTCAGTTATCAGGAGTTCGATACGACTCACTTTGAGACCGATGCCATGCGAGCCGCAGCATTCCGGTGGTTTAATCAAAGGTTCAAGAACGATTCCACTCCCCTGGCCCCCGTCCCAAAGCAAACCTTTTTTTCTTCCGCTCAACTGAAGGTCTATTCCAGTGTTCCCGCAGATCAGCGCACCGCCACACTTCAGGAGGCCTTCATTCAAACATCGGTTCCTCCTGCAATTACATCCTCCTCGGCGTGGCTGGTCTACAAAGCCGACCTATTGCAGAACCTCAAACGATATTGCTTTTACCATACGCAAATCCCGTCGTTTTCATCCCTGCCATTGGCTAAGCAGCAAACCGAGCCGCTCACGAATAACGGCAGGTACACAACCGAAGGGTTTACTTTTCAGAGCGAATTGGGCTATCGCACGCACGCGCGATTGCGCATACCCGCGACTAGGGCTCCAATCTTTGCGACCTATGTTTACCCCAACGATCACGACTTTTTGGTGAATGCAAGAATGGAAACGCACATGGTATCGCTTCTCGATAGCGGCTGTGCCGTCTTAGACGTGGATCAACGGGGCGCCATTTCGCTTTGCGATGCTCCATCCGCTCCTTGGAATCCCACCGAGGAATGGTACGTGCTCCGTTCTCTTCACGCAATCGGAAAATCTCCGGTAGCGATGGGCGTTGTGGACCTGCTTCGCGCGATGCAGGTGCTACGTACCGACAGCCGAATCGATACATCGAACTTGCGTGTATTGGGGTGCGGAAAAAGCGGGGTTGTTGCGCTGTATGCTGCAGCTCTCGATGAACGAATTCGAGAGGCGGTTCTCGACAGCATTCCTTGCAGTCATGCAGATCCTGCAACGAACAGGGCGCCTTTCCTGCTAAACGTTTTGCGCTATGCCGATCTGCCGCAGATTGCAGCATTGCTGGCGCCTCGGCCATTCATTCTGTCCAATGTAGATCGGGCCGCATTTTCCTGGACGCGTTCGATCTATTCCATTCTAGGGACGACGATTAAGGGCTATTTCGCAATGTCGGCATTCGATGCCAAGGTTTCAGGCCATTTTGGCGCAACAAGCCTTGGCGGAATGCGCGCCAGGATATTCTATTCGCTTCACGCAAATACGAGGGTCAAGTTGCAGATCACGGATCCCTTGGGCAAAGCCATTCGGACCCTGGTAAATTCCAGGCAGGAATCTGGGGGTTACGAAGTACAGTGGGATGGAACCGACGATCGTGCCAGACCCGTAGCAAGCGGCCTGTACCTGTGCCGGATCAAGGCGGGTGAGTTTACCGGCGCGCGTGAAATCACAGTGGCAAAGTAGATGGAAGTTCTTAACGATCAAATTGGAGGCATTATGAAGGGTTGGCGTTTGTTGAACCAGGGAAGGCGAATACAGATCGCTTTCGCGCTGTTTCTCTTGCTGGCATTTTTCTCTGCGGTCCATGCGCAAACGGGAATAGCGACAAAATACTCCCGTGATGTCGGAATTGAAGGGGATGCGGCCGTAATTTTCGCGGACAACTTTGAGGATTCCAGATTGGTCACAGCTTCGAAAAAGATATGGGTTGGCGGCCTTGGCACGGAATGGATCAAATATTCGAACGATGTACCTTCGACCAGTTCCGGAAAGCAATCGCTGTGGATGGCTGATAGCATCAACATGGACTTGTATACAATATTCACGCAGAAGTACCGCACTCTCTATTTCCGCTGGTACATGAAATACGAGCGGGATCAGCAATTTCATCATGAAGGTCCTGGAATTGCCGGCGGAAACCCGGTCGGCGCAGGCATTAAGCCCAATGGTACATACTTCAGTTGCAGCTTTGAGAAAGCAAATGGCGAAAATCGGTTTGATACCTATTCGTATTGGAAGGATATGGGTTGCAGCGGCGGATGCTATGGGAATTACCTCATCAACGACGCATCTCTTACGGTGTGGCCGGAACGATGGATTTGCGTGGAGGTGAAATTCACGCTCAACGAGCCGGTTACCATGAGCAATGGTGAGCTGACGGTTTGGTGGGACGGCAAACAGGTATGCAACAGAACCGGATTTCAATGGCGTACGGATACTGCGACATTCATGAGCAAGTTCGATCTCGAACATTACAACTCGGATCCCAATCATGCGCCCTATATGGGAGATATTTGGTATGATGACCTTGTCATAGCTACGCAATATATTGGTCCGATCAACACAGGGCCGGTTTCGCTGCATCCTGTCTCGCCGGCCCATACAAAAGGCCTGGATCTGCAAATTCGACCTTCCACGGATGGACGCGTACGCTTTGTGACCGAAGCGATTGCGGCCGGGCCCGTATCGCTGAGGATCTTAGATGTTGGCGGACGAAGAGTATGGGAGGATGTTGCCATCGCCTCTGATCCGCGGAAGCCTTCGATATTTGTTTGGAAGCCGCAGAGCAATAGGCAAGGGGTCCATATTGGCGCGTTAAGTCAGGGCGATGCCAAAGCCTTTACGCGCTTTGTTTTGCATCCGTAGGAATCGCGCTAATGAGCTTATGTTATTATGTGCTCTTGGCATGCTTTGCCTCCCAAATTAGAAGGCGGAAGAGGAACCTTCCGCCTTCTTCAAAGATCCCGCATATTGCGGGATCTTGGGGGGTGACTTGCTGAGGAGTTTGCTCCTTGCCGTCCCTTAGCGCCACACAATGGTTCTTGTGGCCTTCCCGTTGCGGCTGGGCCGATTCAGCACCATGCGGCCGCCGGACGCATTCGCGGCACGGGCCATTCGCCTTCCCATCACGTCCCATACGTAGTTGTCCATGTTGGCGGCTCTGGCCGCTGTCTTCACACTCACCGGCCGCACGCCGACGACTCCCGCCAACTGGATCTGGCACCAGTCTTGAGCGGCGGGTGAATGCACCATACCCGACCAGGATAGGCAGCCTTCCGCCGCAAAAGCCCCGTCGTTATCGTTGACCTTCACATCATAGGCAATGGTTCCGCCCACGCTCATCGATCCCACGCCCCGCATAATGCTGGCCGCCGTTCCGGCCCAGGCGAAAAAGACTTCGTTTTCGTAATTAACACCGTCCGCTGTCGTGAAGACCTCATGCCAGCCAATATCGTGCTGCTCGTCCGGCGTATATACATGCGTGCTCCAGCCTTTTCCGCTGCCATCATCTCCGCCCCAGTTGCCGCCGAACTGCTCCGAGGGTGCCTGGTTGCCAAAACCCTTCTCCAACTGCCAGCCATAAAGGCCAAGGTCCAGAGTGGTAGAGCTGGCTGCGTCATCATAGCTGTAATCAATGAAGTGCTCGAGCCCGTCATCGTCGTAGGCATTATTGGCATCATCGAGATACTGCGAATGCGGCGCATTGTGAACATCGTCATGGAAGAAATACCCAATGTAGAGGCCCTGGTCGTCCCAGAAGGTCTTCATTGTGACATAGCAATCACCATCCCCGTCGACCGCGCCAACGATAAGGGAAGTGTTGTCGATCTTGTTGGACTGGCCAATGGTTGGACTTGTCCAGAATACTTCATTGAGATGTCCGTCCACCGTGATACTGCTCGCCGGGACCTTCTCGGCCTGCGTCACCTTCACTTGCGCAGTTGAAACAGTAAAAACCAATGCCCCAATCAGACCGGCAATACTGAACTTCAGCATAAACCCTCCTTTTGTTTCCTCGTCGGTAGGGATCCAGGTATCCGATTCATTTCCCCGTGCAACTAATATACGGGAGGAGACGAAGCCAAGCGTTAAGAAACCAACAAGACGGCATTAAAAAAACTACATTTGTTGGCAAAATGCTGGAAATTTGCCATTTCTGGGTCCCCGATAGCCGTAGGCAGCAAGAGGGCTATTGGACCGGAACCAACTTTTGTCTGGCCAGAAAGGCAGGCCAGCGGAGGGTTGGGTCTTCTTTCAGGCTCAACCGCCACCAATGGTGAGCTCGCTCGCTGTTACCCTTCAAATCGTGGATCGTTCCCAGAAGAAAGAAAATTTCCGAGCGCCTCTGGTTGGGATAGGGAAAGACCTCCAAATCGATTTCATCGTTGCGCAGGAGCCCCTCGGAGGCGAAACGATAAAAACAGCAGCTCTTTTCCGGAAAACGCCTGGTCAGGTGTTCCAGGATCTCCCGAAAGGGGTCGCTTTTTCCCCCAAGCGCAAAGCACAATGCGGTGACGAACAGGTAATGGGCCCGATATTCGAGAGCCAGGCCGCCCTCCTGCGGAAAGCTGCCCCGCAATGCATGGGCAATGTCGAGATATTTTTGCTCCAGGAAATCAGGCAGATACAGATCGAGCGGGGACAACGGGTAAGGCATTGCGATCCGCACATCCGCAAGAGTCCGCTTGGCCGACTTGCCATCGCCGGTAAGGCTTTGCAGCAACGAGAGATGAAGCCGAACGAACGGCCAGAAATTTCGCGCGCCGGGAAAACGGTCTACAACCTGGCCCAAAAGGTCCATGGCCTCCTGCAGCCGCATTGCGCCCCGCAGATTGAAGGCCCGGTAAATGGAACAGCGTGCCAGGTCATGTGCGTGAGCGGCCCGTTCCTCGATGGAGGCCAGGAATTTCTCCGATTCATCGAACCGGCCCTGGCAGGCGGTCACATCGGAAAGCTGGTGAAGCGCGCGCAGGACAATGTTTCGCGGAGGCAGCGGAGAGTCGATGATCATGCGAAACTGGATCTTCGAATCCTCGAAACGATTTCGGAGACGCAGAGAATTGCCCAGGGCCTCCAGAGCAAGGAAATACGACACCGTTCCGTTCTCCTCAGCGCCGAGCCACACCAGGTGGGTGTCAACGGCCCTGTCGTAGAACCCTCGCCCGGTTAGGTCGGCCCCGGCCTTTTGAAGAACTTGCCGCAAGCCAGGTCGCAATGCGACAATGCCATACAGGCTTTTCACATCGTGCAGAAGTTCCTCAATCCTGCCATCGAGGAGATCGGCCTCCAGCAGGGCCATTTTGGCATACTGGGCCCACAGGTCTTTCTCGGGAAGGGTCACCACCTTCTCGAACCAGGGACGCGCCTGGGAGTAATTGCCCTGTTTCAGTATGCACAGGCCGATCTTGTAGCGCAATTCGATTGCATTGGCAGCCCCGCCGGGCGATTCCAGCCGGCGCATATAGAATTCGTGGGCCTCTTTGAACGAACCCGCGTTGTAGAGAGCGTCTCCCTGCCGGATGGTAGATGCCACGGGTGAAAAGCCCAGGTCATGGATCCGGAACTTTCGGATACAAACGTATCTCCTGTAGGTGCCCAAGGCAAAACGCGAGCGGCTGGGGTAGGGAGGCGGGAAAGGGTCGCGCATGCCGAACATTTGTTTCTGATCGAGAAAGAGACGAATGGTGTCATCTTTCAGTTCCAGCGCGACTTCCTGCCAGCCATCCGTCTTCAGCACGGCTTCGGGATTCCACTGTTCCAAAGCATTCCTGTGCAGGGAGCGGCCGACGGTGTTCTCGTAGGCGCCGACAGTGAGCCGGCAATAAACGTCCTTGAACTGGCCATCGAACAACACGAGAGTGAGATCGGAGGGCCCCAGCCCTTTGGCGGAGATGTAGGAGACCTCAAAGCTGATCCTGAAGTTTTCCGGAAGATTCTTAAGCAGGCGAAGAGTGGCGTCTTCCTCTCCTTCCCCGGCCAAGCCCCCATTTTGTGGACGCCACTCGCCCTCGGCAATCTCCCACCAAGGCTCGATCTTCGCCGCATCCATGTTGTCCTGGAAGAAAAGGCTTTCCCCTTTTCCGGATGTGGGTTCCCGCCGCGATTTCGACGTGACCTGGAGTCGATGCGCCTCGGACCGGTACTGGGACGGAGACATGCCCGAATTCTTCTTGAACGCGATGGAAAGGGCAGTGTAGCTTTGGAATCCAACATGCAACGCAATTTCGGAAACACCCAGGTCCGTCTCGCGCAACAGCTCCTTGGCCTTTTCGATTCGCAGCTTCAGAACTCTGGCCCAGATTCCTTCACTGGTTTGCTTCTTAAATAGGGCCATGAGCCCTGATTCTGAACAAAACACTTCCTTTGCGACCGCGCTTACGGAAATGGGTTCGGCATAGTGGCTCTCGATAAAGGAGATCGCCCGCTGAAGGATGGATTGATTTGAGTTATTCATATAGGGGCACGAAAGGGTTTCGTAAAGGAAATGTACCTACTTACGTCTCTCGAAAGAACCATGAAACCAAAAAGCAACACTGGGGTCGGAGAAGAGGACACAGAGAAGGAAAAGATTTTTCCGGCGCGGTGCGCGCCAGAAAGATTTCCCTCTGTGCTCTCATCTTCACCTCGGTTTTCCGTCTTTTTCTATCTGTGGTTTCATGGGAACCTGAGTAGTTAAAGGAAATATAGTTTTTTTAATACTCGCGAGTCGTTTCTTAAACATATTAACGGCTCAATTCCAGTATTTTGTATATTTAATAAATGAGAAGGTAATGAGAAGGTGTGGAAGCAACCTGTACCTGGCTTAATCGTTTGATGGTGATTTTCAAAAAAAGGGAGGAATTGTGCACCCAAAAATATTTCTTGCTTCGCTGCTATTATCAATAACCATTTTTGCCGCAAGTCCTTGCGACCAGGCAGGAGTTATTTTTTGCAGCGGGTTCGAAGGGACAACAAAGGAGTTGAACGATTCATGGAGGAATGGCGCCGTAGGTTATTATACTGCTGTTGATTCGGGTCCGTTTAGGGTTCCTGGGAATAAAGTAATGAAATATGATATGTTCGGTGCCAATAGCCCCGTCGAACTGGATGCTCCGCATATTACAAAAACATTCACCCCGGGCTACGACAAACTGTATGCACGATGGTACCAAAAGTTCGGCCCCGGCTACAACTTCAGCCTTTCCGACCATGTGGGGCTTGGCTTTTGCACCGGAGGCACCTGCGGTTTGGCTGCCATTACCTCCAATCCCTGCACCGGAACCGACTGGGGCCTGCTGGAGCCCGACGCTTCGGGTTCGTTCCACTGGTATGTATACCATCCGGGCAAGTCCGGAACTTGGGGAGATGTATTTGGTACCACGGCCGCCATAACAGCCAACAAATGGTATTGCGTGGAAATATTGATTGATATGGGCAGCCCCACCCCTACGGCCAGCGGGGCTACAGGGGCTTTTGACCTGTGGGTTGACGGGACCCATCGAGGGCGCAAAAGCGGGGTCTGGATGAGAAGTTGCGCGACGCTGAAATTAACCTCCCTATTTTACCTGGCCTACGAACGCGCGGAGAGAAATCAGGTTGGGGTTTCGGTTTATTTCGACGATTTTGTGGTATCCACCCAGCCCATTGGGACGGGCACCCGAGTGCCGCCTGCTACTGATATCCGTAGCGGGCAATCGACGGTTCCCGTTCATGCAAATAGCTTTTCGCTGTCGGCCATTGCCGGGGGGAACGGATTTCTGATCCGCTATAATGCTCCGGAAAATTCAGGGAAGGTATTGGCCACTCTTTATTCGCAGAATGGAAAGAAAATAAAATCTCTTTCGCTTGCCCGCGAAGGGGAAGGATGTCCCTCGTATTATGCCAAATGGGATGGCCGCGACAGCAATGGTAATAAGGTTCCTTACGGTATCTATCTGGCCAAGGTTAATGCGGGTATGCATTTCGTTTCGGCCAAAACAGCGATACTGCATCAGTAAAGCCGGTTACCGATAATCGCGGCAGCAAGGGGAGCCAGCCAATCCAAAGCTCATTGGCCTAAGAACCGCAGTCGATCCGCGGATGAGAAGGGCAAGATCCTGTTCCGGATCGACTTGATTCGAAGGCCAGGACGGACCTAGACTCATCTTCTACAGTTTAAAAACCGAACTTCTTTTATATCAGTCACTTACGG
>CAYVZU010000019.1:0-41472 GCA_964455935.1 uncultured Fibrobacterota bacterium
CCGATTCCATCATGCCAAGGGCCTGCGCAATGGCCACTGCGGTGTTCTTGTGGTCGCCCGTAATCATGACCGCCTTGATCCCCGCAGTCCTGCATTCGGCAACCGCCGCGCGCGCCTCATCGCGGGGAGGATCGATCATGGCCATAAATCCGGCAAAGACCAGGTCCTTCTCCAATGCCTCGGCCGTGTACACGGAAAATCCTGGATCAAGTTCCCGGTAGGCGATCCCCAGAACACGCATGGCCCTGGAGCTTAGGTCGTTGTTGACCTCCAGAAGACGTTTTCGTGTCTCAGGATCCAGGACAACGATCTTTCCCTGACTGCGAATTCCGGTGCAAAGCGCCAGAAGCATGTCCGGGGCGCCTTTGGTGAAGGCGATCAACCTGTCTTGGGAACGGCGAACAACCGTCATACGTTTTCGCTCGGAATCGAAGGGCACCTCTTCGACAAAGGCAAATGACGTCTCCAGTTCGGACTTGCGAAGGCCGGCTTTGGCGGCCGCCGTCAGAAGCGCCGCTTCAGTCGGGTCGCCCACAATACGGGTCTTGTCCACTTCCTCAATCAGCTCGGCGCCATTGCAGAGCACGCCGCCTTGCAGGCACCACGCAAGGTCCTCATCGTTCTGAGGAGGCGCTGCCTGACCATCCTTTTTGAAGTCGCCTTTGGCCGCGTATCCGACCCCGGTGACTTCGTATAGTTGATCGCCGGCAAAGACCCGTTGTACCGTCATTTCATTGCGGGTCAGTGTTCCGGTTTTATCCGAGCAGATCACGGTAGCCCCGCCCAAGGTCTCGACGGAAGGCAGGCGACGGATCAGCGCGTGGCGCTTCACCATCCGCTGCACGCCCAAAGCCAGGGCAATGGTCACAACCGCCGGCAATCCTTCGGGGATGGCTGCAACCGCAAGACTTACGGCCGTTAGAAACGTATCGAACAGCGTTCCTCCGCGGAGGATCTGCATGCCAAAGACCAGTGTTACCAGACCAAAGCACGCGTAGACCAGGAATTTCCCGAACTGCTCCAGCTTTTTTTGAAGCGGGGTCGAATCCAGTCCCACCTCTTGAATCATCCCCGCGATTTTCCCCAGCTCCGTGGTCATCCCGGTGCCGGTGAGAAGAACGCGGCCGCGGCCCGAAACGATGGCCGTGCCCATATAAACCATATTGTGGCGCTCGGCCAGGGGAATCTCGTCCCGCTCGATTGGTTTGGGGTCTTTGGCCACGGGAACGGACTCGCCCGTAAGACTGGCCTCCTGCGTGCTGAAATTGGCCGTGGTCCAGACAATCCTTCCATCGGCAGGCACATGGTCCCCGGCTTCCAGTTCGACCAAATCGCCGGGCACGAGCAGCGCCGATACAACATTTTGTTTGCTTCCGCCGCGGATGATCTTGGTCATGGGGCTGGCCAGCTTGCGGAGTGCTGCCAGGGATTTTTCGGCCTTGAATTCCTGAATGAACCCAAGACAGGAATTGAGCAGCACGATCACGATAATGGCAATCGCATCGACCCATTCCTCCAGGAAGCCCGAGATCAGCGCCGCGGCCACCAGCACCCAAACGATAAAATCGTTGAACTGCTCCAGAAACAGCTTCCAGGCCGGCATTCCCTTCTTTTCCTGAAGCTGATTGGGCCCGTGCCGGGCCAGCCGGTCCCTGGCCTCGCCTTCGGAAAGACCGGTTTCCATGTTGCTCGACAATTCGGCTTCAAGCTCTTTGAGATTGAGTTTCCAGACTTTCTCCACGATTCACCTCGAATCAGTTTTGGTTTCAACTCTATCTATATCGGAGGCCCGGTCTTTTCATGAACTTGGGTTGCGAAACCCTGGCCCGGAGCAGAAACATAGAAAATAGCAGACAGGAAACTCTATGGTTTTCACGACGGGAGCTTCGCTTTGTGCGACATGCTTTGAGATTGTATTTTGGTTTAACATAGGAATAAAATCATCAAACCAAGGAGGACTCATGAAGGGTTTGAAGGTCATTGCGGTCTGCATTCTGATTGGCCTGCTGGCATTTGCGTCGATCGGCTGCTACGGCTCGTTTTCATTGACCAAAAAGGTTTATGACTGGAACGGCACAGTGGGCGACAAATACATCAATTCCGTGGTCATGTGGGTCCTTCTTATCGTGCCGGTATATCCGGCTTGCGGTTTCATTGATTTCTGGTTCCTAAACACTATTGAATTTTGGACTGGCAGCAATCCAATGGCAATGAAGGCCGGCGAGAAAGATGTGAAGATCGTGAAATCCGGAGACAAGCAATACGAGGTCACCAAGTCCGCCGACCGCATCGACATTCGCGAAACCGTAGGCCCCGATGCCGGAAAGGCGATTTCATTGCAATTTGATCGCGTTGAGAGCGCCTGGTACCTAAATGACGGTCTTACGACCACCAAGATTGCCCAGTTCGATCTTAAGAACAATCAGCTCGTCAGTCTCTTTCACCCTAATGGCCAGGTAGAAACGCATCCAGTCATTGCGGATTAACCGTTTCCATCCATAGACTTTAGACCTCGTGGGCGGGCGCCAAAGGGCGTCCGCCCTTCTTTTTATTCCTGGCACATTCGTTGCGCATAAACAGAGACCGGGCGGGCACGGTTCCAGTGAATGATTCCACCGGCATTCTGATTCAAAAATTATCGGCAAATACCGCAATGAGCAATCCCTTTGCGCGTCAGGTCTGGGTAACGGTTGGAATCGTAGGCCTGGCCGCGTTCCTCGGCTACACGGTTGTCCGACTTGCGGACATTCTGCTGCTGGTCTTTGCGGCCATTCTATTTGGGATTTTTCTCAATGGCCCATCCGCCTGGCTTGTGCGCAGAACCCGCCTTAAGCGCGGATTTGCCGTTCTCATTGTGCTTGCGATACTACTGGTCCTGCTGGCCGGATTTGTTATGCTGGTTGGATCCACCATTGCAGACCAGGTGAAAAATCTTGGGGAGCAGTTTCCCAAAGCCATCGAGGACCTTCGGGCTTATCTTCAAGCGCGTAATTGGGGCCGGGTCGTTCTATCCAGAGCGTTCCCGGCGGGATCCACCATGTCCCTGTCGTCGTGGGTGGCCCGGCTCACCGGCGCGTTTAATTCCGTTCTAGCCGCTGTGGGGAGCGTCTTTTTCATGGTTATACTGGGTGTTTATCTGGCCATGAACCCAATGGCCTATATCGACAATCTGGCTGGTCTCTTGCCGCGGGAAAGAAGAGAACCCTTCAAAGCGTTCCTGCGCCGGGTTGGCGAAGCTCTGGGACGATGGATCCTTGGCACGCTCCTTTCGATGGTGATCGTGGGAACGCTCATCACGATTCTCACAAGTATTGGGGGGTTGCCCCTCCCCTTTGCCCTGGGTTTCCTTGCCGGGCTTCTTGAGTTCATCCCCTACATCGGGCCGTGGATTTCCGCCATTCCAGCCATTCTTCTGGCCTTCACAATCTCTCCGGCCAAGGTTGTATACGCGGCGGTTATCTATTTCGTGGTCCAGAATCTGGAAGGCTATCTCATCACACCAGTGGTCCAGTCGCGGGTGGCGTCCATGCCCCCCGCCTTGCTGATCGCCGCCCAAATTATTATGGGCTACTGGGCCGGAATCCTGGGGGTTCTGTTGGCCACCCCCCTTGCGGTTGCGCTCATCATCCTAATCCAGCAGACTCATGACCGGGATTTCTTTCGCGAGCGCGTTGGGATCATTGGGCAATAGAAAACCATGACGGCCTTTCCTGGGAATCATTACGGGGCCATTCTTTCTCATTTTCTGCAATCCCGCCCTCAAGCCAGTCCTGAACGTGCCGATAAGGTATTAGAGGGGGTATTCTATGAACGTGGAAAATATCGCCGCTTCGTCGATCCGTGAAGTCAATCAAATCCTCAAAGACGCTCAGAAAGCCAATCTCGAGCAGTCAGAAAAATTGATGAAGGCTACAGTCGCCACGGTCGTCAAAAGCGCCAGCCTGGAAGGGGTTGGCCAAAACGTCGATATAACGGCCTAGCCAGCCCGGGTCCGCCCTCTATCTTCATCCATATTTCGTTCCCGGACATGCATTCCTTTTGTCAACGCGGGCGCATTCCACTGCGTGCCTCTGTATTTCCATTCGATACTCCAGTATATTAGTTTCAAAGAACGGCCCTCTCCTGAGCTTTGCCCGAAAACTGATCCAAGGGGGCGCCCCAAAAAACTCCGCGGGAGGTTTCATGAAAAAGTTGGCGATTTTGTCTGCTGCAGTTTTGGCCTGCGCGGGCCTGCTGTGGGCCGGCGTTGATCTGCATATCAATGTCAACCTGGGTGAACCCGATATCGTTTTTGAAGAGCGGCCGGCCGTGGTTCTGGCCGCCCCCGGCATTTATGTGATTCCCGACTACCCCGAAGAGGTCTTTTTCGTTGGCGGCTTTTATTGGGTTGTGCGCGGAGACCGCTGGTACCGCTCCGCGGGGCCGCGCTCCCGCTGGGTTCTTGTCGAGCGCCGGCATGTTCCTTCCAAGATTATCAGAGTGCCGCGCGGGAAATACAAGCACTGGCATCCGGCCAAGGTGCACAAAGAAGAGCACGCCGAAGTGCTTGTTGGGGATAAAGGCACAAAGGTCGTGGTTCAGGAACATTCGAGCGGCGGCGTGATCGTGCAGGAGCATAAGAGCAAGAAAAAGCACGACCATGACGACCATGACAAAAAGTACAAGCACTGATTGCGTTCGCCATTTCGCAGCAAGAAAGGGCCCTCGACCGGGGGCCCTTTTTTTCTTCCGCTCCCGAAAGAAAAGGCATTGTGCCATTTGAGGGGATTCGGCTATCTTGGGAGCACGCCAAAATCTGGCAAAACGCCCAAGGAGGAATCGATGCTTCATCTCGCGAAAACAGCGCTTCTGCTGATATTCGTCTTTACTGCCGCATCCGGCCAGTATCACAAACGTGACGACTTTCGGGATAGGAAAGACCAGTGGATCTGGGTCACCACCGGACCGGGGGCCAGCAGCGGTGTTATGAACGGCTGCGCCTATTTGACCCTGACCAATCCCGTAAGCACGCAGTATTGCAATACCGAACTGGTCAATCGCGACTCCGACCATCAGCTTTATGGAGCCCTCGAGATGCGCCTCCGGACAACAGCCATGAAAAACGGCACCCGGGGCTGGGGCTGGTGGGACCGCAACAAAAGCCAGGTCCCCACTGACTTTGATGTGGCCTGGGTCATGCAGAGCCAGGAATCGACGTTGCCCAACACCTGGTTTAAATGGGGCCACTGCAACGGCCCCGTGGCCGGGATTCAATGGTGGTCGCTCTGGCAGGGCTTTGATCCAACGCAGTGGCACACGTACCGCATGGAATGGTCTCCCACGACCGCCTCGCTCTACATTGACGGAACGCTCTTCAAGACCGCGGCCAACTCGATTCCCAATGACGCCATGAGCCTTGACATCTGGGTCGATAATGGGATGATGAGTTATATCACCGGAGGCCTTCTTCCAGCGGGCCAAAGTTGGATTGGGACCAGCAGCATTCAGATCGACTATGTGGACATGTACGCAACCGCGCCATCCGAGCATCATGACCCGGACGGCCCCATTCTGCTTTGGGAACGGCCCAATGCTTTTGCCCCCGGCGCTGTCCAAAGCCTTTGGAAAGAGTACTCGTTCAATGCTCCAGGAGGCCCGGTTGCCCTTGCCATTACGGCGCGGGCCGAGAGCTATGGCGACTGGAGCGATGACGATGACCTTCGGTTTCAGCTTGGTACGGAAGACTTGGGCTGGGACAGTCCGTCTTCCTTTAACGGCGCGGTCCAAAACGGCCTTTCCAGCACGCGCTCGATTGTTCGAAACCTGCCGGCCGGGCCGCATACGCTGCGGGTCTTTTCCGATGCGACTCCCCTGCTATACGATGTAGTGGCCGTGGGGGCAGCCAATGGCGGAGTGATCATGGATAGCCTTTACGACCAGGTTTCGACCGGCGGCGCCCAGGCCCTGTGGAAGGAAATCCGCTTTTCGACCGGGGCGGGCGAGGCCGCAATCCTGGTTTCGGCAAGCGCCGGGACCGGAGACGCAATGCGAGTGTTTCTGGATGGCGAGGATCCCAACTGGGCTCTGTCGGGCGAAGCGCTCCAGGACGATGCGAAAACACTAGTCATCAGAAAGACACTCGCGGCAGGCAGCCATAATCTGCGGATCATGGCCGGCGGAACGGTATTTCTTCATCGCGTCATCATCTACGGGGTGTCCCAATCCGAGATTGCTTCGTATTCCGAATCGAACATACCGGGCGGCCTTGCCGTCACATCGGCAAAGCCGGGCGTGCTAACGGTCCGCTTGCCCAATTTTCAGGCCAAAGCGTCCTGTTCATTGTATGATATGCGCGGGAAAGAAATGAGCCGGATGGAGTTTCCTGGGAGCCCAATGGTTCTTGACACCCGCTTCCATCCCAAAGGAATCTATATTTTAAAGATCCGCATTCCCGGCCAAACCTTTGCGAAGGCCGTTTTCGCGGGCCAATAGACAGGCCGGGGCGCGGGCCATGGATGAATGCCCGCAGGGGGGGCCATAATCACTGCCCTCAGAAACCGGAAGGGCTTCACGGCCATGGAAATGGTCGTCTCGCTCTTCGTGATGATTATAATCGTTATCATAGCGGCCGTGGCCCAGGCCCGCTATATCCGGACGGCGCAAAGGATAACCCTGGAACACGACTTGCGGGCCTTCGCCGAAATCCAATCGGCCGAATTCAATTCCACAGGACGATTCGCCGGACGCAAAGGCCAGACGATCACGCATGATATGAGCGCTGCGGACTTCCGGTTGTTCGGATTCCGGCCGTCGCGCGATGTGACGATTACAGTGGTATCGGGCGGCCCGCTCGATCCGTTTAATCCGCAACGCTCCTGCATCGTGCAGGCCCGTCATAGAAAGCTGAAGACAGTACTCGAATACAATCTGACCACCAACCAATTAGTGGAGATGTAACGCAATGGAACCGACCCGGAGAAAGCTGAGGAATTTTCTCATTCACCGGCAGTTGCAATTCAAGCTAATTTTCACCAGCGCGCTTTACATGCTCATTGTTTGCGTGATAACCATGGGCGTAGTGCAATTTCCATTGGTTTACGACATGGTTTTTATGTCGGACATCAACATTCAATACCGTGCGGCGGAGGTCTTTTTGCTGGTGGCCAACCGGCTGATTCCCGCCATGATCTGCGTATTTCTTCTGTTCTTTCTGCACCAGGTGATCGTAACGCACCATATGTGCGGCCCCTTGATCAATTTCGCCCGAACCTTTGAAAAGGTCGGTCAGGGAGATCTGACGCGAAAGGTGCGGCTGCGAAGGCATGATTACCTGCACAAGGAAAGCGCAGGCATCAACCGGATGGTCGACAGCTTATCCCAACTTTTATTGGGCATCCAAGCCGAGAGCGTCAATCTTCGATTGGCTGTGGAAGGGGCCGTCACATCGATGCGCGCCGTCGATAATGCTTCCGTGCAGGAGCACATGGGCAAAATCGAAAACCGAATGCGGCAGCTCGAAACCAGGCTGGCCGAATTCAAACTTCCGGCGTAGAACGCATGACAATTGGCCGGCAAGGCCGCTGGATTCATGCCTTATTAATCCTGCTATCCTGTCCAGTTCTTGCCTTTCCGGCCCCAAGACTACCAGCCTCCGGCACAGGCCGGTTCCATCCGCGGGTGGCCGCCCCCATCAGGATTCCCGGTTTTGGATCGAGGCATACGGCCAATGTATTGCCGCCCGACCAAACGGCTCCAAGCCGGACTTTGTGGCCCGGTTTGCGCAGCCCTTTCACCGCTTGCGCCCCGATTCTTCCTTCGAGCGTCCGCCCCCCCCCGAACCATGGCCGATGTTGGCCAATCATTCAGAAAGCGCTTGCGGGAGTCAAGGATAATCCCATGCATTTCGCCAAGCGAAGGAAACCCCTCATTGGCCAATGCAAGCGCGGGCGCAAGCACTTCGGCCAGCGGCATGGTCCCGAATTTGTCCAGAACCGGAATCCGATTCCTGACTTCAAGAGGCTGGGACTATACCTGATCCTAAAAACCGCTGTTGGGCACGGATGAAGAATGCCAAGATCTTGCCTGCAAAAGGCTTGAAAAAATACGCAAGGCGTACCCGCTGCGGTACGTCGAATATTTTTGAGCGGCAGGCCAAGGATGGCCGGAAACCACGCGAGTGAAAGGCAAGCGCCTTTGGGGTGCTTGACCGGATGGAAGGCATGTACATCTTTGGCGGGTAAGAAATTGGCGCTATTCACCATGAACAACTGCGGTTTTTAGGATTATATTGTACTTTTGCAAAACGTCAGGATGTGATATGGACAATCCCAAAGACCCCGGCCGCCCCAAGGGCCGCCGATCCGAGCACCGGAAAATCCTGGGTCTTGCCCTGCTGGCTATGGGCGTGGTGTTCGGCGATATCGGCACCAGCCCTCTATACGCGCTGCGGGAATGTTTCATCGGCCCCAACTCCGTCGAAGCGACTCGGCCCAATGTCCTGGGACTCGTCTCCCTCATGTTCTGGACGATCGTTCTGATTGTTTCGATCAAATACGTCCTATTTGTCATTCGGGCCGACAATCACGGGGAAGGAGGAATCCTTGCGCTGATGGCCCTTGGCGAGCAGGGGGATCCCCGCCGCCAATCGAAGACGTCACTTTGGGTACTTTCACTGGGAATTCTGGGCGCCGCGCTGCTTTTGGGCAACGGTGTGCTCACGCCCGCCATCTCCGTGCTCAGCGCCGTCGAGGGCTTAAACGTCGCCACACCCCTGTTTCAGCCCTACGTTGTGCCGGCTTCCATACTAGTTCTGGCCGGCCTTTTCATGATCCAATCGAAAGGCACGGCGCGCATTGGCGCTCTGTTTGGACCCGTGATTCTGGTATGGCTTCTGGTGATTGGGGTCATTGGCCTGTTCTCGATCGCAAACGCGCCATTGATCCTGGCAGCCGCAAATCCTGCGCACGCCGTGCGCTTCCTTATCCAAAACGGGCTGGGAAGCCTTGCCTCGCTAGGCTCCGTCTTTCTTGCCGTGACAGGGGCCGAGGTCCTTTACGCCGACCTGGGGCATTTTGGACAAAAGCCAATTCGTTGGGCGTGGTTTTACGCCGCCTTTCCCATGCTTCTTCTCAACTACTTTGGCCAGGGGGCGTTCCTGCTCGAAAATCCGCATTTGGCCGACAACCTGTTTTACCGCATTGTCCCGGAGGGCTTTCTCTTTCCCATGGTGGCCCTGGCGACAATGGCCACGGTGATCGCCTCGCAAGCCGTCATCTCCGGCGCTTTCTCGCTGGCGCGCCAGAGCGCGCAACTGGGACTCTGGCCCCGGTTGCAGATCCGCCATACGTCCACCACGGAAGTGGGCCAGGTCTATGTGCCCTTTATGAACTGGAGCCTGTTTCTGGGCACTGTGGCATTTATCTACGGCTACCGCGAATCCACCCGTCTGGCCGGGGCCTATGGGATCGCCGTCTCGGGAACCATGCTCATCACGACCATCCTCCTCATCGTTGTGGCGCGGAGGAGGTGGGCCGTTCACCTGGGCGCCCTTGTGCCAATCGCCGGGATTTTTCTTTTCATCGATCTGTCGTTTTTTACCGCCAACATGGTGAAAGTGGGCACCGGGGGCTGGATCGTGCTCGTCATTTCCGCGGCCATCTTCCTTTCCTACAAGATCTGGATCGACGGCCGCGAGGTCCTGCGCAAACGGATTGCGGAGAATTCCATGTCGCTGGACGTCCTTGTTCAAAGTTTCGCCCAGACAGAGCCCAACCGCGTGGCGGGCACCGCGGTATTTCTAGCGGCCAATCCCGACAGTGTGCCCGGCGCGCTGCTGCACAATCTCAAACACAACAAGGTGCTCCACGAGCGCACCGTAGTTGCCTCGGTGCAGACGCAGGAGATCCCGTATGTGAAAGCATCCGACCGCGCCCAACTGGAATTCCTGGGCAGGGGGATTTACCGGGTCATCCTCAAATACGGCTTTTTCGAGACCCCGGACATCCCCGCGACGCTCAGCGCAATGGACTCGTTTCACCCTCCGTTCGATCTTAACCAGACGACGTTCTTCCTGGGCCGAGAGTCGCTGGTGATTGGAAAGCAGCCCACCATGCAAATGTGGAAAAAGAGAATATTCGAATTCCTTTCGCGCAATGCCCTCAACGCGACAAGTTTCTACAAACTGCCGCCCAACCGCGTAGTCGAGTTGGGCTCGCGAATTGAACTGTAGCCCCGCCATGATTACCGAACGCAAAATTGCGGTCATCATGTTTACCGACATCGTGGGTTCCAGCGCCCGCATGGGCGAAGACGAGGCCGAGACTCTTGGCCTGCTAAGCCGCGATTTCGCTCTCATGCACGAAGTCGTGAAGCGGTACTGCGGCGAGGTCCTCAAGCACCTGGGTGACGGGATGCTCGTGAATTTCGGCAATGCCGTGGACGCCGTGATGTGCGCGGTTGCGATTCAAAAAGCCATGCACCGGATTGAGGCCAAGGCATCGCGCCACAAGCCCCTTCAACACCGCATCGGTATTCATTTGGGCGTCGTCTATGCCGGCCAGCACGATATCCTGGGTGATAACGTCAATATCGCGGCGCGAATCCAGGGCGAGGCGGAACCGGGCGGAATCTGCTTCTCGCAGCCGGTTTACGAAATGATCCGTGGAAAGCTGCGGTTCGATATCGAGAGCATGGGCGCCAGGAGCATGAAGAACATCAAAGAGAAGATGCAGCTCTACGGTATTCGCCTGCCCGGCGCCGTTGCGGAACCGGCACGGGCCGCAATGGCGGAACAAAGTCGGCCCAAAGAAATCTCGGGAGGACCCTCAACGGACGGTTTCATGGTGGCGGGAATCCTCGAGGCCTCCACAATCGCCGCCGCAATCCTTTCGCGGCGGGCGCCCTTTCTGGAGCTAGTTTTTTTCGCACCCGCGCGGTTGAACGGGTTCCGATTCTTCGAAGGGATTTTTGAAAGCCACTATGCCCGCATGGCCCTTTTCTTTTCACTGTACTTAGTTGTGTTGTTCCTCGCGCGCAAACTCGCGGGCTGGCTTAGGCGCATTGTACCGCAACAGCAGGCAGCCGGCCTGGTCGCCTTCACGTCTTTCAACCTGATCCTTGTAATGGTCCTGACAGCGGCCATCTCCGCGCTCCGTTCCCTGGATCCCAATACCGGCCTTTGGTGAATCGAGATCCCGGTTAAAATTGGCATCCGGTCAGGACAAAGGTGTCCACCCAGACGGCCAATCCGTCCAAATCCCGTGAGCGCGTTTGTAGCGAATTATGAACGAACTCATATATTCTGCTTCGTTTTGTCCGGATCGCGGATCTTGTTTGGAACTGAAAAAAAGAAGGCCGCTCCTGCATCTTCGGTACTTTCCGCCCAGACCTTTCCTCCATGGCGCTCGACAACTCGTCGGACGATGGCCAATCCAATCCCCGTCCCTTCAAAATCGCTGTTTGCATGGAGTCGTTGAAACGGAAGAAACAGCTTGTCGGCCAGACTTGTATCGAATCCCGTTCCGTTGTCGCGGACGCAAAAGACCAAGCCTCGTTCGTCTTCCCAAAAGGAAAGTTCAATCCGGGTCCGGGGACGTTTGGAACTGAATTTCCAGGCATTCCGCAGCAGGTTCTCGACCGCAATCCGCATCAGTCCGGAATCCGCCCAAACGCGCATTGCAGTGGGAATGGCGAATTCCGCATCCCGCTGCGGCGCCCCCTGCGCAAGTTCGTCAGCCACTCCCCTGGCTAATTGGGCCAAATCGACCTGCGTTCGCCGAATCTCCACGCGCGTAATGCGCGATAAAGTCAAAAGATCGTCGATGATTTGAGCCATGCGCTGGCTGGCTTTGGAGATCCGCTGCAGATGCGATCTCCCTTCCTCATCGAGTTGGGTGGAATGGTTTTTCTCCAGGATATGCGCAAATCCGCTGATCGCCCGCAATGGCCCCCGAAGGTCGTGCGAGACGGAGTAATTAAAGGAGTCCAATTCGGAATTGCGCTCCTGCAATAGCACATTGCTTTCACGCGCAGCGTTCTCTGCCTTTTTGCGTTCCTCCACTTCTTGCTCAAGCTTGGCCTTTGAAACGGTGGCGGCCTGCAGGCGCTCGGTCATGAAATCGAACGACTTGGACAGATCGCCCAGCTCATCCCCGGTCGTCAGGCCGGTCCGATAACCGAGATGACCCGCCCCAATGGCCTCCGTGCCTTTTTGCAGTGCCGCAAGAGAACGGGAAATCATCCTTACGGTCAGTATCAAACCCAAGGTAAGAAGCGCTGCAGCCGCAAGAATCGTGATAATAATGAGGGTGCTTGCCCGTTGCTGCGCAGCGGCAATTCGGTCATCGGCGATCCTCTGCAGGCTTAGCGCCCTGGAAATCACACCCCGCGATCGAATCAAGAGCTGGCCAACAAGCCGTTCTTCTGCCTCGCGCAACAATCCGGGGTCCCTGGCCGAGCGGGATCCCTCATAGTTCGAGACCAATCGACGGAACAGCCCCCCCATAGCCTCACAATCGCGGAGAAGATCGTCCAAATGGATTTGTTCCTCCTGACTGATCAGGCTCAGCGTGGCAATCAGATGCATGGTGGAATCATGCTTTGCCAGGAACTGCTGCTTTGGCCTTTTCTCATGATAAATCAGGAAAAGGCGGGTGAAATTATCGAGGTCCTCCATGTTCTTCACGATTTCCTGGGCTATCCGATCCGTGCTTTGGGCTGTCCTCAATGTCTTGCCGGAGACAAGGAGCGCGACACCGATCGCCAGTGTCATGATAACGGGTGTCAGCGCCGCCAGTTTCAGTCGCTGTTTGATTCGCATGACGCTACAAATGACCGGCGATTTCCACACCGGCAGGATGCACCGCCAACAGCGGAGCAAGATCCACAAAATCGAGGAAGTTGGGCATTCTGCGCGCTTCTCTGCTTCCGAGAATCCATCGAGCCTGTTCCTCAAGGTTAAGTACAAGGCTCTCGTCCAAACCGGCCGCAAATCGGTATTCGAGCCAATCCTCCGGCGATGGAGCGCCCTCTTTCCCGGCGTATTTCTCAAAAATCGTCCGGGCCGAAATTGGATCCGTGCGGATATAGCCATTGGCAAGAAGAAGAGCCCGCAGGACGCGTTTAACGCGCTCTGGATTATTCTGTATGAACTTGCGGCTCCCGGAGAGATTCCAGGTCGCGGTATATATATCGGGATCGTGAAGTGTTACAGCGTTGGAACCAAGTTTCTTCTGTAAAACCATCGTATACGGCGGCCAGGCGCTGACCGCATCGACCCGGCCTTTAAGCAGAGCGCCAACAATCTCCTCGGCCCGGAGATGAACGATCCGGACCGAGCGGGGATTGATGTAGGACGTCGTCAGATGGACATGAAGGTAGAAGTCCGCGGAGGAACCCCTGACAACCCCAACTCTCCGGCCCCGGAGGTCCAGCGAATTCGAGATGCCGCGATCCCTTCGCGCAACAACCATCATGGCCTTATTCGCCTCGGCCATTGTTGCGACAATGGCAACCGGCTTGCTCTCCACAATAGCCCGGGCCAGCGGTGTCTCGGTCGACGTGACAAGGTCCGCTCTTCCCGCAAGTACGTCTTCGATCCCAAGGTTTCCTGAATTGCAGGATTGAAGAGAGATGTCCAGGCCCTGCTTCCGAAAGAAGCCCTTTTCCTGGGCTATATAAATGGGAAGCGAGGCAGGCCAGTCGGACACCGCGATTGTGAGCTTCTCCGTCTTATTCGAGGTCTTCTTCTCTTTCTCATTGATACAAAAAAGGCAGGAGATCCCAATCAGGGCAAAGCAGAGGCCGGTCAGGAGCAGAACCACCGCTGGTTTTCTAACCGGTTGCATCGCGTTAAATTTCCAATGCAGGAACTGATGCGCCGCCCTCTTTGAGAATACTGCCGGGCGGGTCAATCAAAGATAGCGGATTGTTGCACGTAAAGGAAAGCATTAAATCCAAGAAGTTCGCCGCCTGTTGGCACATTTATTTGGGAGTAATAGCGGACCAAGCATTGGCGCATTCAGTTGTATACGGGAGAATTCCAGAGCAATTGCGGAAGCCTGTGCCCCGTCCTTGAGACACCTTGGCCTCGTTTGCTATCTTGTTTCTTTTTTGAAAAGGAGTATTTATGGCCGGCAATGAATGGATTGGCAAAGAAGAGCGCGACCTGGTAATGGACGTGATGGACCGCGGTGCCGTGTTTTTTCGATACGGATTTGACGAGCGCAGGCAAAACGTATTCCGGACGCGTGAGTTCGAACAGAAATTCGCCGCCTATCTCGGATGTGGGCACGCCCAAGCCGTGACCTCGGGCTCGACCGCGCTGCGCGCCGCCCTAGGCGCCCTTGAGATCGGCCGCGGAGACGAAGTCATTGTCCCCTGCTTCACCTTCGTGGCCACATTTGAGTCCGTGCTCGAATCCGGCGCCACGCCGGTGGTGGCGGAGATCAATGATAGTCTGAACATCGATCCGGCTGATTTGGAGAAGCGCATCACGAAAAAGACCAAGGCGATCATACCCGTGCACATGCTGGGCGTGGCCGCCGACATGAATGCAATTATGGAAGTGGCCCGCAAACATAATCTACACGTGATCGAGGACACGGCTCAGGCATGCGGGTCCACATACCTCGGCAAGAAACTCGGAACGATCGGCACGCTGGGCACATTCAGTTTCGATTACGTAAAAACCCTGACGTGCGGCGAAGGCGGCATGGCCGTCACCAATGACAAGATGCTCTATGAGCGCTGTGCCCAGTTTGCCGACCACGGGCACATGCATGACCCCAGCGTGCCGCGCGGACTGGACCCGAAGGAAATTTACGGCTTCAATCTTCGGATGAACGAACTCAATGCAGCCATCGGTCTTGCGCAATTGGAAAAACTGGACCGCATGGTCGCCCGGCAGCGGGAAAACAAGAGCCGTCTTAAGAACGCGCTCTCCGGAATCAAGGGGATTTCGTTCCGCCCCCAGCCCGATCCGCAGGGCGACGGCGGAGATACGCTTGTCGTTTCGCTGAAGAGCCCGGAAAAAGCCAAGCGCTTCGCAGACGCGGTTGCCGCGGCAAAAATCAGCATGAAGATTCTGCCCGATGCCCTGGGATGGCACTTCTTTGCCAATTGGCCCCAGATTATTTCGCGCATTCCCAAATATCGCAACCGGAAACCCGAATCGCTCTTTCCACGATCGCGCAAAATTCTGAACCGCTGCGTGGCTTTCCCAATCTCGCTGGAAATGCCAAACCTGGACAATATGGCGGCGGACCTGCGGCGACTGGCGACTGACGCCTGCAAGGGATAGCATGACACAATGAGAGAGGCACAATGAACGATACTCAGTTGGGGATCAGAATGATTGAACCTGCAATCGCCACGGCGGAAAAACCCCGGCTCCCCCGCAATGTGGTCCTGGTCGGCATGACCTCGCTTTTCACCGACATCGCCTCGGAAATGCTCTATCCCCTGATTCAGGCATTTGTTGCAATGATCATGGTGGGACAGAAGGCGCTTCTGGGACCGGTGCTGGGATTGATCGAGGGGATCGCCGAATCCACGGCCAGTCTTCTGAAAGTCTTTGCCGGGTACTATTCCGACAAGGTCCAGAACCGCAAAGGTTTTGCGATTACCGGTTATGGCCTTTCGTTTCTCTCACGGTTTCTTCTATTGGCTTCCTCTCTGGGTTGGTACTTCGTGCTTCTATTCCGGTTTGTGGACAGGACCGGCAAGGGAATCCGCACCGCGCCGCGCGATGCCATTGTCAGCGACTCCACACCCAATGGAATTCAGGGCAAAGCATTCGGTTTTCACAGGGCCATGGACTTTGGCGGCGCCTTCATTGGGGTTCTGATCTGTTATCTGGTTACGTTGAAATATCTGGATCCCGTGACAAAAACACTTCGCGATATCGGGTCCTTCTATACGCTTTTCGCGTTGTCACTGATCCCGGCATTCGTCGGCTTGGTCTTTTTATTCCTTCTTAAGGAACCCCAGGTGCACAAGCCGGGGAAGCTGAAACCCAGGCCCAATCTGGATATTCGAGCCTATAATAAAAACCTGAAAATCTTTTTTCTGGCCACTCTTTTTTTCACATTGGGAAACTCGTCAAACCAATTTCTTCTTCTTCGTTCGCAGAACCTGGGCTTCAGCTTGTCTTCCGTGATCCTGATGTACATGTTTTTTAACCTGGTCCCCACCCTGTCGGCCACGCTCTTCGGTTCCCTTTCCGACCGGATCGGCCGCAAAAGGGTGATCGTGAGCGGCTATTTGGTCTATGGCATAGTTTACCTGTCATTCGGTTTCATTACAAAGGAAACCAACTGGCTATTGTGGATCTTCTGGGTCGTCTACGGGATTTATTATTCCATGTGCGAAGGCGTCGAGAAGGCCCTGGTCTCGGAGCTTGCGCCTGCCGAAAGCAAGGCAACCGCCCTTGGGTTCTTCGCAACCATTGTGGGTGTTGGATTGCTGCCGGCCAGTTTGATCGCGGGATTATTATTCGCGGTCTCGCCCCGAGCGCCGTTTGTCTTCGGCGGGGCCATGAGCCTGATCTCGATGCTGATGATCGCGTTTCTGGTGCGGGAAGCCCGGCCTTCAATGGGAAGGGGTTAGGGATTAGGTGACAAGTGCCACCACATCGTGGACACTCATCACCTAACCCCTTCTTTTCCTATTGCGCCTTCGCGCTTAGCTGATTCAACTGCGTGGCCCAAACGCCCTGGATGGACGGCGTGAAACCCTCGTATTTGGACTTGACCAGGATCGCATCTCCGCCAAAGAAGAGCGGGCAGACAGGCAGGTCTCTCTTGATCATCGCCTCGGCCTGCTGATACAGCGCCACCCGAACCGAATCTTCGACCGCGCCCTTGGCTTTCTCCACGAGTTGATCGTAGTCGGGATTGCTGTAGCGTGAATAATTCCCGGCTGCGCCGGCATTGCCCGAATGAAACAGCACATAAAGAAAGTTGTGCGGGTCCGGGTAATCGGCCACCCAGCTTCCCCGAAACAAATCGCATTCGCCCCGGCGAACCGCTTCCAGGTACGAACCCCATTCCAGCGATTTGAGCTGAATGTGGAACCCCACAGCCTCCAGGTTTGCCTTCACGAACTGCCACAACCGCGATTCGATGTCGCGCGAGTTGTAGAGCAGCACAAGCTCGGGGAGGCCCGCTCCATTGGGGAAGCCTTCGGAGGCCAGCAGAGCCTTGGCGCGCGCCGTATCCATGGCGATACAGGTTGTGTCCTCAATGGCTGCCTCCAAGCCCGGCGGCAGAATGCCGCAGGCGGGCCGCACCACGTCTTCATAGATGATCCGGGCAATTCCGGCGCGATCAATCGCCAGCGATGCCGCCTGGCGAAGGCCCGGATGATCGCGAAGCAGTTCCTTTTCCATGTTAAAGCCCAGGTAGCGCAGCTCCAGAATCGGCCACGAGTGGAACTCGCCGGGCATGGCCTGTCGGGCCTGCTCCACCTGGCCCGTGGGAAGCGGGCTGAGGAATTCGAGTCCGCCCGATTTGTATTGCTCATAGGCCACAACATCGTTGGGAACAACCAGGTAGCGGATGCGTTCGAGGCCGGAGATCGTACCAAAGTGTTCGGCAAATCGGGACAGAACAATTTCCACGTCCGGGATGAAACGCTCCATGCGAAAAGGACCCGTTCCCACCGGATTACGGCCAAACCCCTCCCCCAGTTTCTCGATCTCCTCCCGGGGAACGATGCTGGCGATCTCCATGGCCAAATGCGACAAAAAGGGCACAAACGGTTCGCTGGTCCGAATAAGCAGGCGGGTGGAATCGAGCACCTCGATCCCGGCCAAATGCGGGTTTGCCCCTGCCATAAAATCTTTGCTTCCCTCGATGGGCTCCAGGACCCACGTTCTGGGGCAACGGGTTTTTGGATCGAGAATTCGCTCGAACGAGTAGCGCACGTCTTGCGCGGTCACAATCCGGCCATTATGGAACTTCGCCCCGGAACGCAGGTCAAAGGCAAACACTCGGCCATTCGCGGAAATCTCCCATTTTTCAGCCAGTCCCGCAACAACGCGGCCGCTCTGCGGGTCCAAACCCACCAGGCCGTCGAAGATTTCCTGGATGATTGCGTTGGAGGCCGCATCGGTTGCCACCGCCGGATCCAGCGAAACGGGGCTGGTCGAAAGTCGATAAAGCAGCCCGCCGGTTTCCTGCTTGGGACCGGAACAGCTGAACAGAATAATGGCAATCAGTCCGGGGATGCACCTGAGCATTGCAGATCCCCTTGGGAGATCACAGGTCTTCTTTCTTTCCGCTCCCATTTCCCGACTCCCGTCTCCCGTTTTCATTTAAGCCTCGGCGGCATCTTGCCCCTATGAAAATGAGTGTAGGAAGATAACAATGCCCGGATTCCAGATCAAGGGATGGTGGGCAAGTGCGGTTCGCGGTCTATGTTAACTATTTTCTGGCCATGGGTTTAAGTCGCAGTCCGGTTATTGTGAATGCCATATTGTCCGTAATCCTTTGCCTCTGCGCTTGTGGCCAGAATCCGTCACAGGCCTCATCGCCGATTATCATCGACCTCCCGGCCGGCGGACCGCTCCACACGGGAGTCACGACCCTGGCAGGCCACGCCATGACCGGCCGCCAAATCGATTCGGGCACGATAGAGGTCAATGGCTACTCGACCGAATTATGGGCAATGAGCGACACCTCCTTCGAGCGGGTTGTGGTCTTGGAGCACCGATCCAATACGGTCCGGCTTCACCTACGCTTCATTGACGGCGGTTCCTGGGAGACGGAGCTTACAATTGAAACCGACGACTCCTGCGGCTTTCTATCCAACGCTTTGCTCGACTCGGCGATCTCCACGGGAATTCCCGTCAACGCCGGCTCCAACCCCTGGAACATCGAGGGAAACTATTTCGCCAACTCGCTCGACTGGACCAGGTCGAATTACGGATCGAGACTCCTCGACACGCTCGTTGCCACTTATTCCTTCCGCTTTGGGGAGCAAAGCAGCAATCTGGCCTTGAAGGTCGATCAACTCGCCCAATCCGGTGGCGATTCCATTGAAGGCGGAAAAGCTTTTCTGACGGGCACCGGAAACCGGTTTAGCCTTTTTTTCTTCGAAGACCACATCTTCACCGACAGCACGCGAACAATTCCCGTGGTCTGGGCCCGAATCCTGTCTGCGACAATAACCACGCAGGGACTTGTCGGCTGCCACATCGGTGCGATCCTAAGCCGCAAAGAGAATGATCCAAACCACACGCTGATTCCGGTTGGCAGCGTGAGGCTGTATGTCGAGACGGATTCGCTGGCCCAGCGCGTTTCAACCTATCCTTTTGTCGAGAAAGCCAAGCACGCAGCCGCCGGATTGAACACCATCGGAGGGGACGAGTAAATGAAATTCGCAGGCATCGCCGTATTCCTATGCATGATCTCCACCCTCTGTCGGGCGGAGAACTCACTCCCGGGCTTTCGGGCTCTTATTCGCACGAAAGCGGAGATCCAGGTCGCGGGCCAGAAAAGGACGGTCGAGACCGTGGCGACCATCGCCGTGAAAGGAAACAAGTATCGGGTCCAGATGGTACAGCCCACGCCTCAGTGGTTTGTCTGCGATGGGGTCAAGACCGTCTTTTATAATCCCTCCACGGGAGCAAGCAGCGAGATCCAGGCTTCCTCCCTCGACCAAGCTGGCGCCATCAGCCTTATGGCAAAATGTTCCGGGAAAAACGGGCCGCAAAACGTTGACGCCTCCTGGGGTCTGCCGGACGAGGTGAAATCGGTGAATATCGAGACCCGTGATGGTCAATTAAAGAAAGTCACCCTTTTTTCCAAGGAAAGCGCCCAAATCGGCACAATTGAAATCAAGGCAACACAGCCATTGGGTAAAGAAACAATCCCCACGGAGATTCATTACCTGTCGCAGTCGCAGGCCCCCCGCATCTTTCTGGTCATTACATACAGGGACCTTCAGCTTGAAGAAAATATGCCGGAGGAAACCTTTGAATTGGGTTTGAAACAATGATCCTTTCCAACCGCAAAGAAATCTTCGGTTGGTGCATGTTCGATTTCGCCAATTCCTCCTACACCACGGTCATTATCACCGCGGTTTACAGCGCCTTTTTTGCGTCACAGATGGCCGGGGGCGCGGCCCGCGGCGATTACCTGTGGGCCCTAACCCTTTCGCTCTCCTACGGCCTGGTCATCGCGGTGTCTCCTGTGGTGGGTGCCATTGCCGATGCATTCGGCTGGCACAAGCGATTCCTTGGCTGGACCTATGCGATTTGTATTGCCTGCACGGCCGCCCTCTTTCTGGCCAAACCAGGCCAGATCGCCGCAGCCATGGTTCTGGTCATTGTTTCGAACTGGGCGTTTGCCATGAGCGAAAATCTGGTTTCCAGCTTTTTGCCCTATTTGGCCGACAAGAAATCCATGGGCCGCGTTTCGGGATACGGATGGTCCTTTGGCTATGTGGGAGGCCTGCTCTCGCTTCTGGTTTGCCTGGTCTTTCTGGAAATCTTTAAAACCGCCCAGGGCTATCCCGAGAAGACAGTCCGCGCAACGTGCCTGCTAACCGCCGGATTCTTCTTTCTGGCGGGCCTGCCGACAATGATATGGCTGCGACAACGAAAGCCATCGTCGATTGAGCCGCAGCGGCAATGGATCCGCCACGGGTTCAGCCGATTGTGGCAGACCCTTCGACAGATCCGGCGCTACCGCGAAATGGCAAAGTTCATGGCGTCCTTCTTCTTCTATTCCAGCGGAATCGCCACGGTCATCAGTTTCGCCGCCATTTATGGCCAGGAGGAGTTCGGTTTTCATCAAAGCGAGCTGATCCTTTTGATCGTCCTGGTAAATGTCACCTCCGCTATTGGCGCGTTTGCGTTTGGTTTTTTTCAGGACCGCACATCCGCAAGAGCCACATTGATCGTGACAATCGTGATTTGGATTGTCACGGTAGCCTGGGCCTATGCCGCCCAATCCAAACTCGCGTTCTGGGGCGTGGCCAATCTGGCCGGAATCGCGATAGGCGCCAGCCAGTCCTGCGGCCGGGCTCTGGTGGGCCTGTTCGCGCCCAAAGACAAACAGGCGGAGTTTTACGGGTTTTGGGGGTTCTTTGGAAAGGCAGCTTCGATCTTTGGAATTTTTTCTTACGGATTGCTTGCCAGCCTCACCGGTTCGCGGAGAATCGCCGTGCTTTCAACCGGCCTGTTTTTCCTGATCGGCCTTGTGCTTCTCCTTCGCGTTGATGAGAACAAGGGCATTGAGGCGGCCAAAGCATAGTTTCCGCCTCACCGAAACGCCATCTCGACCTGTTCTTCGGTTTCCACAACCTCGACCAGCAAGCCAATCTTGGACGAGCTCAGCACGATCCGGACGCGCTGCGTGGGATTAATAATGGCGACTTTGCCGCCCAATGCCGCGCATTTCTTGTTTAGGTTGGCAATCAGGCCGATGGCGCTGGAGGAAAGGCTCGAACAGTGTGAAAGGTCAAAACCAAAAAACTTGTGCCCCAGGGCCAGCGCCATTTCCGCCACTTCTTTGGCGTGAGGGAGATTGTTGATCTTAAAATCCGAGATAATCTTGATGATGTAGTAGGTACCCTTTTCGATTCCGGCAACATTGGTCATGGGTGCTTCCTTTCAGTTTCAAACCAGATAAAGCAAGAGCCGGGCCCGTTTTTATGCGCCAAAATTGAGCTGAAACCGATTTCCGGCGCGGACTCCGGACAAACTTGTCCAGCCTTCGGACACGTCTGTTCGCACACAGACAACCCCGACCAGCTCCCGAGACTCCCTTATTATTCTTTCGGATGCCCAACAGAGGCACTTGAATAGTCAATAGCGAGCAGACCGAATCCCTCACGCATTTTCGATCCTGTGATCCCGTCAACTCTTTTGCACCCACTCCCGACTCACGACTCACAACTTTTTTGGCCGCGTTGCACCCATTTCGGACAAGTAGTATATTGACCGCCTTCCAATGGAGATTATTCGCAAATTCCCCGGAGCTCTCAAATGCTTCGTCTGAAGCTGGTGGCCAATATCCTGCTTCTTGCTCTTAGGATTAGCATAATAACACGTTATTGGACGAGGCCTAAAAGTATCCAGAGCTCGGAGGCGGCATGAACATTGGCATCACAATCGGCGACCCCAACGGCATTGGCCCCGAGATTGCGGTCAAGGCGGCCTGCATGCCGAAACTGAAAAAACTTGGCCGTATCTTTCTGATCGGCGAACGAAGTGTTCTCGAAGAAACGGCGGCCCGGCTGCGAATGAAAGCCCGGTTCACGGATTGGGCTGCGCCGGTTTCCGGCTGCATTCCGGTCATCGAATGCACCCAGGAAACATCCACGCAGATTCGTTGGGGTAAAATTGACCCGCGGGCCGGAGCCGCCTCGGTCAGCTACGTGTGTCTGGGCGGCGTTCTGGCCTTGCAGCGGAAAATCGATGCCCTGGTGACCTGCCCTGTCAGCAAAGAGGCGGTTATTGAATCCGGAATCGGGAACTTCACTGGTCATACGGAATACCTTGTGGAACTGACGGGCGCCAAAGACTACGCTCTTTCCCTGTGGCACGGCAATTTTCGGGTGGCCCATGTCTCCTGTCACGTTTCACTGCGGCAAGCCCTTGAGTTGTGCAAGCGCGACCGGATTGTAAAGACCGCGCGGCTGCTGTACGACGCGTTGCGCTCGGCTGGAATCCGCAGGCCGCGCATTGGTGTGTCCGGGCTCAATCCACACGCCGGCGAAAATGGTGCGTTCGGGTGCGAGGACATTCAAGAGGTGCTGCCGGCCGTGAATCAGCTTCGAAAAAGCGGAATGAATGTCGAGGGGCCAATACCGCCCGATGTGATCTTTGCCCGCATGAAAGGCGGAGTCTATGACGGCGTGGTTGCCATGTACCACGACCAGGGACACGTGGCGACCAAAACGTTGTTCTTTTGTTTGGGCGGCAAGGGAAAATCGACGGTCGGCGGAGTCAATGTGACACTGGGTCTTCCCATCATCAGGACCTCGGTTGATCATGGGACGTCTTTCGATATCGCCGGAAAGGGAATTGCCGATCCTGCAAGTTTAGTGGATGCGATTGAATTGGCCGCCAGGCTGGCCACAAAAAGGAAAAGCCGTTAAACGAAAGGGGAGAGGATACCTTCCCGGTTCAAGCGCCCTCGAATCCGCGGCCGCTCTTACCTATCGAACCAGTACGTGAAGCCCAGCGTTACCGCGGAATACCGGCTGATATAAGACAACGGCTCGTTCCACCAACCTTTTTTTCTGCCGTTCAGCTCATTGATGAAATCGTAACCCGCGCACACCCCCCAAAGGTTCTCGGCGGATCCGTCTTTTTTGCTGACCGCAATCCCGGCATATGCTTCGCCGTAGACTTTGTAGATCGTCTCGACCTTCAGGGTGGCGTAGTTGTCGGAGTGATTTGCCGCATATTGCTCGTAATCATCGATGGCGACAAATGCATTACCGGCATAATCAAAAAGTTCGCCCCATTTGCGCATGCCGACCCGAACATAAACCGGCACGCCGGGGTAATAGTGTTTGAAGGTCCAGAAGCCAATGCCCAGGCAGTTGGCGATTTCGTCGTTAACCGAGAACATCCACTTGCCCTTTGAATCAAGCGCATCCAGCGACTCGATGCCTGTCCAGGTGATGAAGGTGAGTGCGCCAGCCAGCAACTCCGGGTGTTTGGCCCGGAAGCAGCGCGTTAAGACTTGGTAATGGAATTCCGTAAACATGGCGCAACTGGCCAAATGCCAGCCGTCGTCTTCCAGGTAGGGCTCGCCCTCGCCAATATATTTGAGCGGGTTGTCCCAGTTAAAACCGTTCTGCCACCATACCTGCTGGGCCAGAAATGGTCCGCCAATATACTCCACAGCCAGAAGGCCGATTCCGGCCGCCAGACGGGCGCGGCCGGGTTTCTCCAGGGAAATCGTGTCGCCTGCAACAGCTGCACCGGCCACAAAGAAAATCATGACTCCAATCAGGTTTCTCCTCAACACAATCCACCCCGCTTTCCCTGCTTCTACAGGCCTCTGACTCCTCAACTTCTATCTTCCTGTTTCCTGCTTCCCATTTCCCGACTTCTTTCTTTTTTCTCCCTTCTCACAACTCCCTACTCCCACTCACAGGTAGAACCGAATTCCCGTTTCAAGCAGTTTGTCCTTGGGACGAACCGGCAATTCGTCGAGAAGGTAGTAATCGGCATACAGCATGGATCCGCCGCGCCCCCTGCGGAAATGGCTTTGCAAGGACACGCAATAGGTTTGGTAGAGATCGCCGCCCTGTGACCGATTCCAATTGGCCCAAACTCGGGCATTCACAAGCCAGCTCAGGCGCCGGTAGAAGGCAAATCGCGATTCAATACTTGTCTCCCAATCATAATCATGGCCGCCGCCGATGATCGTCTTGGGAAAAACACCAAAGATGGTTTCGGCATAGTGGCCAACGCTGGCCGACCAGGCCAGACGAGAACGCAGGTCCCATTTCTGTTCTTCGACAAGAAGGCGCCTGTATTCAGCCAATCGGAAGCTCTTGGACCGGAGTGAAATGTAGGGTTTATTCCAATATTCGGTTGTGCCGTCGTCGCGGTCGATATCATGAAAGCAGAAATGCTCAAGCCCGCCATTGACGTCAAACCAGGGAAGGCGCAATTCGAGCGCCGGAATCAGCCCGTAGCGGGAATCGCGCGGATCGAACATAACCAGCTCGTCCTGCCGTCCCATCCCGGTGCGAACGTATAGGGACCAGACCGAGTAAATAATCTTACGATAGCCGACAAGGGCGAATTCCAGATCGGAGTTGGTTTCAATGAAGTATCGGGAGCTGTACGTGGAATCCTTGGGGAAAAGGAAATAGCCCCCGTTGCATGAAAGATGAAATTCCGACATGAATTCGAACCGGTCAAGATAGCGCTCCCACGATTCAAACCCCTTGAGCATGTCCGCCGTTACCGTGCCGGCCAATGCGACGCAGAAACTGAAGACGCACAGGATTTGCCTGATTCTTTGCATGGTACCTCCCGCTTAAAACCTTCCCAGAAAGACGGCGCTTGGTTCATAGTAATGGGCTTAAGGGGAAAAAGTACTTTTTTTGTGCATCTTTTGCACAGAAATATGCGAGCGGGTTCAGGGGTGAAACAAGCCGGCCTTCAATGAACGGACTGTCAAAGGGTTCAGGAATCTCTTTGTGGTGGCTGGCGAGACGGCATGGCTTTCCCCAGCCCTGGCGCTTAACATATTGGAAGTAAAACGAAGGCAGTAATGCCGGAAACGCCGGTCTTGTTTCCACATCCACCAATGCCGAAGCGACTGCGGAAGCTATTCTGTGCATCCGACCACAGAAGCCGAGAAAAGAGACCGGCAGACGGGATGCCATCCGGGGCCCCCGGAAATCGCAGATTTCATGGGGAGCGCAGCCTTGGTCTGGAACCGCAAGCGGCGAGAACCCGCAGCCGCGGAGGTGGAGGACCAGAAGGCGAGCAGGGCATGCCCCAACTTGAAGCCCTTTGCCAGGACTGGGGAAAGCCATGCCGTCCGCCCGGAAAAAAGCGCTGCAATCCCTGTCTCACGCTCTACAGGGCAAAGCGCATCCCGATTTCCAGCAGTTCGTCTTTGGATCGGAAGGGAAGCTTCTCGGCCCAGTGGTAATCGGCAAAGATCGAGAAACCCGGATTTGCACGGGATGCCAGGCGGAAGCCGGGCACAAGCCAGTAGTAGATTCGGCCGCTGTCGCCCGTCATAAACGCACTGTTCCAGCGAAGGCGCAGGACCCAGGCCCGGCTGCTTGCGGCAGCCCATTCGGCATCGGCCCCAACCTCATTGCGAAAGTCATTGCCCCCTGTAACCAGGCTTGACGAAGCCAGTCCAAGTGCCGTTTCCATATAGTGGCCGATGCGAAGACTCCAGCGCGATTCCATAATACTTGAACCGGCGGACCCGGCCGGAGTAAAGCCCCATTGCAGGAATACTTTGTTCCAGTATTGTGTTTCTCCGTCATCACGGTCGATGTCATGAAAACAGACATGCTCCAGACCCAGCAGAGTGAATGCATCGCGGTCCCGGAGCTCCAGCGCGGAAGTAAGGCCGTACCGCGTGTCGCGCGGGTCCGAGAGAACGGGTCCGCTCTGGCGCCCCATGCCCGTTTGCAGGTCGATACCAAAGGTTAGAAACAAGGATTGCTTCAAAGAAAGGAGACTGAAATTTGTATTGGAATTAATCTCGAAAAAAGAGCGTTCCCGGCTTTGTGGGTCCGGATGAAAAAGAAAGTAGCGGACGTCGAACGCGGACCGGAACGAAGAGAAACCTTCGATCGGACGGCTTTGGGCTGAAACGGCGCAAACCAGCACGACAACAATGAAGAAAAGACTGCCCAGGACTTTCATGGGATGTTTTCTCCTTGCATCCGGGTGTTGGGAGATAAATCTTTTGGACGGGAGGTCAAATGCGGCTTGCTTTTGTGGCGAGGGTTCCCTGCACTGGATATGGCGGGGTCCGCCGTGTCATCGAAAACCTCGCGGAAGGACTCCGCGCGAAGGGACACGAGGTGGATATCGTCCTGGGCGGCCCGCGTCAGCGCTGGATCGATTTCTGGTGGTTTCCCCTGAAAATTTTGGTCCGGTCTCTGCGAAGCCGCTGGGACCTTGTGATCGCCCATTCGGCTGACGGAACTCTTTGCGCACTTGGATCCAGGCTCTGGAGACGGGTCCCCCCGGTGGTCATGCATTCGCACGGGTGGGAGGAGTGTGCGTTCGAGAGCTGGCTTGCCCTGGCCGGAACACAAAACCACGGTCCGACTCCTCTCAATAGGCTGATCGCAAAGGCTCTCCGGTTTCCTTTTCTCAGACTGGGGCTTCGATTTGCGCGAAAGGTTGTTTTTGTCGCCGAAGGGGGGTGCGATTGGGTCAAGGCAAAATATCCGCAATCCAAAGACAGGCTCTTCTACATTCCCAATGGATTTGATTCCGGAGTCTTCACGGGCAAGGACGAGGCTTCACGCTCCGATTCGGTCCTGTTTGTGGGCAATTGGACATGGAAGAAAGGGCATTTTCTGCTGGAACCGGTGTTGCGCGCCATCCTTTCGCAACATATGCAATGCCGCGCAAATATTGCGGGTACGGACCTGAGCCCGGAGGAGCGGCTTGGAATTTTTGGCAAAGCCGCACTGGAGCGGATGTCGTTTTATGACAACCTCCAGCCGGCGGAAATGGCCGAACTATACCGCCGCTCGGGCGTTCTTCTGCATCTCAGCCTTTATGAGGGAGGAATTCCCAGTCTTGCCCTGCTTGAGGCCATGGCTTGCGGGGTTGCGGTCGTTGCGTTTGCTTACCCTGGTCTGGATCGGGTGCTTCACAACGGAAAAGAAGCAATTCTCGTTCCGGTTGGCGACACGACAAAAGCAACGGACAAAGCCTTGGAGATTCTTTCAAACGCGGAGATTCGGGACCGGCTGATCGCGGCCGGCAGAGCCCGGGCACAGGACTTTTCCTGGGCCAAAGCGGTTGAGCAATGGAATCAACTGATTGGCGAAATCAAGGTCGGGCCTTCCTGGGAGGGCGGTAGCGCGGCTCGGACTTGACGATACTTGTAATAAAAAGCCTGCGCGGAAATCCTCCCCCAAGATAGAAGTAGCTTTCCGCATGTTCCTCGCTTAGCACCACTTGGGTGAGGTCGGTGTGAATCCGCACCTTCTCCAGGATTCTAAACAGCGTGCTCTTCTGCGCAACCTCCTGAACCCGGAACTGCTGATCGATCACAATCGGCTCCAGCAACGGCCCTTGTTTCTGCCGGGCCTGCAAGTACAGCTCGGTCATGCGATCATGCGCATTATGAAACTGCCCAAACGAGATCATGAAACTCAAATAAATCATGCCGACCAGAAAGAAGCGAAGCGCCGGCCTGGATTTCGGCTTCAGCAGGACCCGGTCAAACGCCAAGGGAAAGGCAAAGAGCAGAAGGAAAAAACCGATTCGGTTGTCGATATCGTGTCCAACGGTTGCCGGTGCGGCCAAATAAGCCGCCCCCAGGCAAAGGAAAAACAGCATGAACGAAGCGCCGGCAGTGCGGTTTCCTATAATGGTTGGAGCTTTGATCGCCATCATCACCAGTATGGCAACCGTGGTGATATAAATAACCGCATTATAGAAATTGATCCAGGTGAAAAGGAGCGGATTCGAAAGCAAGGCCAGGTAGGGAATCCCCGAGATTCGTTTAAGCAAAGCCAACTTCCAATAGGGCCCTTCAAAATTGAGTCCCCACGCCTCCCCCGCGACATTGGCATGATAAACCGCCAGCATGACCACAAAAAGGCCCGCGCCAAGAAATGTACCGGCCCGGAGTTCCCGCTTCATGATGTCCCGGCAGGCACGGTATAATAGCAGAATCGCCGGGGCATGAAAATGGGTGACAAAAAGAACGGCAACCGTCACCAGGGCAAGAAGAACATCAAGCGGACCGTTTCGGCGGAGATTCAAGTGCAAAAAGAGCAGCAGAAGACTGACGGAGAGCACGAAATTCATGTATCCCCGCCAGAAAAAGAAATTCGACAGAAGGAGAAAGAAGGCCAAGCCCGCCCAGTACCGCCCATCCATGAAACCACGGGCAAAGAGATAAGCTCCCAACGCATAGGCCAGCAGGACAACGATGTAGAAAATCCGGCCCGCCAGGCATACATCAAGAAACTTCGCGGCGAATCCAAGCACGACCTGTGTTGTGATGTTGGGTATGAGCTGATAATCGATGTGGTAGTAGGGCGCGAATTTTTCCGGGTGGGCAATCACCTGCGATTCCAGAAGATGGACGGGATAATCCATGAAAGGAGGCAGCGGAAATATTACAAACAAGGAAGCAAACAGCGCCGCGATACCCAGATATACAACAAGCCACTGCCGGTCATTTGTCACGATTGCGCCTTGGCGGCTGCAACAGCCGTGCTTTCGAGTAAATCCTGACAGCACCGTTCAACGTCCTCCACCGGCAATTCCCGCAGGCATTCGAAGGTGCCGAATTGACAATGCAGCGGGCGCGGGGAGTAGTAGAAACAGGGACTACAACTAAGGAACCGCAAGGCAATGGCGTGCGGCGAGTGGTACGGGCGCCCTTTGCGCAGGTCCGTTGGGCCGAATACCGGAACACAGGGAATCTGCAGCGCGGCGGCGATATGCATCAGGGCCGTGTCATTGCTCACAAAAAGTCGGCACCGGCCAATCAGCGCCGCGGTCTCGCCCAGCGAAGTTTCCGTAACCAGACGTCCGCCCTGCCCCATTGTGCTGGCGACCTCGCTCATAACAGCGGCCTCCTCGGGCCCGCCGAAGATGAGGATTTCGGCATTGAAGCGGTCGCGCAGACGACAGGCCAGATCGCTGAACCGCTTTGCGGGCCAGCGCTTATTGATATGGTTTTTGAGAGTGCTCGACCCGGGGTGAATCCCGATCAATACTTTATGTTCAAGGCCCCGTGATTGCAGCCATTCACCAGCCTTCTGCCTTTCGGCCCCGGAGAGAGGAAAGAGCAACTGCGAAGAGGCCTGTCCCGCAGCCCCCAGAGCGCGCACGAGCGCGATGTTCTCATCGGCCGGGTGTCGGCTTTCTTCCTCCTGAACCCGAATGTGGTTGAGAAACTGAAGATTGGCCGGGTTGTAGTGGCCGTAGCCATGACCGGCCATGCGGCGGCCCAGAAACCGCCCCACCAGATTGTACTCGGTCCGGTTGGCCGGATAGGCGTTGATGATCAGGTCGAAATGTTCTTTGCGCAGCTCCGTTAGAAACCGGATCCCCTTCCATTTTGGCTGCTTGACGAAGTCGAAGCAGTGAATGCGCGAGATCTCGGGAAATCGGCCATAGTAATCCACTGCGCTTTCAAACATAACGAGAACCTGGATTTCCCATTGGGGAAAGGAGCCGTGCAAGAGCTTGAGCGCCGGGCTGAAGAGAATGGAGTCGCCGATTCCGGACAGGCTCAGGATAAGGACTTTCTTGGGTTTCAAAACGATTCCTGGTTTATGCTCTCCACTATGCCGTGCGGAACGAAGAACCGCGTGTCCTGCCAGACGCCAGGCCAAAGATAAAGTAAGTACTCAGCTTCCCATGAAACCACAGAGAGAAAACCGAGTTGAGAATGAGAACACAGAGGGAAATCTTTCTGGCACGGACCGCGCCGGAAAAGATCTCTCTCTTCTCTGTGTCCTCTGCTCCGGCCTCAGTGTTACTCTGTGGTTTCATAGTTCTTTCGAGAGACACGAGTAGCTACAAAATAAAATAGTGAGACGCGGACCGCGCGCTACGCGGAAATCGTGTACGTGCGACGCCGTCGCGATATCCACAATCCGGCAACAATGACGGCCAGTGAAGCCGCGCTAATCGCCCCGCCAACCCGGGCCATCCTTGAGGAAAAAGAAAACACAATCCGATGTTCTCCCGCCGGAATGGGCACGGCCCAAAAAGCCCGGTCGGCCGTGTAGATTTTTTGCGGTTTGCCGTCCAGGCGCGCCTTCCATGCAGGAAAGTAGTTTTCCGAGGCGATCAGAAGACGCGGCCCGCCACAAGAAATCGTAAGCTCGATTCGTGTTGCCGAATAGCGGTCGATCCGGATGCCGTCTTTGGCCGGTTCCGGCAATAAAGGCTGAAAATCAGGGATGCTCTCGGTCAGAAGCGCCAGCGAGCGATGTGGAAAGGCCGGGTCTTTCATGCGCTGAAAGACCGCTTGGGAGTCGGCCACGACCTCGCAGGAATCGGCAAACCAGAACCGGGGTTTGTACGTGTTGCGCTCGCGCATGGACAGCATTCCCGTGGAGGGGTCGGACTCGAGCGAGTATTTCACATTGTAAAGGTCCAGCACGCTTTCGCGGGGCAGGTTTCGTTCCATTTCCGCGGTGGCTCGGGGCCTTAGCGGGTTATAGCCCTGCATACTAAACATCTGATCGACCATTCCCTGCCGCTTCTGCAAAAGGAGCTGGTTCCCGATCCGGGTACTGGAGCGAAAGAGTTCCCCTTTCGCCTTATCACGGAAGAGATCGAGCAGAGGGATCTGTGTGAAAAAGTCGGACGTTGATTGTTGCCCCTGGGGAAAGGTCCCGTGCGCGCGATAAAGATCCCCGGCAAGCAGGACAACCAGAAGGGCGCAGAGGGCCGAAGGCGCCATGCGGGATGAAAGAGCAACCAATCCGGCTGCGCCCAACACCAGGGCTGCCTGCCAAAGCCACTCGTTTGTTGCGTTCCGGTATACGGAATCATTGGCAAAGGCGGGGCTGAAGCTTTGGAAGAGCCCGGCCGCGAACCCCAGCCACACCAAGGCCAGTCCGCCGGCAACGATCAGAAGCGTCCTGGTGATTTTCGAACGAGTACCGAGTTCCGATTTCCAGAACCAGTCCAAACCGGCGGCCGCAACAATCGAACTGCAGAACGCGACGTAATACAGGAATCGCGGCGGCACGCGGAACGTGCCGAGACCGGGCGCCGCATGAAAGAGAAGCTTGAAAAGAGGAAAGGTCTTGGCCATCGAGGCAACCAGCGCAAATGCGATCACCGCGCCCAGGAAGACGCGCATGCGCGAGCGCCAAACCGCAAAGCCCAGGGCCGCGAAGATCAGGGCCAAAACGCCGATGTACATCTGGCCTTCCCAGTACAGCCAGCTCGACTCGCCCCAGAAGGACGTGACAGAAGGGTCGTTTCCGCTGAGAACGCCAAAAAGGCGCGGGGCCAGAAAGGTCAACAGCCGGGCAGGGCGCACCGCATCGCTTTCCGCTTCGGCATAGGTGAGCGCATGCCGCTCGGTATAGGGCGCGGCCTCCATGGTTTGCAGATAGATCACGGACGCAAGCCCAAAAGCCAGTGTGAAGATCAGGGCCGCCAGGCCTGCTGTCCGAAACACCGTTCGTGTGCGGAATTCCTTTTCACTCCACACATGGAAAAGGGCGAAAGCGCCGAGGAAATAATAGAAGTGAACCGAGATCTGCGGCAAGCCGCCCAGCATCGCGAATCCAAGGCAGAGAGCGGCCAGGCAGGCGGGCCGAAGCTGTTTGGTATTTAGAGTGCGCCGGAAGTAAAGGAAAGCCCAGGGCATCCAGGCGGCCGTTAAGATAAGCGTCAGGTGAATCACGTGGGCCGTGATGTAGCCCGACAGCACCAGTCCAAGAGCGGCCGGGATGGCGGACTTGCGGCCGAATCCAAAATCGCGCAGGACCCGGAACTGGCCCAACCCCATCCACATCAGGTGGAGAACGATGTACCATTCCTGCAGGAAATACGACGGCCCAAACGGAAGTTGAACCAGCAACAGGAGCCAGTGGAAGGGGTAAAAAAGCAGCGTCTGGATGTCGGCCGCAAATACGTTTCCGGCAAACTCAAATGGGTTCCACCAGGGGAAAACACCCTGGCGGAGCTGCTGGACCGCGTGGGCCAAGTTGGGATAGTAGAAGCTGATGCCGTCTTCCCAGATCCAATAGACTCCCGTGAGAATCTGCCAGTAGAAAGCGGCGATCGTGCCGCAGATGGCCAGCGGCACGGCCCAGACGGGCATAGGCCGGCCTGGCCGGCCCGAATTCTCTGCGGCCGGAGTACTTTGAGTGCGGTGTTTTCTTTTTTTTGAGGGCACGGTTTCTGGGGCGTTCATCGGTAGGGGCGCTCAATTGAGCGCCCCCACATTCGATTGCTATAAATGGGTTCGGGTCAACTGTCCTTTTTCAGAGCCTCCATGGCCGTCTGCGCGCGCCGGTCGCCGGGATGCCTGCGCATCCATTCCTCGAAGGTCAACCGGGCGCTGTCCATGCGGCCCAGTTCCTTGAACATGGTCGCCATGCTGACATACGCATTGTAGTTGTCGGGATTCAGCCGAATGGCCTCGCGATAACTGCGAATGGCATCGGCTTTCTTTCCGCTCTTTTCCTGAGCCATGGCCAATTGCGCCCGATACTCCTGCCTTTGCGGATCGACCTTGATCCCCTGAAGGACAACAGCTTCGGCTTCGGCGTACCGCTCATGGTCAAGCAGCAACTGCGAAAGCAGCATGCGGGGCCGAAAGTCGTCCGGCACAAGGCTGCTGGATTTTTTAAGAAGGTCTGCCGTCCGGTCCAGGCGTCTCTGGTACTCTTCGTTCACCGCCGCGGCCAGCAACTGCTTTTCCTGTGCGTCCTTGCGCTTGCGCACGGCCGCCGAGTCGGCCTCGCTCTTGGAGGCAAGATATTTCTGGCGCAGTGCATCGAGGTTACGCCGCTCTTCCCAGGCCGCGCCGATGAAGCCGGCCGTGTAGTTGGTCAGAAGCCTGCGCGTATCATCGTCCATGTAGCACGAGCCGTCGCCCAGGCCCCGGTAGCGGTAGACGTGGAGAAGGTTATCGATTGTTTTGTCGATATCGATGCGGCCGCCCTGAGTGGCGTTGGGCGTAATCTTAAAAACCAGCCCTTCCATGGACAGATACGGATCAAGACCCATCCGGTTATCGTCCGAGACGGTCACTGCAAAATACACCGGCTTGCGCCAATTTGTGGTCTCGACAATGTTCATGACCATGATGTCCTGAATGCGCAGGATCTGCGCGCGCTCGCGGCCCGGAAGCGTGACTTCCATGCCCGTGCCGCCCACTTTGTAGCGGACATCCTTTTCGAACGGATTGCGCTGGTGTTCCAACCGCGAAATTTCGTCGAGGCTGAAGCTGATGGGCACCTTGGGATCCAGGGTCTTGAGCTGCTCGATGTACCAATCGGTATTGAGAAGACTAAGGTTCACGATGCGCACGTCGCGCCGGATGCCGTACACCTCCTGCAAAGCCCAGACCGGGAAGGTATCGTTGTCGCCGTTGGTGAAGAGAATTCCATCCTTCTCGCACGACATCAGCAGGTTGTAGCTGTAATCCCACGGCACATAGTTCCCCGTGCGGTCATGAGTGCGATAGTTGGCGGCCAGCGGTATGGCCGGCGTGCAAAGCAGGGCCAGGGCCACGGCCGGCCCAAGAACCTTGCGGACGATTTCCCGGGGATCGCTCAGCAGCTTCTGCATCAGAGCGGAGGCGCCGATCCCCACCCAGAACATGTAGTAAAGAAATCCGGGCGTGAAGAAATAATCACGTTCGCGCACTTCGCGCGGGAACTCGGGATTCGACCCATCCTTGAAGTTCATATACCAGATCAAACCCAGCGAGGTGGTCACAAAAAGGGCAATGTACATCAGCGTGGCGTTGCGGTCGCGCTTATACATCTCCCACATTCCGTAGAACATGACAAGAGACGGCAGCAGGTAAATCAGCAACCGGGCAAGGTCCTGGGGCTTTCCGAAATCAAAGGGCTTGATGGTCCAATGAAATTGCTTCAAATGATACAGACCATAACCCATGTTGGTGCCGTCCCAGAATTGGCCCCGGAACGTACCTTTTCGCGTAAAGGACTGCTTGACCATCGACTCGTTGCCGTATTGTTTGCGTTCGAGGAAATATTTGAACTTGGCCCAGGTTTCCGGGTCGTTCTCGTCGATAATCGGGTTCTGAGCGGAACGGATGGGGATATAGAGGTGGACCGAATAGCCGACGAGCCCCACCATGACCATAAAGAAGGCAAGGCGCCATTTCGACTTCTCGCCGCCGCCGGCAAAGAGCATGGCAAACAGGGTGGCAACAAGGGCCACCGGAGCAAGCCAGAGGAAAGTACTGACGGCCATGGCCTGCATGAAGAGCACGACGCCAATGGTCCAGAAGCGCCAGTCTCGCAGTTTCTCCTGGTCCATGAGGACCACAAACAAGAAAAAGCTCGGAAGCACAAGAAGCGACTGCACATGCAGCCCGATATTGAGGAATGCGACAAAGACAATGAGGACAATGAAGCGGTCGGAACCTGCTTCCTTGCGCGCATCGGCCCACCGGATGATAAGCCAGTTGGTCAGCACCATCAGAGCGACGTTGGCGCCGTACACTTCGGATTCCACATGGTTGAACCAGATGGTGGCGGCAAAGGCCGTGCAGAGCCCGGAAATGATTCCGCCGGCATAGATCGAAAACCGTTTCCAGAAGTCCTCGGACAGGCCGAATCCGGAAATCAGAAAGCGCACGGCCATAAGATAGACGAACATGGCCGTGAATGCGCCGCCCGTGGACGAAATCAGAGTGATGCGCACGGCCTTGTCCTGGACAAAGAAAAGCAGCATGGAAACGAATTTACCAAGAATGACAAACAGCGGAGTTCCCGGCGGGTGCGGAACGCCCAGCGAATACGAGCAGGCGACAAACTCCCCGCAATCCCAGAATGACAGCGTGGGCGCCTTGGTCATGAAGTAGACGATCCAGGCAATAAAAAAAACGGCCGCGGCCAGGATCGCGTTCAATTTCCGGTGTGACATAGCGTCTCCTTGGACAAATGGGAGGGATTCAGTTTTCAATTTCCGTATTTTTTCTTCGTTCGTCGCGCTTTTTGCGCGCCTTCAGGTTGTCCGATGCGGATTCTTCCGGCACGGCTGGTTTATTTCCGCTCTGCTTTTTGGAGATCGGGTCCAGGATTCCATTTACGAACTTGCCGGATTTTTCGGTGCTGAATTTTTTGGCAAGCTCGATGGCTTCGTCAATCGAGACTTTCAGCGGAACATCCGGAAAATACAGCATTTCAGATACAGCCATCCGCAGGATGTTTTTATCGATCACGGCCACCCGGTCCAGATCCCAGTTCTCGACCTGTTCGCGAATGACGGAATCGATCGGGGAAAGGTTGTCAACGGTTCGGCCGGCCAGTTCACGCGCAAACAATCGCGCATCGCCCGCATTCTCCTCTTCGGAAAAGGTCGCAAGCGTATGCAGAATCGGTGTGTCGCCCACTTCGTACGCGTAAAGGGCTTGAAGGACAAATTCGCGCGCTCTTCGTCTTGATTTCACATCTTTTCCAGTAAGCTGACCATTTCAATGGCTGCCAGGGCCGCATCCCATCCCTTATTGCCCGCCTTGGTTCCGGCGCGTTCGATAGCCTGCTCGATGGTGTCGGTCGTAATCACGCCGAAGATAACCGGAAGTCCCGTCTCAAGGCCCGCCTGGGCCACGCCTTTGGAGACCTCGGCGGCAATGTAGTCGAAATGCGGAGTTCCGCCGCGGATCACGGCGCCCAAGCAAATGACCGCATCAAACTTTTTTGAGGCGGCCATTCGTTTGGCGACCAGAGGGATCTCGAAGGCCCCCGGCACCCAGGCTACCGTGATATCGGCATCACTGGCGCCGTGGCGCTCGAGGCAGTCGACAGAGCCTTCCATCAGCTTACGCGCGATCAGCTCGTTAAAGCGGCCTACAACCAGCGCGAACTTCTTTGCTTTAGCCTGAAATTGGCCCTGAATTACGGTTGGCATTGGATCCCTCCCTCGATTAGATGTCCCAATTTTTCTCTTTTTGTCCGGATGTAAAACTCATTTTCCTTGCGCGGCTTGACCACGATGGGAACGCGGCTGGCGATCCGGATCCCGTATCCTTCAAGCCCCACGATTTTCCGCGGATTGTTGGTGAGTAGATGGATGCGCGTGGCCCCCAGGTCCGAGAGGATTTGGGCGCCGATTCCGTAATGGCGCAGGTCCGCGGCATGGCCCAGTTGGAGATTGGCCTCGACCGTATCGGCCCCGTTCTCCTGAATCTCGTAGGCCCGCAGTTTGTCTTTGAGCCCGATACCCCTTCCCTCCTGACGCATGTAGAGCAGAATCCCGCCGCGCTTGCTGATCTGCGACAGCGCGAGATCGAGCTGCTCCCCGCAGTCACATCGATAGGACCCGAAGACATCCCCGCTAAAACACTCGGAATGCACACGGACAAGCACCGGCTTTTTGAAATTCGTTTTGTCGGAAACCAGAGCCAGATGCAGAGCGCCATTCAGGGTGTCTTCGTAGGCGTGAAGACGGAAAGCGCCGTAGCGCGTTGGCAGCTTGGGGCTGGCGACCCGCTGGACCAGCTTTTCAGTACGACGGCGGTATTCGATCAGGTCGGCAATGCTGACCATTTTGATGCCGTGTTTTTTGGCGACCTTGGCCAAATCGGGGACCCGGGCCATTGTCCCGTCGGGATTCATGATTTCGCAAATTACACCAGAGGCGTGGAGGCCCGCTAAACGCGCCAGATCGACTGAAGCCTCGGTCTGCCCTGCCCGCACCAGAACCCCGCCTTCCTGCGCACGCAACGGAAACATGTGGCCCGGCCGGGCCAGGTCTTTCGGCTTGGTCTTGGGATCGATCAGCGCCCGCACCGTGATGGCCCGATCGGCAGCCGAGATACCTGTGGTCGTCTTCTCCCTGGCCTCAACGGAAATGGTGAAAGCGGTTTGAAATTTCGACGTATTCTCCGGAACCATCAGCGGAAGGTCCAGTTCGCGCAACCGTTCTTCGGTCAATGCCGCACAGATCAAGCCCCGACCCTCTTTGGCCATGAAATTGATCTTCTCAGCGGTAATTTTCTCGGCCGCCACGCAGAAATCGCCTTCATTCTCGCGGTCCTCGTCATCGGCCACGATCAGAAATTTACCTTTCCGGTAGTCTTTTATCGCGTCTTCGATTTTAGAAAATGGCATAATTTATATCCGCTTGGGTCCCAGCAGCCGACCATAAAGCATTGTCATTTCGACGAGTCCTCGAGGAGAAATCTTACGCTGCGTGAAAAGGATTTCTCGCGTGCGCTCGAAATGACACAATTTAAATTGAGCTTGTGCTTTGTGTTTCACTTTTCGCTTTCCACTTTGAACACGGTCAGAATCCCGCCTGCTCCAGCGTTGCCAACGACAACCGATTGCCTTTGCTTTGCAGCAGACTCTCGGTATATTTGGCCAGGATGTCGGTTTCGATATTCACGTTGGCCCCAACCTTCTTGAACCCCTGCGTTGTAGAGTGAAGCGTAAACGGAATCAGCGCGACACAAAAGCCCCATGATTCTTTAAGCATTACAGTCAGACTTATTCCATCGATGGATACGGAACCTTTCTCCACCACATGGGCCAGGTAGTTTGGTTCCAGTGAGAACCACCGTTCGATGGAGTCGCCCACAACCTTGTCGGAAACAATCCGGCCTACGGCATCAATATGCCCCGTAACCCAATGTCCGCCAAGGCGATCGCCCACTTTAAGCGCACGTTCCAGATTCACCTTGCTGTTGGGGCCAATGGAACCCAGAGTGGTTCGCCGCAACGTCTCGGCCACGGCAAAAACGCGCACCTGATCTCCCCGGATCTCCTCGACCGTGAGACAGATCCCGTCAACCGACAGGCTATCGCCGGGCTTGAGATCTGCCAACTCGGCCTGGGGCCGAATCCCGATTGACAGGCCCTGGCCCCTGCTTTCCGCGGACTCCACCACACCCGGAGTTTCAATTATACCGGTAAACATAGAATGCAAAATATAATAATAGGCACCACCTACAAAGGGGAATCGGGCTGCAAGCCTGTCCAGCCATCTTTAAATTCCCGCTTCTTGCAGGTACTTAGTTAAAACCGTATTTTGATGCAATCATGATGGATGTTTCCATAGTCGTTCCGGCTTACAACGAAGCGGCAAGCCTTCCCGAGTTGACTGACCGGATTCATGCCGTTCTTAACGGCAAGTCTTTGTCGTACGAAGTCATTGTTATTGACGACGGCAGCACGGACGGTACATTCCAACTTGTGCGGAAACTGCGGGAAAAGAATAGCCGGATTCGCGGAGTGCGTTTTCGCACCAATTCCGGAAAGGCCGCGGGCCTGGCCGCCGGTTTTGCCCGAGCCACAGGCAAATACGTAATCACAATGGACGCGGACCTGCAGGACGACCCGGCGGAAATTCCCGAGTTGATCGCGAAGCTCGAAGAGGGTTACGACCTGGTCTCGGGCTGGAAGAAGGTCCGCCACGACCCAATCGGCAAGACGGTCCCATCCAAGTTCTTCAACTTCGTGACAGCGACCGTGGGCGGGCTCAAACTCCACGACTTCAACTGCGGCCTCAAAGCCTATCGCAACGAAGTGGTCAAGAGTATTCAGCTCTATGGCGAGATGCACCGCTATGTTCCGGTGCTGGCGCACTGGAATGGGTTTCGCGTGACCGAGAAACCGGTGGAACACCATCCGCGCAAGCACGGCAAATCGAAATACGGTCTTGCCCGAATGCGCGGGCTGCTGGACCTGATCACGATTTTCTTTCTGAACCGTTACATGAAGCGGCCGCTCCATTTTTTTGGAGTGTTGGGTGCATTGTTGCTTCTGGCCGGAGGCGCCGTGTTGGGCTATTTTGGAATTCAGTGGGCCATCACCGGCGAGATGCATGTGCGGCCCCTGGTGCTGCTGGCGGTGACCGCAATGATCCTGGGAATTCAATTCGTGTCTCTGGGTCTTTTGGGTGAGATGATCACCTATTCCGGGCGTCGCGAAGAAGCAGCGGTGAGTGAAGAACTCTGAAAGAAAACTCCACCCCTCAGTCGTCTGCGGCGACAGCTCCCCTAACAGGGGAGCCTGGTTCGGAGGCCTCCGCTGACAGGGGAGGTGGCGCGAAGCGCCGGAGAGGTCAATGAAACTCCTCCTCCTCTGCCCTATTGGAATCGGCAACTATCTTCTTGCCTACCCGACCTTTCGCGCCATCAAGAACGTTCTGCCCGAGGCCAAGCTTTATTTGGTGGCCCTGCGCGAATCCCTTGGACCCGTTGCGCGGTCCGACCCGATGTTTGAACGGACGTTGATTGTCGAACCCGCCCAAATGGCGTCTCTGAGACAGAAGCTGAATTGGATTCGCGAAGTCCGAAGCCTTCAGTGCGATACGGCAATTTCTTTTTTCCCTTCGAACCGGCTTGAGTACAACCTTCTGATCTTCTTTTGCGGCGCACGAACGCGAATTGCCTTCCGTTATAAATTGAAAAGGATCCGTTCCGCAGGATTTCTGGCGAATCGCCGGATCGACGCTTTGGACGGACTTCACGATGTGAAGCAGAATCTTCGGGTTCTGGAAGCATTGGGAACAAAACTCGACGGGCCTTTGGTTTTTCCGAATCTCTTCGATTGCGAGGACCTCAATGCCGCCGCAAGCTGGTTGGAGCAAAAAGGCCTTTCCAGCCGAAATCTGATTGGCATGCATCCCGGTTCGAGCGCCGAACACGGCATGGTGGCCAAACGCTGGCCCGAGATGCACTTTGGCGAATTGGCAAAGCAGCTTGCGCGCCAATACGATTCCGTTGTTCTGGTCTTTGGCGGCCCCGAAGAGAACACCATTAAAAGAACAGTCGCTCTTTCTTCCGGCCATACGGCAGTCTCCGTCGAAGGCTTGTCCATTCGCCAGACAGCTGCGCTGATTTCCAAGTGCCGCTTTTTTGTGAGCAACGACTCGGGGCTAATGCACATGGCTGCGCTTTCGAATGTTCCCACTGCCGGCATTTTCGGACCGACGGATGACACGCGCACCGCGCCCTGGGGCAAGGGTCACCTGGTCATGCGTAATTCGGCCTGCGGTCCCTGCTGGACCATCGCCAACGTGGGCGTGCGCCAGCATTGCCGGTATGAAGACTATCGCTGCATCAAGGATCTGAGTGTGGAAGAGGTGTTCCAAAAGATCTGCGAGTGGCGAAAATAGACCTTCGCTTTCGTCCTGCTCCAACCAGATTGCCAATCCTTCTGCAATGGGCACCTTTTATTGAGTATTTTCATGTTATCCGTTTCAAGGCATTGGAAACAAGACCTTAGCAGGAATGAGCCAAATATGCGTCATCATTACCTCCCTATTTTGGCTTTGTTAATAATTCTGCCGATTACGGCAAAGCCCATTCACATTCAATACAGTACGTATTTAACGGACCCGGACAAGAAGCCTCGTTCTCTTTCCTACAAAACCGTATACTTCCGTCTTTATGCGGATTCCGGTGCTGCCAGCGCATTCTGGGATGATAATTTCGTGCTCTCTACCCAAAACGGCTTTGTCGGTGTTTCCCTGGGATCGCAAAAGCCGCTTCCATTGAAGGCAATTGATACGGCTTCCGGGCTTTGGCTGCAAATGGAGATTGCCGGGGAGCAGGCCTTTCCGCGGCAACGGATCGCAACGAGTTTCTACGCCATAGCGGCGAATTTTGCGGACACGGCCAGAACCGCCTTGGAAAGCAAGCGGTCCGCAAACAGCGACAGTCTGAATTCCCGTCCTGCTTCGGATTATGCGCTAAGCAGTCACTTACATCCTGCCGCGCATCGAATCGACAGTGCGAGCTACGCAGATACGGCCGCTTATTCCAAAACTTTTTCAATTCCGTCGGCGGGAGTGGGAACACTGCACCTGCAGGATTCAGCCGTAACGGCTGCGAAACTGGCTAAGGGAGCTGTTACGGCGGACAACCTGCCAAGTTCACGAAACGGCGACTTCGAGGTGATGGGAATTCTATCAGCCGACAGTCTGAGATACCGGAGCCCCAAACGGATTCGGCAGACAATCCTGGCGGGCAGAGCGCTGACCACGGCATATAAAGTGAACAAGTCGACTGGGTACGGCATTTCCTTCACGAACACATATTCCATTATTAATAATGGTTCTTCCGACTTTTCAGTGGGTACCCCCCACATATAGTGTGAGAAGGTTTA
>CAYVZU010000020.1:0-40299 GCA_964455935.1 uncultured Fibrobacterota bacterium
ACGTCTGGCGAAGTGCGCTTAACCGTGTGTCCATTTTTTCGGGGAAGTATCAATTCTCGTAATCCATACCAATAACAACGGTGAGGTCTCGGAGGCGGATTCGAAGAAAAGTAAGGAAGAATTGGAGAAGCTGCGCAAGGCGTCCAACCAGATCGACAGTTGGGAAAGTCCCTACAAGGTGATCGTTTCCGTGCTGATGCTGAAAGAGGGCTGGGATGTCCGCAATGTGACCACCATTGTCGGACTCCGGGCCTACGCCTCGGCCAGCAATATTCTACCCGAACAAACGCTCGGCCGCGGACTGCGCCGCATGTACCTTGGGGCGGACGCCACCGAATACGTGAGTGTTGTGGGTACGGATGCCTTTATGGACTTCGTGGAATCCATTCAAAGCGAGGGCGTGGAACTGGAACGCAAGCCAATGGGTGAGGGGACTGGTGCGAAGACGCCGATTATCGTCGAAATCGACAATGAAAACACCAAGAAAGATATTGCCAAGCTTGATATCGAGATACCGATTCTTTCGGCCCGGTCCTATCGGGAATACAAGAACCTTGGAAATCTGATGCCGGCCAATTTTGGCGTAACGCGAATACCGTACAAAGAGTTCTCCGAGGAGGAGAAACGGGAAATAGTGTTTAAGGACATAACCACGGGTGAGATCAATCATGTCACTCTTTTGGATTCCGGGGCGGTGGGGGACTATCGAAGCGTCGTCGGGTACTTCGCCCAGATGATTATGAAAGACCTGCGCCTTGTAAGCGGCTATGACGTATTGCACGGGAAGGTAAAGGATTTCATTTCGAATTGCCTTTTCGAAAAGCCGGTCGAAATTGATGACCTCAATACGCTTCGAAACCTTTCAGAACCCGCTGCCGGCAGAGCCATTGTGGACACGTTCAAGAAGAAGATCAACGAGCTTACGGTTCTGGACAAAGGTGATGCGGAGATCCGGGATTACATCAAACTGAGGCAAACCCGGCCCTTTGTGGTGAAGGAACAGGGCTATCTCATCCCGCAGAAGAGCATCTTCAACAAGGTCATTGGTGACAGCGACCTGGAGCTTCGTTTTGCCGCCTTCCTGGAGAAATGCGACGATATCCTTTCATACGCAAAGAATTATTACGCGGTGCATTTCAACATCGATTACATCAATGCAGAGGGGAATATTTCCAATTACTACCCGGATTTTATTGTCCGTAAGTCACCCACGGATACCTGCATTGTCGAAACCAAGGGGCAAGAGGATCTGGATGTGCCTTTGAAGACCGCCCGGCTTGCGCGGTGGTGCGAGGACGTTAACAGAATCCAGTCGAAAGTGAACTACAGTTGGGTCTTTGTTGATGAGGGGAATTTTGAGAGATACAAACCGCAGAATTTCGAGCAATTGGTTTCTGCGTTCCAGAAATACAAGGATTTGCCGGGTCCGTAACCTGCATTGGCATTGAAATGAGACCCTCAGGTGTGCAGAGAGTCCCTGGGTACTTCATTTTTCACCTTCAGCTTCCAATCTGCAGTACTAACGTTCAAAATCTTGTTTTCACGAGAAGATTTTCGACAGGATTACAGGATAAAAGTTCTATCTCCTGTAAATTCATGAAAATCCCGTTACTGTCAAAAAATCTGGTTGCGGCTTTGCCGCGCTGTGTCCACTCTCGCACTCCCAACGCAGCCCCGCCCCAGCCCTGCCGTTTCGTTGACCTCGTCTCCTGGGAATTTTATCTTCATTTTAATGCAAAAACAAAGAGCCCTCCGCATCCTATGTCTTGTTCTTCTCGCAGCCCAATTCCTTCTGTTGTCGACTGCGTTCGGCCAGGATGCCAGCGACTTTGCCTACTATCGGCTGGGTGTCAAGTATAAGAAAGAAAAGAATTACGATAAAGCCATCGAAGCCTTCCGCAAGGTTCTGGCCGTCTACCCAGACAACTTCAATTCCTATTATCAAATCGCCGAAATCCGCATCGAAGAAAAAAAGCTGGGACTGGCGGCTTACGAACTGAAGAAGGCGCTGGAATACAAACCCAACTGGCCCGATGCGCAATACCTCCTGGCCAAATGCTACGAAGACAACCAGAACTACGAGAAAGCCCTTATTGAATGGCGCAAGTTCACGCAGGTCTCCAAGGATGAAAAGCGCAACGCGGAAGCCGAGGAGCGCATAAAAAAGCTGATGGCCGCCATCCGCAAGGATGCCCCGGAACCCGAACCGGACAAAGCAGACACTGCAAAACCGAAGGTCGCTGCCAAGACGCCGGTTTCCGACTCGCTTTACAAGGATCCGAACTACAAGGCCGGGGTCGAGTACTTCACCAAGAAGCAATACGCCAAGGCCCTTGAGGAATTCAAGAAAGCGCTCAAGAAGCATCCCCGTCACCCGGGAGCATTCTACTATGCAGGCGTGATCCGTTATGACCAGAAGAACTATGACATGGCCGAATTCAACCTGCGCAAGGCTTTTGGCTTCGCTCCTCTGGGCTTTAATGCCCATTACTATCTTGGGCTTATTTACGAAGAGCAGAAAAAGATCGATCCGGGTATCGCCGAGTTCCGGTCCTACCAGAAGATGACCAAATCGGCCGCCGGCAAGAAAGATGCGCAGGTCCATATCGACAAGCTGCTGGCCATGAAGGGTTCGGCCCCCTCAGCGCCGGCTGTCCCGGACGAGAAACCCGAAATGCTGCCGTTGCCGCCCAAGCCGTTTGTGTACCAGATCGACGATCTCCTGGCGTTTCTTATCGAAGACACGACCTTGGGCGAAGGCCGGATCATGATGGACGCCGTCAATTTGTACCGGAGCAAGAACTTCGATGCGGCCCTTAAAAAATTCAAAAGCGTGCTGTTGGTCAATCCCAAGAGCGCCCTGGCCGATGACGCCACTTACAACGTGGGCATCTGCTATATGCGGCTGCGTCTCTTTGACAACGCCGAGAACCAGTTCGACCAGCTCTCGACGGCCTACGCGTCCTCGCCCTTGCTCGACAGGGCCGACTACCTGAAGGGCATTACCCAGCTCGAAAAGGATCAGTTCGCCAATGCCGAGAAACTCTTTCGCAAATGGATCCGGACATTCCCCAAAAGCGACCTGCTGCCGTATGCCTATGCGCGTTTGGGCGACGCCCTGGTCAAGCAGGATCTGGCCAAGGATGGAATTGAAGCGTATCGCGCCAGTCTGCCGTTTTTCAAGACGGAAAAAGAGAAGCTGCCGGTCCTTTTTGCCATTGGCGAAAATTATCAGAACCTCGACAATGCCGCCAAAGCCTCGGAGTATTTCGAGCAGATCACGAGAATGGCCAAGACCGTGGGGATCTCACAATATGTCCACGATGCGTATCTGAAACTTGGGGACCATTACTACGGCGGCAAGAAGTGGGACAAGGCCCAGCAGAACTATGAAATCATGATCGGCAGCTATCCAACATCGACCGATGTGGCCTGGGCGAAATTTCAAATTGGCAATATCTATCGCCACAAGGACCTTTTCGACTCCGCCATACAAGCCTATACCGAACTGATCCGGAACTATCCCGAGGAATACTGGGCCCGGCAGGCCCGCTGGAAGCTGGACGATACGGTCTGGCAAAACGAGTACCGGGATGTGATTGCGCAATAGACAAAGCAATTGTCAATTGTCAATTATCAATTGGTAATTATCAGAACTCCCCTTTGTCCATTCGCTTTTCGAACTGCTGAAATTCCCCCTGTACATTCGAGAGAATTTTCCAGTTCTCCAGATCGGGATCGCTTATAAATCCGCGGCCGCGGAGCACATCGCCCTGGTTGGTGGTGAAACGGACCCGGCCGTCGCTGACGATCCGGTTGGAACGCACGTCCCAGCGCAGGTCCTCGGCCTGAAGGCGGTATCCTTTGGTGGATGAAACCCGCACCGAGTCTTTGACGAAAAACGACTCGAACTCGGTCCCCCCGGCTTCTCCGTAACGGGCCGTCAAATGCGAAACCACCTTCTCGCCGCGGCCGTAGTAATCGAACTCGACGGGGCGCGCCACCATACGCTCGTTCTCACTTTCCCGAACCATGTAGGGTGATCGCAGGATCCACTGGGTGCGCCCGCTGTCGGTCATGATGATGGTGGTTTTTCCCGGGAATTCCTGAAGCGGGATTTTTTCCTGTACGGCATTGCTGCTGGGAATCTGCTGCCGATCGCCGCAGCCCAGGCCGGCCATGGCCAGGACCGATAAGGAAAGCCAGATCGTTGCGTTTCGAGTCATCGTTCATCCGGGGTGGGCATGTTGGATATTCCTGGAGGTTTTTGGGTTGCGGCCGAAAACGAACGTTGAATTCCGGTCGGCGCGGGAGTTCACCACCCTCACCGTAGTCCTTCCCCATCAACGGGAGAGGAGACAGGACATCCGATCAGTAATAATATCGTTTTTTGGGTGACCGCGGGAAAAAGGTATTTTCCCTACCAATGGAGATCCTTGAAATTCTCAAGCACTCGGCCCTTTTCTGGACTTTTGTATTTGCCTTTGGCGCCATTTTTGGGTCGTTTTTCAATTGCGTCATTTACCGGCTTCCCCGGGGGCTTTCCCTTGTCTGGCCCAGTTCGTATTGCCCGAATTGCCGGAATCCCATTGCCTTCTATGATAACATTCCCCTCTTCAGCTATTTCTTTTTGGGGGGCCACTGCCGCTGCTGCCGCCAACCGATCGCTTTTCGCTATTTCGTGGTTGAAGCCGCAACCACCATCGCAACGCTGCTTCTGGTATACTGGCTTGTTGTCGCGCCAAAGCCGATTTGGGAATTGCTGTGGGCGTTATCCGCGGCGGTCTTTCTGCTTGCCTTGATCCCGATCACCTGGATTGACCTGGAGCATAGGATAATTCCCGATGTGTTCACGATTCCGGCAGCCGGTCTGGGCATGGCGGTTTCGTTTTTTCCGGGCGGAATCACTCCGCTTAATGCCTTGGCCGGGCTGCTTGCCGGCGGGGGAGTTCTTTACGCGGTCGGCTGGGTGGGCGAGGTCGCCTTGCGCAAGGGCGAGGCCATGGGCGGCGGTGATGTGAAGATGATGGCCGCGGCCGGCGCTTTTCTGGGCGCCAAGTCGGTCCTGCTTGGACTCTTCGTGGGCTCGATTCTGGGCTCGGTTGCCGGGATCTCGATTTTAGCCCTGAAGGGCTGGAAAAGCGACCACCGCATCGCCTTTGGCCCATACCTGGCCGCGGGCATTGTCATTGTCTTTTTCGGCTCCCGGCAGATCCTGGATGCGTACTCGCGTTTTATTCTGTACCTGGCGCAAATCATCGCGCGCTAGATTTTCACCAAAACCATTTCTGCCGCGCACCAACATCACCGACTGGGAGCCGCAACGATTATGGGAGGCTTACATTCATCCGATGGATGGCGAGGAAGGCTTCCGCATTCATAATAGCGGTCTGCATCTGCGGCCGATTTGGCATCACAACAAATAATCGTATCCAGGCCCCTATTTTCGTCTGCTTTCTCTTGTTCGTGCTTTGGAAGACGTTCGGGCTCATGTGCAAACAGGCTGGCTTGGGTGATGAGCCTCGCAGAATGTTCAAGGAGATCAAGAAATCTGTATGGTCGATGTGGTGCTGACCACAGCCGAAGGAAAAGAACTCAAGATCAGGACCGTTCACAGGCCGGATAAACCGCTTATTACGAACCCGTTTTGCGCATTGATTTCTTGGTCATAAGAAGCTGAAGGACCCGGTCGGTAAGCTCTTTGGAGTCGATGGGGCGAAAGACGAACTCTTCGGCGCCTGATTGATACCCCTGTTCGATCACTTCTTTCTGGACTTCCGAGGAAATCAGCGCAACGGGAATGCGGGCCGTGGCCGCCTGGCTCTTTAGGATCCGGCAGACCTCGAAACCCGTAAGCCCCTTCACGTTCAAATCAAGCAGGATCAGGGCGGGGCCGGTGCGAAATGCTTTGTGAAGCCCTTCTCCGCTATCCTTGGCCAGGTCGATCTTGAAGATCTTGCCCAGGACCGAACGAACCTGCGAAACAACGGTCTCGTCGTCACCGATCAAGAGCAGACCGTGCTCGCCCTCCAGCTCCGCGCCGCCGGCCGGGATTGGATCCAAGACCGGTTGGCTGGCGATGAAGTTGGTGTTCTGCGGATGAATGGGAAGCAGGACGTGGAACCGGCTTCCGGGCAGATTGTCTTTGTCCATGCCTTCGCTCTCGGCCCAGACGCGCCCGCCGTGCAACTGCACGATGCCTCTGCAGATTGCCAGGCCCAGGCCGATTCCCTTGGACATGAATTTGGCGCTGCTGGAACTATATTGGCGAATGTCCGAACGTTCGTAAAAGGAATCGAATATTCTTTCCAGATCGCTGCGGTCGATGCCAATGCCCTGGTCGGCGAAGACCAGGTGCACGTGATTGTTCTCCGCAATCGCGCTGATGTGAATGCGCTGGCCATCGGGGGAGAACTTGAGGGCATTGTGAAGCAGATTGATGAAGACCTGCATCACGCGCGAGCGGTCCGCAAGAATTTCGGGTAGCTCCGCGGGGAAATCCTGCTGGATGGTGATGTGGCGCTGCAGGGCAAAGGTTTCAATTTCCTCGATGCACTCTTGCATGGCCTTGCGCAACTCCATTTTCTCCAGCGCCAGCTTGAGCCGGTTCTGCTCAATTCGGGTCACGTCCAGGATGTCGCGAACAACCTGGTTGAGCCGGTTGGTGGATTTGGCGATGGTCTGGATCATTTTGTAAATAGCGGGATCGAGTCTGTCGCGCATGTTGTCGATGATGATTTCGGTATAGCCCTGAATGGAGGTTAACGGAGTCCGCAATTCGTGCGAAGCGATGCTGAGAAAATTGGTTTTCAATTCGCTCAGCCGTTTGAGTTCGAGGTTCGACCGGATCAGTTCACTGTTGATCTTGCCCAACTCCAGGCTTTTGGCGGCAATCTCCTGTTGAAGACGCTTTTCACGCTCGATGTCCCGGACAACGGCCGTGAACCCGGTGATGTGGTCCTGTCCGTCGAAGACCGCCGTAATCGTAACGCTCACGAAGATCCGTGTCTGGCTCTTGCGAAGGGCAACCGCCTCGAAACTTTCGTAATAGGAGACCCGGTCCATGCGTTGCAGACGATCCGATAGGTGGGCATCAAAATCAATGAGATCGTAAAAATTCCGAGCCAGCGCGTCCTCCACCTCGTAACCGAACAGACGCGATGCGCCCTTGTTCCATTCCTGCACAAGGCCGGCCGGATCCATCCGGATCACACCGTCGGCGAAATCGTTCACTACGTTCTTCAGGTACTCTTCCTGCTGCGAAAGCGCTTCCACGCGCTCGGCTTTCTTAAGGGCCTGTGCGCAAAGGTTTGAAAACAGCCGCATCAATTCCAGGTCCGGTTCGGCGTCCCGAAGTGCGAAGATCAGGGTTCCGCAGGTGGAGCCCTCCGCGAACAGCGGGACCTCCACGATTCGCCGCACACCCAGTAGCTTTTGGACACGGAGTCCGATCTCGGGAGGGAAAAGCGTACCCGAGAGATCGGTGATTTTGTCGGTCGCGGTCGTGGCCCCCCGCCGGAAACGATCTTCGCTGCCGCCCAGGGGCGCGGGTTTGCGCAGGTCGATGCCCAGCATTTTCAGGCCGCGGCGGATGAGGGCGTTATCGGTGGCGGTCGAGGCCACGCTGACGATGGTCTTGTCCTTCCAGTGGATCAGCGAAAGATTGACGAAAAAAGATCCGGTCAGATCGTGCGCCGACCGGATGATCATGTCGAAGAGTTCCTCCATGGGCAGAGACCGCGACATGGCGGCCGCGATTTCCTGAATCCTGCGCAGCATCGCGTTCTGCTTCTCCATGCGGCTGGCGTAGAGGTATTTGTGGCGGAGCTTTTCGAAGACAGTGCGTTGGTGCATCGATATGACAAGCCCAAAACAAGTCCAGCCGGCCACCGTCCACAGTATGCGGGCCGTTGCATTGCGAGGGAAAACAAAAAAACCTAGACCCAGCCAGAAAGCGGAAGCCAGCAGGCTGGCTGCCGCGGCATTGACGTGAAACAAGTAGGAGTATTGAAGCTTTTTGCGGAAAAATCCCATGGAAAAAAGGTCCTTTACGGGTTAAAACAAACTACCTTCTGCCCTGTAGTAAGTCAAAATCTGTTTTGCCGGCTTCATGTTGGGAACCGCCTCAAAAAAAGTATTTTCAATACCCCGTGGCAACTATTCAACCCAAGGTCCATAGCAAAAATTCGATACCCTTCGAAAACCAAATTGCCCACGGGGCGATTGTGCTGTGCGCCCTGTTCTCCGTGTGGGCCATAACCGGGACGTATATCCCCCCGCTGCAAGACTTGCCCGATCACGTGGCGCGAGCTTCCCTTCTTGTCCACAAGTCCTCGCCCGCCATTGGCGGGAACTTCGGTTTCGTTCACGTTCCCACCCCGTATATGGGCTCCGATTTTCTTCTGGCGCTCCTTCTGACCTTCTTGCCCGTTCCTCTGGCCGCGAAGGTATTCGCCCTTGGGGCGGTAGCGGCCCTGGTGGCAGGGGCGGCCTTTTTTCTGCGGCGCACCGTACCGGGCCGGCCGGAGTTGGTCCTGGCTTGTTTTGCCATCCTGTTCTCGAAAGTGTTTGCCAAGGGAAACCTCAATTTCCTGTACGGGATGGGGGTTCTCTTTACAATTCTGGCGCTATGGTGGCCGCGGCGCAACAGTGCCCTGGACCGCGGACAGGTATTGCAGCTGGCGGTGCTGAGTTTCGTGCTCTACCTTGTCCACCTGGTCGATCTGTTTGCCCTTGTTTGCGTACTGTTCGTTACGCTGGCGCTGAAATGGAAACGGAGGGAGCCTCTGATCGGACAGACCCTTCTGATGCTCTGCGTCCCGGCGGTCTTCATGGGAGCCTATCTTGTGTTGTGGAAAGGGGCGGGCGCTTCGGACCCGCCGTTACGGCTGGCCGATATTTTCGCGCTGAGCAACGTGTCCACAAAGCCCGAGAACCTGCGCGAAATGTTTACGCTGGTGCGGCCCAACGACGCGCTATTCTTCGCCCCGGCGGCGTTGGCATATTTGGTTTCTCTCTATTATAGCCGGCGAAGCCCGGCCTTCCGGGCGGGGATACCCGTAGCGCTTTTTTTGTTGTTTTGGGTCCTGATCTCGCCATATCATCTGCCCGGGCTCATCCGGGTCTATGAACGGTTCTTTCTTGTCCTCGTTGTCTGGGGTTTGGGTCTTTTGCAGTGGACCGACAAAACGCCCCGGGCCCTTCGGACAGCATGGATTGTAGCGATGAGCTTCACCTGCATCAGTACGGCCTGCCGGTTTCAGGAGTTTGGCACCGAAATCGATCCTCTGATCCAGGAGTATTATGAAATGCTTGAAAAAATCCCGGAAGGCAGCCTGGTCTGTCCCGTTAAATTCGCCAATCCATACATGGGCTCGCTTGGGATTTTTTTGCATATCGACAAATACGCCGTTGCGGCATCAAAGGCTGTTTTGCCGAACATGATCCAGGCCAAATATATGCTCTTTCGCTATAAACGCGAGCTGCCCATGGCTCCCCAAAGGCCCACCGTAACACCCGAAATGGCGGCCACGTACGACTATTTCGTAGTTTTTGGCAGAAGCGTGGAATTGGACCAGCGCACGGCCCAAGGGGAATTTACCATCGTGGAGACGAAGCCGTGGCTCCAGTTATTGCGCAACAACAGCCGGAAATCCGGTCCCGGCCCGTCCCCGAGTGCAGGAGCAATCCAATGACCTTTGTCGTGATTCCCACATTCAACGAAAAAGAAAATATCAAGGCTCTGGTCAACGCCCTTCTCTCGGGCTACTCCCTGGCCGGGGTTATTGTGGTCGATGACGGATCTCCGGACGGAACCGGGGCCATTATAAAGGAAATAGCAAAGGGCAATCCCAAGGTGCACCTGATCGAGCGCCGCGGGAAAGGCGGGAGGGGATCCGCCTGCCTGGCAGGATTCCGGAAAGCCATGGAACTGGGCGCCGACTTTGTGGTTGAGATGGATGCCGATTTCTCGCACGACCCTCGGGAGCTGGGGCGACTGCTGGACGTCAGCCAAACGGTTGGCCTTGTCATTGGATCGCGGTACGTGAAAGGCAGCCGTATCGTTGGCTGGGGCTTGCAGCGCCGAATTTTCAGCCGGTTCGCGAATTTCTATGCCCGCCGCTGCCTGGGAATCCCAATCTGTGATTACACCAACGGATACCGGCGCTACTCGCGAAGCGCGCTGGAAAAGCTGGAGTTCGATCGGATCGTTTCGAAAGGCTACATCGTGCTGAGCGAAATCAGCTACCAGCTCTTTCGCAAGGGCGAGTCGTTCGCGGAGGTTCCCATCACGTTCGTGAACCGCCGAAGGGGGAATTCGAATGTGGACCTGCGGGAAATTCGAGAGGCCTTTGCGGCTGTTCTGCGGATCCGCAGGCAATACCGGTAAACTTGCCTTTGGTGTTTCCTCCGGAAGGAATCAGTTTCCAGCCCCGGCGTTCAAATCACGGCTAAATTCTTTCCGAACCAGGAAGACCGGTCTCTGCTTCACTTCAATATATAACCGGCCTATGTATTCGCCCATCAACCCCAGAACCAGCAGTTGAAATCCGCTCAGGCCTAAAATCGGCAGCAGGGTCGAGGCCCATCCCGGCACTCCCACATCCGATCCCATTTTAAGCCACAGGACCCAGAAGGCCCCCGTCAATGAGGCCAAAAACAGGAAGAGCCCTGTGAGGGAGGCCAGTCGCAAAGGCATGTAGCTGAACGAGATGATCCCGTCGAGACTTAATGAGAACAGGGCGGTGAGATTGAACTTGGAACGGCCCGCCTTTCGCCGCTCGCGGCTGTAAGAAACGGTGGCAAATCGGGATTCGAGCTGAAGGACCATGGCGCGGATGAACCGGTTGCGTTCGGGAAGTTGATTGTAGGCATCCACGATGCCCCGCGACATCAGCCGGAAATCACCGTGGTTGATCACGGTTTCCACTCCCAGCAGTTTCAGTAGCCGGTAATAGTTTGTCGAAAAAATGCGCTTCAGGAATGAATCGGTCGAACGGTCTTTGCGGATTCCCAGAACCAGATCGTATCCCTGCCCATAGAAGTCGATCATTTCGCCAATGCGTTCCGGGGGATCCTGGAGGTCCGCGTCAATCGTGATCGCGGCATCGCCCCGCACAGCGCTCAGGCCCGCCGAATAGGAGCCCTGGTAGCCGAAGTTGCGCCGAAGCGAGATGATTCGGACATGCGGGTCTATTTCGAAGAGCTTCGCCAGGATTTCCAAAGTCCGGTCGGTCGAGCCGTTATCCACGAAAATCAGCTCATAGGAGGCGCACTTTCCCTGTTCTACGAGGCCCTGCAAAATCGGGGTGAGCCGCTGGTATGACGAGGGAAGCGCCTCTTGTTCGTTATGGCAGGGGAGGACAATGGAGATCAATCCCATTTTTCTCATTGGTGTTTCCTCACAAACTCCCCGAAGGACACAACCGCAAAGGCTTTGCGACACCCATGCCCCGGCAAATCTGGTTGCGAAAGGAGTTTAAAATACACGCTTTCCGGGACCGAAGCCAATTCCCGACGAAGCGCTTTCTGCCAAACTCGCATTTTGGCAGGGCCTGTCCTGAGCAATGAAAACTCTTCTACCTGGATGCTCCTGGCCCATTATATTTTACACATTATGTGGATGGGGCGCCATATCTTGTTTGTTTCGCTTCTGTTTGCCCTGACCGAATCTAATTCTGCCGCAGTGGAATTGGAATCCAACCTGGCCTATTCGTTCGACAACATCCCCGCTCATTACTATGACGCGGGTGCCGGGATCCGGCTGCCGTGGAAAGGTGGGGCGCTACTGGGCCGGGCCCAGTTTCTGCAGAGCGAACAGGATTCCTTTCACGGCATCAAGCCAATCCTGATCCAGACCCTGTCCGGCCTGGCCGGTTTCTCCTTGCCTCTTTTGAGACAGCACCTGCAGATTGAACCACAGGCCGGCATTGACGTTGTTGGAGGACAGCTCCTGCCGCGCTGGGATGTCAAGGTTGGTGCTTCGGTCACAATGCCCGCCAACCCAATGCTTCCGGCTCTGCGGTTAAGCCTGCGCTCATACCGGACCGGCCGGTCACAAAACGCGGCTGCATCGGCCAATCACATCCGGCAAACGGGCTACATGGCGGGCATGGGATCGGCGCTGTTGAACCGGCTGGAATTTTATGCGCATTATGAGATGCAGATCCACGAACCTGCTTCGAGCGTATTGGATTCGTTTTTATTGGAGCCGCGGCGGGGAGGGATTGCTCCGGACACATTGGCCCCGAACCGGATCGAGCAGTTTTATGCGTATGTTTACTCGCGGGTGCTTTCACGTCCCCGAATTTCCGTCGGCTATGCTTTCTCCTGGTCCAACAGCGAGACCGATCGTTGGCGGGCAACCTGGCAGGCGGTCCATGCGGGCATTCCCCAGCCGCCCTCCATGATTCCGGTCAGCTATCTGGTGTGTGAGTACGCCTATTACCCTTACAGTACTCCCATTAAGGCCCGGAGCCATCTTTTCCTGCTTTTCCTCGACATGAACCTGCCCGGTTCGGTAATGTTCGGCAATAAGCTGACCTTGCCCTTTCTTTCCACGCGTGCGGCCCTGGCCTCGCCGGATACGGTCTATTTGGGCGCATCCCGGCCTGCGTATAATGCCGAGCGGAACACCGCGCCACTGCTTTTGGAGTCGAAGATGCGACGGGAATGGGGGCGAATGTCCACCGAGCTTGCCTATGGGCTCTTTTGCACTCCGTATCGGGCATACAGTTATTTTAGTGAAGACAAATACGCTTTCCATTCGCTGGAATGCCGTGTACGATTGACCTTGCCAGGGAGTAGTCCATGAATGGTGCGGCTTATCCAATTCAGCCTTACAAAGTCGTAATTCTTTGCGGGGGGATCGGTACCCGTCTCAAGGAAGAGACGGAGTTCAAGCCCAAACCCCTGGTCGAGATCGGCGGAAAACCGATTCTCTACCACATCATGAAAATCTACTCGCATTTTGGGTTTCGTAAGTTCATCCTGTGCCTGGGGTACAAGGGCGAGATGATCGTCGATTATTTCACCAATTACATCGTCCGCAACAACGATTTTAAAATGAGCGTGGCCGATGTCCAGAATAAGTCGTTTTACGTGCTCAACGACGACTCGGATGCCGATGTCAAGAACTGGGAGATTACCTTTGCCCATACGGGGAAGAATACCATGACGGGCGGGCGGATCAAACGCATTGAGCGCTACATTCAGGAAGATCTGTTTTTGGCCACCTACGGTGACGGTTTGGCCAACATCAATCCGCTTAAGGTGCTCAATTTCCATAAAGAAATGGGGAAGACGGCCACTCTCACCGGCGTTCACATGCCCACCACGTTTGGTGTTGTCGAGGCGGACGATCAGGGCCTTGTCCGTCATTTTCGCGAAAAGCCGGTTCTCGCCGATATGATCAACGGCGGTTTCTTTGTCTTTAACCGGGAAATCTTTTCGAACATCGACGGCGATTGGATTGTTTTGGAAAACGAGCCCCTGCGCGAACTGGTGAGCCGGAGCCAATTGTGCCTGTACCGGCACGAGGGCTTCTGGAAGTGCATGGATACTTTCAAGGATTACCAGGTCCTCAACGAACTCTGGGACTCGGGTAATCCGCCCTGGTCTATTCTTGAGTAAGCAAAAGGACGAATCATGCGACATTTGTTTGGATCCGCCTATCAAAATCGCAAGGTCTTTGTCACCGGGCATACCGGGTTCAAAGGGTCCTGGCTATGCCTGTGGCTCGAGGCCATGGGCGCCAAGGTCTACGGATTTTCGCTTCCTCCATCGACCGAGCCCAACCATTTTAGCCTGCTGGGACTTTCGGCACAGTCGAGGATCGACGACATCCGCGACGGGGCCGCGCTAAGCCGCAGCCTTGCCGACGCTCAGCCGGAGATTGTTTTTCACCTGGCCGCGCAACCCCTGGTCCGCTATTCCTATCAGTATCCGGTTGAGACATTCCACACAAATATCATGGGAACACTCAACGTGCTGGAGGCCGCGCGCAAATGTCCTTCGGTCAAAGCGATTGTGGCGATTACCACGGATAAAGTTTATGAGAACGGCGAATGGATCTGGGGATATCGGGAGATCGAGCGTCTGGGCGGGTTCGATCCTTACAGCGCCTCCAAGGCCTGCGCGGAAATCGTGATTTCCAGTTACCGGAATTCGTTTCTGCCTCCCGATCGTTTTGGCTCCGCGCACAAGATCCTCGTTGCCAGCGCTCGGGCCGGCAATGTGATCGGCGGAGGAGACTGGAGTGCGGATCGGCTGGTCCCCGACATGGCCAAGGCAGCCGGAAGCGGCCAAACCGTTTGCATCCGGAGCCCGGGGGCTGTCCGGCCCTGGCAGCACGTTTTGGACTGCCTTTCTGGATACCTGCTTATTGGCCAGAAGCTGCTCGAGGGTAAGCCCGAGTTTGCCGAGGCCTGGAATCTGGGGCCGTCCGAGGAATCCGAAATCGCGGTGCTCTCCCTGGTGGAGAAAATGGAGGAGCATTGGCCCGAAATGCGCCATGAGGTGCGGGACGATGCTGGTCAGCCTCACGAGGCCAGGTACTTGAAACTCGACTGCGCCAAGGCAAGAACGCGCCTGGGGTGGCGGCCCGTTTGGGGAATCGAAAAAACAGTCGAGAACACGGCCCGCTGGTATCGTTCATTTTACCAGGCAGGGGCCGTATCGAGCCGGTCGCAGTTGGACCAGTATCTCAAGGATGTCGGAGCCAGGGGGGGGGCATGGGCAAGCGTATCCTCATAACGGGGGTTGGCGGCTTCGTTGGCAAGAATCTGGTCCGGCATCTGTCCTCCGATAAAAGCCTTCAAATCCTTGGCATCGACCTTCTCGAGTCATTCACGCCGCTGGATGATTATCCCCTGGACGGCTTTCGCTACCAAAGGGGGAATCTTTGGCAGAAGGAAGTGATTCAGGAACTCATGGCCGGCGAGCGCTTTGATGTGATTGTGCATTTGGCCGCCATCCTTTCGCAGCGCGACGATTTCGAGACCTACTACAGTCGGATTGATTCGAATATGAAGGCCAGCTTTTTGGTTCTTGAGGTGGCCAAAGCCCATGGGGCCCGCGTCATTTTTCCTTCGACGGCCTTAATCTACGGAGACCAGAAGGGTCCCTTTACCGAGGACATGGAGCCCCGGCCCGCTGACTTCTACTCGTTTTCGAAACACCTCTGCGAGAAGGTCATTCTGTTTTATCAACAGCGGTTCGGGATCCGGCCCGTCATTTTTCGCCCCGCCATTCTCTACGGTCCCGGCCAGGGCGATACCATGTTCATTCCAAGTCTGGTCAAGTCTTTGCTCGCGGGCCGGGAGTTTCCCATGACCAAGGGCGAGCAAAATCGCGATTTCGTCTTTATCGGCGATTTTGTTCACGCCGTGGGCGAGGCGCTGCGCAACGAGAACATTGCGGGCATCTTCAATATCGGCACCGGCCGACGCTGGAAGCTGGTTGACGCGGCGTTTCTTGCGGAGAAACTGGTTGGCGTGCAGGGCAAGGTCCAGCCAGGAGCGCTTGCCTATCGGCCCAATGAGTCGTGGGATTATTGTGTCAGTCACGAGAAGATCAAAAAAGAGACCGGTTGGTATCCAAGCACGGGGCTTGAGGACGGATTGCGCGCGACGATCCAGTGGTTTCGAGGGGTGTCCCAATGAGGCATGCGGGGCCATCCTGCGCCCTTTTGGTTCTGGCGCTGACGGCTGCCTCTTTTGGGCAAAACGGGAATTCCTGCGCGGCAACGGGGAAAAGGTTCTTCGACCAAAAGAAGTACAAGGAAGCAATTTTTACTCTGGAAAAGTGCGCGGACGTGGAACAGTCCCGGCAGATCCTGGGCCTGTCGTATTTCAAATTGGGCTATATGGAACAGGCCAAGGAGTTTCTGGCCAAAGCCCTGGAAGCAAAGCCCGACGACCCGGATCTGAGACTGCACTACGGCCATGCATGCGCGCTAAACAAAGAATTCCAGAAAGCCATCGAGATATACAGTTCCCTTCTCAAGGTGCGGCCCGACTATGTCGAGGCGCAAAAGGGATTGGCCCAGGCGCTGGGATGGAACAAAGAATACAAAGAAGCCATTGCGCTTTATCAGCAATTGGTTCTGGAGAACCCGGCCGATTACGAATCCTGGATCCAGGAGGGAGTGCTCAAGAGTTGGAGCCGGAGGTTCGACGCCGCCGTCAAAGTGTTCCGGTCGATTCTTTCCACCTCGCCGCCGCAACCCTGGGACTCCAAGGCCCGATTTCACCTGGCGGAAGTACTCTCGTGGCAGAAGAAATTTGGTCTTGCGCAAACCGAGTATCTATCGTTAATTGGGCGCGATCCCCGCTATGTCGACGGGTATCTGGGATTGGGCGAGTTATACGAGTGGCAAGGACAATACAAAAAGGCGATCGCCCAATACGATCGGGCCCTGCAAGTGGATCCGGTGAATAAAAAGGCCAAAGCCCGGTTGACGCAATTGATGTGGGTGGATTAGGAGTTGTGAGTGGCGAGCAGCGAGTCGGTGAGCGAAGAGCGTAAAGGCTCCCGGTTCGTACTCTTCTCTTCGCCGGCAACCTAAGATTGACGACACATGGATTTCAAGGGAGTGACCATGGATGAATCCAAGGACCTTTTTCAGATCAAGAGGAATTTCACCGCCATTGCCCTGTTTCTGCTGATTGTCCTGGTGATTGTTGACGTGCTCCTCCGCATCTCGCCCGGATCGCTCAAGCCGGGTGCACCGCGGTCCATTTCGGCCGTGGGCCATTACGAGACGTTTGCCGACGGCAGCTCGTATCAGACCTACACCGTTTTCGAAGACAACGGGGATGTGTACCAGTGCTGGTACGACCAGAAGACGTGGAATCAGAAGAAAGTCACCAATTACAAGCTCCCGCCAAACCCGTAGCCGGCATGAAGCTCTTCTCCATTCGGGACGATGTGGATCTGCGACGCAGAATCGTGCTGTGGGTCCTTGTCACATTGGGCATCGAGTCCATCTTCTACTATGGCCATTGGTGGCTCGATCCCCGACACCGGGTGAACCCGGTTTTCTATGCCATTCTTACATTCGCCATCTTCTGGGGGCTCTGGCGCAGCCTGATCAACTGGTACCATTTTCTGTTCATCAAGGGAACCGCGCATCGTCCTGCGCCGACCGGCCTTCGCGTTGATGTTTTCACAACGGCCATGCCGGGCGAGCCGTTTGCGATGTTCGAAAAAACCCTGGAGGCGATCGCGGCCATTCGCTATCCCCATCAATCCTACCTGCTCGATGGCGGCAACGATTCGCAGCTGCGGGAATTGTGCCAGCGATTGGGAATTCGCCACTTGGACTGCCGGGGTGTCCGCGGGGCCAAAGCCGGAAAGATCAATCATGCCCTGGGCTGCTCGGAAGGCGATTTTGTACTGGTGATCGATCCTGATCATATCCCTGAGCGGGGCTTCCTCGATCAGGTGCTGGGTCATTTTGACAATCCGCAGGTGGGGTATGTGCAGGTGGTTCAGGCTTACTATAATCAGAGCGAAAGCTACATTTCCAGGGCGGGGGCCGAGCAGACCTATGGATTCTATGGACCTACGATGATGGGCATGAACGGCCTGGGTACCACAGTGGCCATTGGTGCGAATTGCACGTTTCGCCGCAAAGCCCTGGAAAGCATTGGCGGACACGCGGTCGATCTTGTCGAGGATTATCTGACGGCCATGCGGCTTCACGCGAGCGGCTGGAAATCGGTGTATGTGCCCAAGCGGCTTTCGTTCGGCCTTGTTCCGGAGGACCTGCACTCCTATTTCAAGCAGCAGCTAAAATGGTCCACCGGGGTATTCAACGTGCTGTTCCGGGAGTATCCGCGCTACGCTGGGCGCCTGCCGTTTTTTCACAAGATCGGCTATTTCTTTTCCGGGACCTATTTCTTCGAGGGTATCCCCACCGCGATTACCTGCATTCTTCCCATTTTGTTTCTGTTCTTTGGGCTCTGGGCCGTTGAAATGGATCTCAAGGGCTTCCTCCTTCATGCCGCGCCGTATTCGGCGCTCTCCACGTTCATTGGGCTGTACTCACAGAAGTGGTACCGTGATTCCAGCGAGCAGGGATTGTTGTGGCGGGGCATGTTCCTGAAAAAAGGCACATGGCCCATCTACGTGCTCTCGTTTTTGTATCTCCTCAGCCGGACACGTGTACCCTATTTCCCCACGCCCAAGACAAAAGAGCAGGGGGTCTTTACAAAACTTGTAGTTCCGCACATGGCCGTCATCGTTCTCTCGGCCGGCGGCATTCTTTATTCCCTGCTGCAGGGAGACACCGTTGCCGCGGGAACCGGGATCATGATCTTTTTTGCAATCAGCAACATCCTTTTGATGCTGCCAACCGTGGTGATCGCGCATGCAGGCCTTTTTCGCCGCTCGTAACAAATCGTGGTTCCGCATTGCCCTGGTACTCGGCTATGCGGGCCTGCTATGGATTTTGTGGGAGGGCATTGTGGTCCTGGAGGCCTTCGCGCAGAACACCTATTACAGCACCATTGTGAAGCGCAGAGTCTCCAAAGTCGCGCGGCTTCCGCTTGACCGCTGCCTTCTGGGTGTCTACAAACCCGAATTGCCCTATTCCTTCGAAAGGCTGCGTTCGCTGGAGCGGCGCATTGGAAAGCGGTTCACGCTCATTTCGCTTTATCAGGCATGGGGCGATGGCCCGGAGAACCGGTTTCCCGCGAGCCTCGTGGGCCGGATCGCCGCGCAGGGCTGCGTGCCGGTCCTGACATGGGAGCCCTGGGTGAATCAGTTCCAGGACCCCAAGCTGCGTCCAATGCCCCAGCGGGAACAACGCTATTTGGCCGATGTTGCCCAAGGGCTATATGATCCTTATATTTCGCAGTGGGCCAGGGATGCGGCCACATGGGGAAAGCCGTTCTTTCTTCGTTTTGCCCACGAGATCGGCAACCCGCGCTATCCCTGGTCGGCCGCGCACAACCGGACCGAGGACTACATCCTGGCCTGGTGGCATGTGCGCGCGGTGTTCGATTCGCTCGGTGCGCGGAATGCAATCTGGGTCTGGACGCCATTTAAGGAGAAAATGCTGGCCTGCTATCCGGGCGAGCGTCAGGTGGATTGGGTGGCGATGGACATTTTCAATTACGGTTCCTGGGCGCGCGGGGGCGACTGGGCCAATTTCGATCAAATTGCGTCGGCCCAATATCGCGAGCTTCTTTTGCTGGGCAAGCCAATCATGATCGCGGAGGTTGGATCGGTAGACATAGGCGGGAACCGGGGCGTATGGTACCGGGAGATGCTGGAACACGTCAGCCGCAAATTCACCAATGTCAAGGCCGTGGTCTTCTTTGACAATCCGGCGGATCGTTCCCTGGACGGCCGCGAGTTGGATTGGAGTCTTGACGATCCCGAAGTGGCCCGGGGAGTCCGCGACGGGCTTGAAAGTGATAATTTCAATTATGTTCCCAACTATGCGGACCTGTTGACGGCCAAAGGCGGCAAATAATGAAACAGGCGCTTTGTCTGGTTCTACTCCTTCTGCTGCCGAGGCTATCCATGGGCCTAAGCATCGGTTCGAGTCCCGTAGAACTGGGGCTGACCATTCCCGTGGTCCCGCTTTTGTACGGCAATGAACTGCTCTTTCAGGATTTCCGCAGGGGCGGATACGGGATTTACCGATGCAATTTGTCCACTCAAGTCACCGCCGAACTTCGCTCCAACACCGCTTTTTATCTTTATCCTTTGGGCTTCAGTGGCAATTTTTTTGCGTGGATTGGGAACCGAACCGGCATAGCTATTTATGAAGTGAAAGCATTCGATACCAGGAACTCCACCGAGCGCGTCATAAGCACAAACGGCGCCTATAAAGAGTACCTGTCCATGGATCACGACCATGTGGCCTGGACCGACTATCGTAATTCCACCGCGACCGATACCTTTTCCGATGTTTACGCCTACAGCCTAAGTGCGCAGACGGAAACACGACTCACGACCCTCCCTGTATACAAGTCCTCGGTCCATATTCAGGGCCAACGGGTCGTGTGGACCGACTATCGGCACGCCATAACCGACTCCAAGAATGCCAGTATCTACAGCTACAATCTTTCAACGCGCCAGGAGTCGCCGGTTTGCCTTGCCGCCGGTTTTCAGGATCAGCCCTGCCTGTCGGGAAACGTTGTGGTATGGCAGGACTTTCGCAATGCGGGGACGAACAGCAAAAATGCCGATCTATTCAGCTACAATTTTCAGACACAAATGGAAGCGCCCGTCTGCACGGCGCCGGGTTACCAAGCCCATCCCAAAGTCGGCGGACGTCTTGTGGTCTGGCAGGATTATCGCAACACGGTCGTGGATACCATGAACGCGGACATCTATCTCTATGATCTCGGTTCCCGGACCGAGATCGCCGTGACCAATGCGCCGGGATTCCAGGACGCGCCCGATCTTTCCGGAAACCGTGTGGTCTGGATGGACTACACGGACAGCAAGGTTCATACGGCAATCGTCGACACCTCCACAGGTGCGATCCGGATCATTCAGAAAGGGGTTCTCTCTGAAATTCCCTTCGGTCAGGTGTATGACTTCTCCGGACGAAAGGTGCCGCGAAGCCTGCCTGCGGGACCGCGAATCCAAGTTTCTCAGGACAAACCCCTTGTTCGTGTCGTGTTCGAGCGGGGGAATCGGCAATGACATTTCTTGAGAGAATCGTCGAATCCAAAAAGAGAGAAATAGAGCAGATTGCCAATGGCCGCTTTGCCAAGCCCAGGCATGCGCCTCCATCTTTTGCCCAAGCCATTCGGAACTCCCGCGGGCCCGCGTTAATCGCGGAGATTAAAAAGGCGTCGCCCTCAAAAGGCCTAATCCGGCCGGACTTCGAACCGGTAGAAATTGCCCAAACCTATCAAAAGAGCGGGGCGGCCGCCTTGTCCGTTTTAACGGAACGCGAATTTTTTCTAGGCGATCCCGACTTCATTCCGCGCATTCGGGCCTCCGTTGATCTTCCTATCCTGCGAAAAGATTTCATTCTCCACGAAAAACAGATCGAGGAAGCTCTGTCCTTGGGCGCCAGTGCCGTATTGCTGATCGCGGCAATTCTCTCGCCGTCCGAGCTGAAAGATTTTGCTGGGAAGGCCCGGGAACTTGGCCTTGAAGCTCTTATTGAAATTCATTCGGAAGACGAGTTAAGGCCGGCGCTGGAAGCGAACCCTGTGTTGCTGGGGATCAACAATCGAGATCTCCGCACATTCAAGGTGGATACGGCCTTAACATTTCGACTGCGGCCGCTGATCCCGTCCGGCGTGCTGGTGGTATCGGAAAGCGGAATATCGAAACCCGAACAGATTTTGGCCTTGCGCGATGTGGGGATCGATGCCGTTTTGATCGGAGAGGCTTTCATGGCCAGCCCCGATATATCGGCAAAGGTGAAGGAGCTTTTTCCATGATCCGGGTAAAGATCTGCGGTATCACACGGCTTGAAGACGCGATTACGGCTTCCAGCCTGGGGGTGGACGCCCTTGGATTCATCTTTTACCAGAAGAGCAAACGCTACATTGCTCCGGCCGATGCGGCTGCTCTGATCCGCCGCATTCCCCCCTTTGTCTCCACGGTCGGCGTCTTTGTCAACGCCTCGCTCGATGACATTTGCTCCGTCGCGGGCCTCACGGGGATCGGCGCGATTCAGCTTCATGGCGACGAGCCGCCTGAGTTTTGTCGCCAATGTCCGGGCCGGGTCATCAAAGCATTTCGGGTTTCCGCCGATTTTCGGCTCAGCACGATCCGCCAATACACAAACATCTCGGCCTTTCTCCTCGACACCTGGGATGAAAGCCTTCATGGCGGAACGGGCCGGCCCATGGACTGGTCCATTGCCGCCAAAGCGGCGCAGTTCGGCAATTTGATCCTGGCCGGCGGTCTGAACCCATCCAATCTGGCTGAGGCCATCGAGACGGTCTCGCCCTATGGAGTAGACCTAAACAGCGGCATCGAGGTCATGCCGGGCCAGAAAAATCCGCAGAAGATGCGGCAGGCCCTGGAGATTGTGCGCGGCTTTGGGCCCTCTCATCGCGGACCGTGCCTCTGACCTTGCCTATTGATGGCCAATGAGAAATACTCTAAAATTCGTGCGCGCCGCGGCGGGCGGAAACAACAAGGCCCAAAAGGATCATGCAGGTCGAAAGAAACGATCCGCCATACGAGAGCAGGGGAAGCGGAATCCCCGTGACCGGCATCATGCCCACAGCCATGGCCATGTTCACGTAGATATGGAAACCCAGAATTGAGGCGACACCCACACTGAGGAGATTGGCAAACAGGTTTCGCGACTCACGGACAACCGACAGGCAGCGATAGACCAGAAAGAAGAACAGGAAGAGCAATACAAGAGCGCCCAGAAGCCCGAACTGCTCGCCGAATACCGAGAAGATGAAGTCCGTATGCTGCTCGGGCAGGAAGCTGAGTTTGGTCTGGCTGCCTTCGAGGAATCCCTTGCCAAAGAGCTTGCCCGATCCCACGGCCACTTTAGATTGGATAATCTGGTATCCGGTGCCAAAGGGGTCCCGGTTTGGATCAAGAAAACTGAGGATCCTGTTCTTTTGGTAATCGTGGAGGAGATTCCAGGCAATCGCGGTTATACCCGCCACGAAGATGTTGACAAGCAGAACCGCCGCGGCAAGAACCATTTGGGGGCGCGTGAAGTAGATGACCACGACAAGGGCCAGAAAATAGAAACCCCACGGCAGCACGTGAAACGAGAGCAGCAAACTCAAAGCAGGCGAAATCAGAAAAAATATTTCGAGCAATGGCATGCCCGCGAAAAAGAGCAGCGTGGGCAAAACCAGCGCCAGGATAATCGCCGTGCCCAGGTCGGGTTGCTTTAGAACCAGGCCAAATGGGATGAGTACCAGGGCCGCTGGAACCAGGAGCGACGATGGCCGCGAGAACGAGATGGATTTTGCGGAAAAGTAGCGGGCCAAGGCCAATACCAACCCGATTTTGGCGTATTCCGAAGGCTGTAGCTTGAATCCGGCGATGTTGATCCATCTCTCCGCGCCCTTTGTGGCGTGTCCGCCCACAATCTCCAGCAAAAGCAAAAGCAGAATGGCGCCCGCGTAGAACAGATAGGAAAAACTGAAATAAATTTTGATCGGCACCGAAGCCACAACCGCGAACAGCACCATTCCCATTCCGATCCAGAGCACCTGCATTTTGAACAGACGGCGAATGGCTTCGCTTTCGGCGCTGCGGGTCGCCGCGTAGATGCACGCAAGTCCGATAAGAAGCAATGCCATCATGACCAGAATCAACGGGAAATCGAGCTTGGGCCGGTGCGGGTGTTCGTGAATCATTTCGGACCTCGCTTGACCGCCAGGGAATCCGGGGCCTGGTAAGGAAATTTCCGGAAATACTCGTTGAGCACTTTGCCCACGATGGGGCCGGCGATGGATCCGCCATGGCCCACGTTTTCCACCACCACCGAAATCGCGATGGTCGGGTTTTCAACGGGCGCGCAGGCCACGAACAGGGCGTGCGTAAGATCGCCCTGCGGATTCTCGGCCGAGCCGGTCTTTCCGCCCACCGGGACACCTTTGACTCGGGCGGCGCCGCCGGTGCCGCCCGGCAGATTCACGACTCCGTAAAGGGCCTTGCGGATGACCTCCACCGAGCTTGGCTTCAGCGGAACTCGGTTAATGATTCTCTTCTCGACGGTTCGACTTTTGCGGCCGTCGGCATAATGGATTTCGCGCAGAATGTGGGGCCAATAGAGGATCTGGCCATTGCACAAAGCCGAGATGTAGTTGGCCAACTGCAGGGGCGTGGCCGTCTGCCCTTGTCCAATGGCAAGGTTGAGGATCATGCCTTTGGTCCAAATCCATCCCCGGTCGCGAAACCTGCTGTTAAACATGTCCGCACCCAAAAGTGTCCCTCGCTTTTCAATGGGAAGATCGATTCCAGCGGGTGCCTCGAATCCAAGCAGGCGCGCATATTTGTTGATGCGTGAATCTTCCACCCGCAGGCCAGCCTGGTAGAAATAGACGTCGCAGGAATGCATGGTTGCCTCGACCATTCCCATAGCGCCATGCCCCTCGGGCTTCCAGCACCGATAGACTCTTCGCCCAAACCGATAGGCCCCTCGACAGGGAGTGCTGAATTTTTCGTCTGGCCGCACCAATCCTTCCTCGAGTCCGGCAAGGGCGGTGACCATCTTGAAAGTGGATCCCGGCGGATAGGTGCCCTGAACGGCCCGGTTATTGAGCGGCAATCGCGGATCCAGCGCCACCTGTGCCCACAGCTTCCCTCGTTTTTTCGAGGAGTAGGTGAACAGGTTTGGATCGGGCCGGGGACTCGACAGCATCGCAAGGATCTCTCCATTGCGCGGATCCATGACCACCATCGCACCCTTGAGCGAATCGGCGAATGCCTGCTCGGCCGCCAGTTGGAGATCGTAGTCGATGGTCAGGTATAGATCGTGGCCGCGCACGGGCTTGGTGCCGGGCATATCCTTAAGGACCCCCAGCTGCTTGCCGAACGCATTCACCTCAATATATTCCTGCCCGTTTCGGCCCCGAAAAAGCTCCTCGTATTGCTTCTCCACACCTGACTTGCCGACCAGGTCGTTTCGCATATAGCCAAACGTGCGAAGCGAATCGAATTGATCGTCGGGAATTTGTGAAATATAGCCGAACAGGTGCGAGCCTAAAGTTCCAAACGGGTACTCCCGCCGAATTTCTTTTTCAATCCCCACCCCGGGAAGATCCAGGGTGTATTCTTCGATCACCGTGGCCAGGTCAAAATCCACATCCTCCTTGAGGATGGCCGGATCGAACCGCCGGTAGCGCGCTTTCTGATAGATCTGTTCGACCGCGGTCCGGTCCAGGGCCGGTTCGCCATTTACAGAGCGGATCTGGCACAGGCGGTCGAACAGCGAGGCCCGGTTCTTGACTTTGTAGGGGTACAGGGCGATGGCGTAGGAGGGACGATTTCGCACCAGCAAACGGCCGTAGCGGTCAAAGATTCGGCCCCGCGGCGCCGGGTCAATACGCAAACGCATCATGTTTTCGAGCGAAAGCCGGTAATGATAGTCGCCCTGCACGATTTGCAAATAAAACAACCGGGCAAACAGGAGCCCAAAGAGCACGGCGAAAGCAACCGTGATCTGGAACAGCATCCGGCTGCGGATTCGCGAATCTTCCAGGTTGGGCCGGCCAAGAGCCATATCAGGTACTGTGGCCCGTTCGTTTTACGATCTGCCAGACCAGGGCCCAAAGCAGGAGAGTATAGACGAAAGCGGGAAGCGTGTGGACAAGGAAACTTTGGCCCGACCCCAGCAGCGTGCCATGGCGAAGACCGAAGGAAATCTGGTCGTGAAACAGGAATGCCAAAAATAGAATGGCAGCCCTGGCCCACAGGTCCACTCTCCAATCGCGCTCGTTGAAGAAACCCACCAGGTATCCAATCAGGGCCTTGGTGAAGGCGTGAACCCCCAGTGCGGACGGCATATAGGAATCCTGCAGCAGCCCGATGCAGAAGCCGGTCCAAACGCCGGCCATGGGGCCCTCCTTGAGGCTGATGTAAACAAGAATGAACAGCGTCAGGTCGGGCCGGAACGGACCAAAGGAGAACAGTTTCATGATTGTGCTGTGGATCAGGATGGCCGCAAAGGCCAGCAAAAAGATGCGCAAGGCCTTCATGGCCGGTTTTCTTCCTGGGGAAGGAGCGCGGCGGCTTCCGCTGCGACCGTGTCGGGCTCGCCCACATGCGTGGTGTCGGCCTGCCAGCGTGGCTTGCGCCGGAGCACAAAGACCTCCTCGACATAATCGAAGTCCACGAATAGCTTGATTCCGAGCTCCTTGTAAATTTTCAGGTCGTCCATCTCGATCGTTTGAACCGTGCCCACGCGCAAGCCCTTGGGAAAAATCCCACCATAGCCGGACGTCACGATTTTATCGCCCACCGCGACATCGGCGTGCTCCTGTACCCGCATGATGAAGTTGCGGCCGTCTTCCGACTCCAGAATCCCCGCAATCCGGCTGCGCTGGAGCATGACGCCCACCCGGCAATTGGGATCGCTAAGGAGCTGAATCTGGCAGGCGTAATTGGTGACCGAAACCACCTTGCCGGCCACCCCCTGGATGCCGACCACGGGCATGTTGCGTTCGACCCCGTCTTTGCTCCCCACGGCCAGAATGAAACTAAACGTGACCCGTCCCGGGTTCTGTGCGATCACTTCCGAAGGAATCACGTCGAACCGGGCCCGGTCTTTGAACAGCAGAAGCCCGCGAAGGCGCTGATTTTCGAGTGATTTCTCGCTCAGCTCGGAATTTTCCATGCGAAGTCGCGCCACTTCAACGCGCAGGTCCTTGTTCTCTTTCCAGATGTCGCGCACTTTGGTGATCTGGGCCAGCGCGTATTGCATGGGAAAAAAGATGGTCGCCGTCATCACGCGCGAGGTCGCAATTTTCCGCGAGATGGGCAGCGAGTGCAGCCAGAGCGAGAATGCGGCAATGACCAGAAACGAGCAGAAACTACGATACCGGAGAACGATGCTGAGCAGCCATTGCATTGGCCGGCCTTCTTGAACACGAGCCCGGTCCCCAACCGTAAAGAGCCGCTATGCCCGGTGTTGCATAATCGATATCCGAAGCAGCGATGCCGGGCGAAAGATTGGGCCGCGTCCTTGGTCGTTTATCGTTTATTGAGAAAAACCTGGTGATACTTGTCGATGTTCTCTAAAATCTTCACGCATCCGTTCGCCACACAGGTCAGCGGGTCGTCGACCACATTGACCGGCAGATTGGTCTCCTGGCGAAGTCGCTCATCGAGGCCGCGCAACTGCGAACTGCCGCCTGTCATCACAATGCCTTTATCCAGGATGTCGGCCGACAATTCGGGCGGAGTCTGTTCGAGTGCCTGCTTGACGGCCTCGACAATGGAATTGACCGGCTCGTTGAGCGCCTCGCGAATTTCCGTGGACGTGATACGCAGCGTCTTGGGGATTCCGGCCACCAGATCACGGCCCTTGACTTCCATTTCCAGCTCTTCCTCCAGCGGAAAGGCCGACCCGATCTTGATTTTGATCTGCTCAGCCGTGCTTTCGCCCACGAAGAGATTGTATGTCTTTTTCAGATACATGATGATGGCTTCGTCCATTTCGTCGCCGCCGATGCGAACCGAACTGTCGCAGACCATTCCGTACAGCGCAATCACCGCGATTTCGGCCGTACCACCTCCAATATCGATGACCATGTTGCCCGATGGGTCCTCGACGGGAATGCCCATGCCGATGGCCGCGGCCATGGGCTCGGCCACCAGGTACACTTCGCGGCAGCCCGCGCTTTCCGCCGAATCGACCACGGCGCGCTTTTCAACCTCGGTGATCCCCGAGGGGACGCCAATGCAGACGCGCGGCCGGACAAAGAAGGGGTATCGCTGCACTTTCCGAATGAAATACTTCAGCATCTGTTCGACCAGTTCAAAATCCGCAATGACGCCGTCGCGCATGGGGCGGACCGCTTCGATTTCGCTGGGCGTGCGTCCGAGCATATTTTTGGCCGCCGAACCGATGGCCACGACCCGGCGCGTGTTTTTGTCCGTGGCTACAACCGACGGCTCATTGACGAGAATTCCCTTATTTCGTACTTTGAGCAGGGTGTTGGCTGTGCCAAGATCGATACCAATGTCGTTTGAGAAATTGAATAATCCCATCTTCGAATCCTCTCACTTTAGAAAAAACTGACTAGAGCGCATCTCAAAAAGGATTGCGCGGGCCGAAGCCCGTACGAAAACGACGCAGGCAAGGCGCGCGAAGCAGGCGTATCAAAAGGAGATACGCCGATGGAGCACAACGAAGCTTGCGGCGTTTGCAGCCGGGCGATGCCAGAAAGCCTTTTTGAGATGCGCTCTAAATATAATTTATTCTCTTGACGCGCATGGACGAAAGTCCGCCGGGCGCTTCACGGCTGCCCGTCATTTTCAATACCCGCGAACAGGTAGCGTTCCATAAGCGGAACGAATTCGCTCCAGGATTTTCCGGCCCGTCTTGTCTCGCTCAATATCCGTCCAAACGCGTTGGCTTTGGAATCGATCTCGTCGGAATAGTAGACCAGAAGCGCTTCCAGTGTCTGAGGAACAACGGGCGAGCCAAAATCCTTCTGGCCCTGGTGGGCCAGGATCATGTGACCCAGACGCGTTGCCAGCGCGCTCGGAAAGCCCTGGATATTGCGAATCGCGGCGTTGATCATTTCGTAGCCGATCACCAGGTGCCCCTTGAGCCGGCCTTCATCGGAAAAGTCAATGGCCGCGGTCCGGTAATCGTACTCCACCACTTTGCCGATATCATGGAGCAGAGCTCCACACACCAGAAGATCGGCATCCAGAAACTCAAACCGGCCCGAAAGAAACAGACAGATCTCAGAAACGGAGACCGAATGCTCCAGCAGTCCGCCCCGGTAGCTATGGTGCCAGAGCTTCCCGGCAGGGGCTTCGCAGAAAGCGGCCCATGTTTGTGCGCTTTCTCCCAGAAAAAAATCGAGAAGACCGCGCAAGTGCGGGTTTGCGACCCGGTCCATTAATCCACGGAGCTGGAGTTTAAGCTGGCCGACATCGGTCCGCGGTCCGGTCATGATGTCCTCGGGCGCATATTCGCTTTCCTGCGCGGCGCGAATGGCATCGATCTTGATCTGGAGATTGTCTTTATAGCTTGTGACCATCCCAATGACTTTGACCACATCACCTGCACGGAGGGATCGCGCAACGGCCTCGGGATCTTTCCAGAGCACGGCCTTGATCCGGCCCGAGCGGTCGCCCAGTTCCATCAATAGATAGCGGGAAGTGGAAGCGTCGCGCAGTTCCGATTTGCGCACAAGCCCGAAGGTCTCGACCGGATGGCCGGTCTTGAGATCAGAGAAGAAAATTTTGGCCATTTAAAAATTCCAGAAGGTAAGGCCCAGCGTATGGCCGGCCTCGAAGTCATGGGCCGCCAGCACCAGGGCGTAGTCGATTTGAAAGCTCCGGTACCGCAATCCCATGCCCAGCGAGGGCCGGGCCTCTTCGCGATGGAGGGGATAGCCGGCCCGCAGGAAAAACTGGTCGCGGTAGCCCGTCTCCACGCCCACGGGAATCCACCAAGTCTTCTCGTTGACCAGAGCCTGGATATCCGCCAGGGCTTCCACGCTGAATTTCCCAAAAACCCGCCTGCCCTGAATGCCCGCCTTGCATAAAAGGGGGAGATCCTCTCGTGTTCCGGACCCGAATGATTCGGCCCGGCCCAGATTGAGAATCGCCAGCCCGGCAGCCGCATTGGGTCCCAGCGATACCCGTCCGCCCAGATCCAACGCAACACCATCGCGTGAGAATTCCATTACGGTCTCGCGAAATCCTTTAAGACCCGCGCCAAAGGCCCATCGACCCGCGGTCCGGCCATAGTGAATGGCCGCGACAAGGTCCTGCCACCCAAACGTCGCAGTCGAGTCGTAATGCCCCTCCAGGTCCGCTGGAACAATTCCACCGTCGAGGCTATAGAAAAGGCCAATGCCAAACCGATTCGCTCCGAAGCCGGCAAGGGCCTGCAGGCCGTCGCGGCGCAGCTGGGGAAACTCACGGGCTTCCTCGGCATGAATAAATCGTTCGGATGCTCCGGCCACTGCCGCCGGATTGGCTGCCAGAAGTCCGGTCGCATCGGTTCCCGCTGTCCCGGCGCCGGCCATTGCCGTTTGGCGCGCACCCATGGGCGCCAGAAGAACATGGGCTGTCGAGGAGGTTTGTGCGGGGGAAATGGCGAAAAGGCCTGAAAAGAGAATGCCGAAGAAAGTTGTCAGTTGTCGGCTGTCAGTTGCTAGTCCGAAAACGGAAGTTGACGGATTTTGTTTGAGACTGAGAACTGAGAACTGAGAACCGAGAATTCCTCTTAAAAATCCCATTGCCACTCCACCGTATGATTCAATCCCATGCCATTGCGTTCGAAAGCAAAGGAGTAGTCGAAATCCAGCCCCTTAAGAATATCGCTTATGCCGAAACCCAGGGGAAAGCGGCCTCGGTCGTAGCCGGTTCGAACGGCGAATCGGGGGGTGACCCAGGCCTCGACTCCGGCATGCTGGGAATGGGTCCAAAGCCAGCGATCCGAGGCGCTTTGCCAAAAGAAAAGGTTCTCCTCCAAGGCCACACGGTAATCATGATTCCGGAATAGGCCTTTGTAGCAGGCGCCCAGCTTGGCATGATAAGGGAGACTGAAATCGGCAACGGCGTTCCAATCCGTTCCGGTCGGCACCTGCCAGGGAATTTTGCCGCTGAGGATTGGGAGATTTTTGACCGCCAGTCCCGCGGAGAGCGCGCGGGTAGCCTGCCAGTAGGCCCCCAGATCAAGCAGTCCGACCGAGGAGCTGTTGAATTCGTGGACCCGATGATAGAAGAATCCCAGCGTCGCGCCCAATGACAGGGTCCGCCGGGGCCGGTACGCCAGCCCGACCCGTGCCGCATTGAATGATTCCGACGAGGTACCCGCGACGGTTTCATCCGCATCGATGATTTCAAATTCCGGATCGCCGCGGTAGAGCCAGGCAAAGCCAATGGCCGCTTTGGGCCGGATGGGCTGCATGAACATGGCGAAGCCTTCGCGCCGGTCCAGTGAAAGAAGAGACCCGCCCAGATGCAGCACTCGTTGGGGTGAAAGAGCCAATAGCGCGGGGTTGGCCTGCATGCCTGCCACGGCGTCGGACAGCGCCACGGTGGCATTTCCCATACCCTGGCCCTCGGCGCCATACCCGGTGCGCAACATGCCGCCGGGCAGCCCGCCCAGGGGCACGTTGGGGGGAAATGCCTGGGCCGCGGCCCAGAAAAGACTAACGAGCAACCAGGATCTTGCCAAAGCCCTTCTCCCCTTTATCGGTCTTGATGCGGAAATAGTAGGTGCCGATCGAAACCCGGTCTCCGCGTTCATTGGTTCCGTCCCAACGGTCTTCGAGATAGCTTGCGCTCCGCTTGTTGGGCGTCTCATTTCCGGCGGTGCGAACCTGATCACGGATGATCGTTTTGACCCGGTCCATATTCCAGTCGAAAACCTCAATTGTCGTACGGCCCGATTGCCGGAGATTATACACAAAGCGGACCCCGTCGGTCCTGAAATCAAGCACGTTGGGAACGGCATAGATCTGGCGTAAACCGGTCGAAACCGGCGGGCAAATCTGAATTGGATTGCCCCACCCGGCCCCCGCGGTCGCCGAGTGAAAGAGCCCCTCGTCGGTTCCCACCCAGACAATCGTGTCGCCTTGCTTCATTTCCACGGAGATTGTGTTGCAGGTCCGAGGAGTCAACCCGCGGCCCTGAAAATAGGAGGGAGTCCTGGCTATGGAAGTTCCCTGCAATCGATAAAATCCGTTTCCGTTTACAGCCCAGGCCGCCGTGCCCGCAAACGCCATTGTACTCGGAAGACCGCCGTCGAGGGAATCCGCCTGGGTCCATGATGCGCCGCCATCCGTGCTGCGCAGGAGCTTTGGGGTCTGTGCAATTGTGGTGTCCCGGTTGTTCTCCGCGGCGGCCCAGAGCGCGGTTGAGCCGCCCAAGTCCTGTGTCCAAAGTCCCAGCACTTCCCGGCCGGCGCCCGGCGGCAGCGCGATCCGGCTCCAGGACGCGCAGCGGTCCGCGGAACGGTACAGCCCGTCCGATGTGCCCGCATAAAACCGGCAAGGCCCCGGCCCGGAACTATCAACAGCAACGCTCCAGACAACGTATCGGCCGGGGAACGTTGTTTCCGGATACATTTGGCCCCCGTATTCCACCGAATCGCGGATCCAAAGGGAATCGGGCGGAAAGTCGCGCATGGGGTATGCGGGCAAGCGGCCCGTTGTGTCCGGCAGCCGGACAAACCATCCCGAATCCGAGCGAAGATCGTTGATCAGCAACCCGCCGTAAACGTAGGCGAAGAGAATAAGGGAATCGCCGGCAGCCGCGGCGTAGCCCAGCTTGCGGCTGGAATTATTTTTCCAAGTAAAGGTGGTGTTGGACCAGCTTTCGGATGCGGGGTCATAGTGGGCCACTCCCGTGCCGTAATAGTCATTGCCGTTCTGGCCGAAGGTGGCGATAAGAACCCGGCCGTAGGCCGCGATCATAGCGCCCGCGGTGTCAGTGCCAAGTCCGTGCGTCTGCGTGAAGCCTTTCCAGGTTAATCCGGTATCCGCGGTATAATTGACCCCTTTGACGGTGGAAACCCAAAGCGTATCTCCGACATGCATGAGTCCGGTAATTTGATTGCTCGTCAGGGAGGTTAGCGGAGTGGCGTGCGTCCGCGCCTCGACCGCTGTGGAAGACAAAAGAAGAGAAACCGACAGCAGGAGAAACGCACTAGAGCTTCTTGTCATTGGCCTGATCCGAAATCCCTTTGGTCGAAAATTTCAGTGCCTTCCTTGGGCCGGAACACGAATGTGTCTTTGGCGAATTCCTTCGCCGTCTGAATTTTGCGGACCTTGTACGAAGTGAGGTTTCCTTCACCGTCGTCAAGAGTCAATTCAATCGGCCTCAGTCCTTTGGTGTCTACCCAGGCGTGGAATTTCGCCACATTCAGATCCCGCTTGGGATCCTCAAACACAATGTGCCAGACATCCCGTGAATTCCATTTCTCCATTCCCGCCTCGCTGCGGCGAAAATCCGATCTGTGCAGACGAAGCCACTCCAGAGGGTTGTAGGCCGGGTCGGCTCCGGCGTTTTCGATGGCCACCTGATTGGTTTTGGAGGAAAAACGCCAGAGTGTGCGCCCGTCGCTGACCATGGTCAAATCGCCGATCAACAGCCTAAACCGGTTTGGGGCGCAGGCCTTGAGTTCCCCTGGCGCGGTCTTGGCTTTTGCGGAAAGGGCCGTCTTGGTGATCATGTCGAAGTGCATGGAAACGCAGGGTTGGAAATGCCGAAGGACTCCGTCCAGCAACGAATCGGTGCTTTGTGCGGCCGAAAACGAATATAGAGCCATGAATAAGAAGGCTGCGCGCATTAAAGTTAAGATACTTACTTGTCCCGCAGTGTCACAATCAACCATATTCCCGAATAGCTCTTTGCTCAGGGACTGCACATTATGATACGCATTTTACCGATCAGATTGGGCGGCGGCGGCCCAAGGCATGGCGGCCTAAATCGAAACTTATTGACAAAACAACAACAAAATTAAACATTAAGGACTATGAAAATCCGCTTCTGGGGAGTCCGTGGGAGCATCCCGGTTCCCGGTCCCTCAACCGTTAAATTTGGTGGAAATACCACCTGCCTTGAAGTTGAATTGGATGAGCGGACAATCCTCTTCGACGCGGGGAGCGGCATTCGTCCCTTAGGAATCAGGATGATGGGAGAAGGGGAGCAGCGGATCCATCTTTTTCTAAGCCATGTGCATTGGGATCACATCCAGGGCTTCCCCTTCTTCATGCCGGCCCTGAAGCCGGGCAACACGATTCACATCTACGGAACCGAAAACGCCGACAACAGCCTTTCCGAGATCCTGGCCGGTCAAATGGAAGGTCCGCACTTTCCGTTGAGCATTGCGCAGATGGGCGGAACCATTTTCTTTCACGACGTGAAGGAAGGGGCCACGATTCAGATCAAGGACAGCGACCGGGTGCTGGCGACCGTGCAAAATGCGCGCCTAAACCACCCCAATGGAGTGGTCGGCTACCGGCTCTGCGACAGGGCCAGCGGAAAGACCTTTGTGTTCGCCACCGATACCGAGCACTACGCGGACCACATCGATGAGAACCTGGTTCGCCTCTGTCATGATGCCGATCTGCTGATCTACGACGGCCAATATACCCCGTCCGAGTACCTGGGTGGAAACGGCGTGCCCTGCCATAAGGGGTGGGGCCATTCCACATGGGAGAAAGGTGTGGAGGTGGCGCTGAAGGCCGGTGTTCGGCGATTGATCATCACGCATCATGATCCCAGTCACGATGACGCTTTTCTTCAAAAGTTGGAGCAGAAGGCCAGAGAAGCCCTTGCGGAACGCAAGACCTCGCTCAAAATCGAGTGGGCCTACGAGGGTATGAGCGTCACGCTAAAGTAGACCTCCCGACTGCCGTTCCCCGTCATGAGTGATCGAAAAATAGGCTATGCGGTTCTGGTCCTTGCGGGGCTCTTCATCCTTTCCCTTTTGGTCTATGTGTATGCGACCTACTTCTACGGCCACAATCGAATTGAGGTCGTGTTTCCGCACCTGGGCATTCTGGCCATTGATGACGCCGTCAAAATCCGGGGCAAGCCGGTAGGCCGGGTGCGCTCGATTGAGCGCCGCAACAACAGCGCCGTCGTCAATATCGAACTGTACCAGCGCATCGCGTTCAAATCCGATTACCATATCCGCGAGCACGACCGCGGGCTGATGGGCGATCGCGAAATCGAGATCCTGCCCGGCAAAAACCCGGAGCCGGCGGATCGCAGCGGGCCGCTTCGGGGCGAATTCGTTCCGGGTATTGCCGAGAGCATTCCACTGGCCGAAGGACTGAAAACGCAAATCGAAGAGCTGCTGGCGCTGATTCACCGCATGGCGGATACAAAGAATCCGGCTTCATTCGTCCGGCAGTTCAATAGCGCGGTCGGCCGGATCGACAGCGCGACGGGCCAGTTGGTGACGATGGTTGCATCCATCGAGCATCCCGTGACCCAAAGCTTGGCCCAGCTTGATACCATCGCCGGACAGGCGCGCCAACTGTCCTCAACCGTGCTGCGTCAGGCGGGCCGGGCGTTTCCCAAGGTCGATTCGCTGCTGGCACAGAGCGCGGCGATCCTCACGCGCATTGAGCCGGTGGTGGACAGTCTGGCAGTTCTTTCCCATGCGGCGCTCAACGATTCAACCGTTGTTTCGCAGATGCTTCGACCGGTATCATTCCTCGACACGCTCAACACCATGATCCGCAATTTGAATCGCGAACTTGCCGATACCCGCAAAACCGGCCGCCTCAATATCAATCTCTTCTGATGATGTCACGCCGGGCTCACGAGACGCCACACCGCGGCGCCTCTACATCCATGAATGCGTTCATGCGCATTGCGTTGATCGTGTCCTTCGCGTTCCTCTCCGCCAGGGCCGAGTGGTACCAGACGCCTTCCTATGGTGTTTCCTTTTCGGATGCAAGCCTGGCCCAATGGCCCATGGCCAACCCAAGTTTTGCGGCGGCCGGTGATTCGGGATCGCAACTGCATACGGGGTGGGCGGGCTTTCTCCGGCAGCGGCGTTCGCTCATTCATGTCGAGGCTCGTCCACGGCTTGGGCCCCGCGTCGCCGCAAGCCTGATCTTTGCCGGCTCCAGCGGGCCCTGGGACCACTCGTTCGAGATCAGCGCGGATGAGGACGGCGGCCATGTGGTGGAACGAACCCTGGTGCGCGGCGGCCTATACGGCGCTGCGATGGCATTCCGCATCCTTCCCGGGTTCATGGCGGGCCTTGGCGGGTTCGCCTTTTTGGGAGACTCTTCCGAAACCTATCGGGAAACCGGAGCCCAGGCCGGAGCGCTGCTGCGCTGGAATGGATTCGACGTTGCCGGTTCCGGCGGTTTTCTGCAGGCAAGGACCGGCTCGATGGGTGGGTCTTCCCACGCCACGGGAACCGTGTCCGCGGCCGGCCGATTCTGGAAAAGCCAAATGCTGTTGAGCGTAATAGGACACTTTCAGGAGAATGAAATCTCACAATGGAAGTCCGTGGGCCGGCTGTGGGCATTTCAAAATGCCGGCATGCGGGTTGGATACGATCCCTATGGCTGGAACGCGGGCCTGCTGGGCCGGCTCTTCGGCGGCGGCCGCCACGGCCTTGTCGAATACTCGATCTCGGAGAGCCTCCGCCACCTGCTGACGTTGTCGCTGGTTTTTGGCTAGCGAGCGGCTATTGATCGACCCATCATCCTGCGTACCACCCCGAACATCGAGTGTACCGCTTAGCGGTGAAGTGCCTATTTTCCCACGGTGCGGTTGGCAATAACGGCCAGGTTGGGAAAGAATGGCCATGCAAAGAACGCATTGTGCTACATATTTTATGATAATGTATATTTGTAGCACAACGAAAAAAGGAGTTTCTTGTGGCTGTCATTTTTCACGTGCTTAAGGAAGAGCTCGAGCGGTTGCAGGAGGCCGAACTGGGATACGTCAAGGCCATTGCCGATATGCCGCGGGGCACCCCTCGTGTACAACGGCGGCGAAACAAAAAATATCTCTACCTTGAGTACCGTGACGGCAATCGGGTGATTCATGATTACATAGGCCCACTGGGCAGTGATAAAGCGAAGGATGCTATGGAGAAGGTCGCGCAGCGAAAACGTTATGAGAAGCTGCTAAAGGAAACAAGGACGGCACTCAAAGAAGTACGAAAGGCGCTCCGTGGAAAAAATTTGATTTACTGCTAAGGATCTTCGGTGACTTGCAGGTCCTGAGCCGGAAGCCTTTGCCTTGCACAAGCTTATCGTATGCCAACGCCGCATCAACAAGGAAAAGGCGGAGAAAGACCGGCTTTCCGAGCAAGGGATATTCCAGTTCATTCAGACCGACCCCAAGCGCATCGAACGGCTGCATCGAATATTGAACGACCAATCGAAGGGATGGCAAAAGACAATCGGGAAAGCACTGAAAAGCACCGGATTGGAACTACCAGAATGAAAGCTTCTTACGCTACGCCCACCACGCAAGGACTGGGTGTATCCTAACCAGGATACGGAAAGTTGCTTAGGCTTATTGATTTGTGCTTAAATTGGGTGTATCCTTATGTATAGGAGGCTACACTATGGTTCGGGTCTATGAGTATGTCAACTACCGCGAGTACTTAAAAGCCTACTTCCAGGATCGGAAGGCCCGTGATCCTAAATTCTCCCATCGCTTCCTGGCTCGAAAGCTCGATCTTGTTTCACCCACGTTCATGATGCTCGTGATGCAGGGAAAGCGCAATATTACCGAAGAACTTGCCGCCCGGATCGCCACGGCTCTGAAGCTCAGCGACAAGGAAGGTGAGTATTTCGCGTGCATGATCGGGTTTGACCAGGCCAAGACCCCAAGCGAAAAGGATCATTATTTTACCCGCATGATAGAGCTTCGCAAGTACAGTAACGTAAAAAAGATCGAGGAGTCGCAGTACGAGTTTTATTCCAACTGGTACAATATTCCTATCCGGGAACTGGTGACGCATCCGGAGTTCAGGGGTAATTACCGGTGGCTTGCCAAGAAGTTGATCCCTTCGATTACCGGACCCCAGGCCAGGCGGGCCGTGCAGCTTCTCTTAGGATTGGGCCTGATCAGAAAAAAAGGAAAAAGGTTCGAGCGTACTTCCCGGCTCATGAGCACGGGGGATGTGGTCAACTCCGTGGCGGTGGTTAATTTTCATCGGAAAATGGCCGAGATCGCAGGGGCTTCTTTGGATACCGTCCCCAAACAGGAACGCGACATTACAGCTTGCACGCTGAACTTGGATGAACAGGGCTTTCAGGTGATTCGCAAGATTGTTGCCGAGAGTCGGAAAAAGGCGTTGTCCGTTGCCGAGGCCGAAGTTCCGGCCGGGCGGGTCTATCAGATAAATTTTCAGATTTATCCGGTCACGAAAAAAAACAGGGAGCTCTTATGAACCATGGCAAACGACTATGGGCTTTTCTTGCTGCGGGCCTCTTCATGAGCCTGGCTGTCCTTTGTACAAAAGATGACCGCATTGTCAACGGCGGCGTTGAGACCGGCAACGCGAAGGGGCGTCTTGTAAAGCCGGACGGCTCACCGGCAGCAGGTGCGAAAGTGTTTTTTATCCCGGTGGATCACAATCCATCCGGCAGCCCCAAAATACTGGCGAACCTGGACAGCGCAACCACGAACTCACAAGGGTACTTTGGCGCCTTGCTCGACAGCGGCACCTACAACATGTTCGCGGCGCAGGATACTCTCTCCGCGTATGTGGAGTCCATAGGCATTCACCAAGATACGGTCACACTCGACACGGATACCCTTAAACCCTCCGGTTCGATCCGCGGCGTTTCGTTAATGCCCGGCCAGGATGCGGCCAGCCAGGTTCGCGTAACGATCTACGCGCCAGGAACGCACCTTTACACAAAGCCAGACGTGGGCGGCGCGTTTTCCATCGACGATGTGCCGGAAGGAACATACAGGCTGATTTTCGATCCTACACTCGATACCTACGGTGTGAAGGTGATTACCATGAATGTGATTTCCGGGCAGACCACGGATTTGGATACGGTCATCATCTACGGCCAGAACCTGACTGGTATGCCGCTTCCAGATGCCGGCAATGACACGACCGTTTCGATCAATGACGCGGTGCGCCTGCACGGATCGGCCGCGGATTCTTTGGGTCACATTATCAAAATGGAATGGGGCTTGGCGGGAACGGGCGCCTTTGCGACGACGATAACCGGGGACACCATTCTTGTCGCACCGGAAACGCCAACCGTGATTAGGTACGTTCTGCGCGTCGAAGACAACGATGGGAACGTCTTGGCCGACACGGTGGTCGTGAACGTGATTCAAGATGTGCCTGTAGCCAATGCCGGAGCCGATACCACGGTTGGCCGCGGTGACACCGTGTATCTCCACGGCAGCAAGAGCACGGAGCGGTACGGCCGCATCGTGAAGTACGAATGGGATATCGGGAACACGGGCGCTTTCGGCCAGTGTGCCAATGGGGATACAAGCTTCATTGTGCCTGATCGTTTTCGGTTTGACGGCATGCCATGCGTTCTTCGCGTTACCGATGATGACCGCAACGCGACTTTTGACACAATGCTGGTTTTTGTTGGCGTGTTCGCACGGATAATATCGACAGCAGCTTTTTCACCCAGGGCCGGGCATTCTTCAGTCGTATTTAATAACAAAATGTGGGTTATTGGTGGAGTCGATTCCAATGGGAAATACCTAAATGATGTTTGGTATTCAAGTGATGGAACAGATTGGCAGGAAGCAACTCCGTCGGCTGCATTTTCACCTCGGACCGGGCATGCCTCTGTTGTTTTAGATGACAGGATGTGGGTTATTGGCGGTGCTTATAGAAGCAGTGAGGACAGATTCTTGAACGATGTTTGGTTTTCGTCCGATGGCACGAACTGGTCATGTGCAACGAGTTCTGCTTTTACTTCACCCATAGGTTATCACGCTTCTGTGGTGTTCGATAATAAGATTTGGGTAATAGGGGGCGACTATTACGAAATCATCAGAGGAACTACTTATCCTACTAATGGGGTCTATTCTTCGGTTGATGGTATTAATTGGGCAACTCCAAACTTGAACACAGGTTTTGATGCCAGATCCAGCCACTCCACCGTTATTTTTGATGCCAAAATATGGATAATTGCTGGCCTGCCTTTCAAAAATGATGTTTGGCATTCAAGCAATGGAATAGATTGGCAATGGAGCACGCAATCAGGACCGTTTTCGCCAAGAAGTGGCCATACCTCGGTTGTTTTTGATAACAAAATATGGATTACCGGCGGGAATATATTGAGGGACAGCGCGGATTATATTTGGTTCTCAGAAGATGGTCTTAATTGGACACAGCCCAAATTGTCGACACTCTTTGGCAAGCGAAGCGGCCACACCTCTGTCATTTTTCAAAATAGGCTTTTAATAATCGGCGGCTATGTTGGCCAGAATTGCAAGAATGATGTTCTATATCTTAGATAGCGCACTGGAACTATTCTGTCTTCATCAGGTGCAGCAAACACAGTTGCTGTACCTGATGAAACGGTTCTTCACGTCTTCACATGTCTTTCTCATTGAAAATGATAGGGCGGGGGTGCGGGAAATCACACCCCCAAATAAGCCCTGAGAAAACGATTATCCTAACTTGACCCATGTGGTGATGGCAACGTTGCAATAATACATGCCTTTGCCCTGCCCACCAGTTTCTTGGTCCCTTGCGCTCGTTAGGACAATGTAACAGACTTAATCCCTGCCGCTGTTTGGACCTTCAATGAAAAAGTCCCGCTGCTGTCTCTAATCCAGACATCGCCTGTTGACGGCGAAGTTGGATCACTTGTGAGAATAGGAACGTTCAGAGGCGCGACGGTAGTTGCACTTGAAATTTTAATTTTCCTATTCACATCCAATTCCGACCCGGTATATTCCAGATTTACATAATCAGCCGCGTTATTGCGCGAGAACTGCAAAACGGGGTGCTCCGTAGAACTATCTGCGATGCGCACCACAGGCCTGCTGCTCTCATGACTCACGCTGAATGATGAGCCGGACCCTGGAACCACCTCAAACGGAAAGGCGGGGCTTGTCGTCCCAATTCCCACCGCACCTGCATCTGAGGCCACAGCAATGGCGTGAGCCTTCCCCGATTTGGTGGACACTAAGAAAAGGGTGTATTTCATACCCTGG